>NZ_CP114909.1:5910000-6210000 GCF_027497355.1 Micromonospora sp. WMMA1947 | reverse complement strand
CGCCGCCGACACCACCGGCGAGTACGACTTCCTCGCCCGGTACGTCGACGACCTGCCCGCCGCGCTGGACATCGACGCGATCCGCGACGCCGGGGTGCGCATCGGCGCGGACCCGATGGGCGGGGCGAGCGTGGCGTACTGGGGGGAGATCGCCGAGCGGCACCGCCTCGACCTCACCGTGATCAACCCGCTCGTGGACCCGACGTGGCGGTTCATGACGCTCGACGGCGACGGCAAGATCCGGATGGACTGCTCGTCGCCGAACGCGATGGCCTCGCTGATCGCCGCCCGGGACGACTACGCGGTCTCCACCGGCAACGACGCCGACGCCGACCGGCACGGCATCGTCACGCCCGACGGCGGCCTGATGAACCCCAACCACTACCTGGCCGTGGCGATCGGCCACCTGTTCCGTACCCGGGAGCAGTGGGGTCCGGCCGCGGCGGTGGGCAAGACGCTCGTCTCCTCCTCGATGATCGACCGGGTCGCGGCCGACCTGGGCCGCCCGCTGCTGGAGGTGCCGGTCGGGTTCAAGTGGTTCGTGCCCGGCCTGCTCGACGGCACCGTCGGCTTCGGCGGCGAGGAGAGCGCCGGCGCGTCGTTCCTGCGCCGCGACGGCAGCACGTGGACCACCGACAAGGACGGCATCCTGCTCTGCCTGCTCGCCGCCGAGATCATCGCCACCACCGGCCGTACGCCCAGCGAGCACTGGGCCGAGCTGGCCGACCGCTTCGGCGCGCCCGCGTACGCCCGGATCGACGCGCCGGCCGACCGGGCGCAGAAGGCCGTTCTGGCGAAGCTGTCGCCGGAGCAGGTCACCGCGACCGAGCTGGCCGGTGAGCCGATCACCGCGACCCTCACCACCGCGCCCGGCAACGGCGCCGCGATCGGCGGGCTCAAGGTGACCACCGGGTCGGGCTGGTTCGCCGCCCGGCCGTCCGGCACCGAGGACGTCTACAAGATCTACGCCGAGTCGTTCCAGGGCCCGGAGCACCTGGCCCGGATCCAGGAGGAGGCCAAGGCGCTGGTCGACGGGGTGCTCGCCACCGCCTGACCCGGCTCAGCGGGGCGGGGGCAGCTCCCTGCGGTTGAGCTGCTCCCGCAACCCGTCCGGCAACAGTTCCCGCAGCTGGTCCGGCAGCAGCGGCAGGTCCAGCAGGCTCAGCTTGAGCTGGTTGCGCTCCTGGTAGCGGCGCGGGTCGAGGCGGACCACGCGGCCGGCGTCCTTGACGTACCGGATGTGCACCGAACCCTCGGTCGCCGCCTGCCGGATCAGGAGGCCGTCCATCTCCACCGCCACCGGTGCCGAGTCCGCGCGCAGCTCCAGGTGCACCGTCTCGTGCGCGGAGAGCAGCACCGAGCGGGAGATCCCGGCCATCGGCGCGGACGGCGTCACCACCATCGCCTCCGTGGCCGGTGAGATCAGTGGGCCGCCGGCGGCGTAGCTGTACGCGGTCGAGCCGGTCGGCGTGCTCACCACCAGCGCGTCGCAGCGGTAGTAGCCGTACCGCTGGCCGTCCACCGCCAGCGTGGCGGTGACGAACCCGGCGCCGGGCTGCCGGACCAGGGCGATGTCGTTGAACGCCACCACGTCGTCGCCGCAGACGTCGCAGGCCAGGCAGGCGTGCGACTCGACGGTGAAGTCGTGCTCCACCAGCCGTTCCAGCGCCCGGGGCAGATCGGGCGGCTCCACCTCGACCAGGAAGCCCACTCGGCCCAGATGTACGCCGAGCACCGGCTTCGGGTCGCGGACGGCCATCCGCAGCGCGCCGAGCATGGTGCCGTCGCCACCGATGCTGATCAGCGCGGCGCAGCGGTCGGCCAGTTCGTCCGCGGCGATCGCCTCCACCGAGGCGGGTACCCGCGCGCGGTCCTCGGCGCGTACCGCGAGGGTGATCCGGTGCCGGGCGGCCCAGTCCGCGATGATCCGCACCACCTCGGAGACGTCCCGGGTGGGGTGCAGCACCAGCCCCAGCACATCTCCCGCCACCGGTACAGCTCATCACAGGGGCGTGCCGCCCGCCGGGCTTACCCGCAGGCGTGACGCGGGGGACGTGCCCCGAACAGGTGATTTCCGTACCCGGGTGCCGGTCCGGCTCGTTGGACGCGAGGTAGGGCGTGGGGACGAGTGGAGAGTCGATGCATGTCGTGATCATGGCGGGCGGCGCGGGGGTCCGGCTGCGTCCCTACACCTCCACGCTGCCGAAACCGCTCGTGCCGATCGGGGAGAGCCACGCGATCCTCGAGATCGTGCTGCGCCAGCTCGCGGATCGCGGTTTCACCCACGTCATCCTGGCGATCAACCACCTGGGCGCGCTGATCCGGGCCTTCGTCGGCGACGGCTCGCGGTTCGGCCTGGCCGTCGACTACGTCGAGGAGGACCGGCCGCTGTCCACCATCGGCCCGCTCTTCGGCATCCGGCACCGCCTGCCCGAGCACTTCCTGGTGATGAACGGCGACGTGCTCACCGACCTCGACTACGCCGACCTGCTGGCCACCCACGCGCGGTCGGGCGCACCGCTGACCGTCGCCACCTACCGGCGTACCGTGAAGATCGACTTCGGGGTCCTGGAGCTGGCCGGGGACAAGATCACTTCCTTCTCCGAGAAGCCCGTCCTGCACTACCGGGTGAGCATGGGTGTCTATGGGCTCTCCCGGAACACCATCGCCCACTACCCGGCGGGGCAGCCGTTCGGGTTCGACCAGCTGGTGCTGGACCTGCTGGGCCGGGGCGAGCCACCGGCCGGCTACGAGTTCGACGGCTACTGGCTGGACATCGGCCGCCCCGAGGACTACGACGAGGCCAACCGCTGCTTCGCTGAGCTGCGGGACGTGCTCCTGCCCGCCGGCGCGCCGGCCGGGGCATGATGCGCGTCCTCCTCTTCGGCGCCTCCGGCTTCATCGGCGCGCACGTACGACGGGAACTGGCGACCACCGCCGAGGTGGTGTGCCCGTCGCGCGCCGAGTGCGACCTGGTCACCGCGACGCCGGAGGCGCTGCGGGCGCTGCTCGGCCGGGCCGGGCCGGACGCCGTGGTCAGCTGCGCGGGCGCGGTCAGCGGCGCGGCCGAGGATCTCGTCCGGGCGAACACGACGGCGACCGCCAAGCTGGTGGACGCGGTCGCCGACGCCGCACCCGGCGCACGGCTGGTCCGTCTCGGCTCCGCGGCCGAGTACGGTCCGGTGCCGTTCGGCACCGCGGCCACCGAGGACCTTCCCCCGGCCCCGGTCAGCGCCTACGGCGTGAGCCAGGCGGCGGCGACCCGGCTCATGGAGCTGGCGGCCGACGCCGGCCGGGTGGACGCGGTCGTGCTCCGGGTGTTCAACCCCGTCGGCCCCGGCATGCCCGGCACCACACTGCTCGGCCGGGTGGCGGCGCTGCTGGCCCGCCTCGCGCCCGGCGACGACCTGCGCACCGGTCCGCTCGGGGCGTACCGGGACTTCGTCGACGTCCGGGATGTGGCCGCCGCGGTCCGGCGGGCCGTGACCGTCACCGCGCCCGGGGCTCGTGTCCTCAACGTGGGCAGCGGCCGGGCGGTGCCGGTGCGCGACGCCGTCCACCTGCTGGTCTCGGTCGCCGGCCGGCCGGTCCGCGTCCTTGAGGACCGCCCACCGTCCCCCCGGTCCGCCGAGGTCGGCTGGATGCGCGCCGACGTCGGCCGGGCCGCCTCGGTCCTGGGGTGGGTCCCCGAACACGACCTGTACGACTCGGTCGGTGCGCTGTGGAGTCAGGCGGCACCGGCTCGTGGAACCGACCCGGTACCGGTCACCGCCGGACCGGCGCAGAGGAGGAGCGAACCATGACGGCACACTCGTCCGGCGGACCGGTGGTGGTGACCGGAGCCGGTGGCTTCATCGGGTCCCACCTGGTCGAGGCCCTCGTCGCCGCGGGCCACCCGGTACGCGCCCTCGTGCACTACAACGGCGCCGGATCGCACGGCTGGCTGGACACCTTCGATCCGGACCAGTTGGCGGGCGTCGAGGTCGTGGCGGGGGACATCCGCGACCGGGGAATGGTGCAGCGGCTGGTCGACGGTGCCTCCACCGTCTACCACCTGGCCGCGCTGGGCGGCATCCCGTACTCGTACCTGGCACCGCAGTCCTACGTGGACACCAACATCACCGGCACGCTCAACGTGCTGGAGAGCGCGCGGACCGCCGGCGTGGGCCGCGTCGTCGTCACCTCCACCAGCGAGGTGTACGGGACGGCCACCACGGTCCCGATGACCGAGCAGCACCGGCTGCGCGGGCAGTCGCCGTACTCGGCCTCCAAGATCGGTGCGGACAAGCTGGCCGAGAGCTACCACCTCAGTTTCGGCCTGCCGGTGGTCACCCTCCGGCCGTTCAACACGTACGGCCCGCGTCAGTCCACCAGGGCGGTCATCCCCACCATCATCAGCCAGCTGGCCAAGGACGGCGGGGTGGTCCGGCTCGGCGCGCTGCGTACCACCCGCGACCTGCTTTACGTGACGGACACCGTGGCGGCCTTCCGAGCCGTCGGCACCGCGCCCGACGAGGCGGTCGTGGGCGGCGTGTTCCAGGCCGCGACCGGCCGGGAGACCTCGATCGGCGACCTGGTGCGCAAGATCGCCGCGATGTTCGGCGTCCAGCCGGAGGTGGAGGTCTCCGAGTCCCGGCTCCGCCCCGCGGAGTCCGAGGTCGAGCGCCTGCTCGGCGACGCCGGCCTGCTCCGGGCGCGGACCGGCTGGCAGCCGGCCACGAGCATCGACGAGGGGCTCAAGGCGACCGTCGAGTGGTTCCTCGATCCGGCCAACCTCGCGCGCTACCGCTCCGACCGGGCGGTGTGAGGGTTCCCAGCTCGGTGCCGCAGGAGGCTCGAACGTGATGGTGATGCAGGACAACCGGCGGTCGTCGGCGATCGGTACGGTTCGCGGCGCCGCCGGGCCCGCCCGGCCGGAGGCACCGGTACGGCGAACAGGTGGTCTCGTCTCGGCGGTGCTGCGCGCCACCGCCGTGGTGCTGCTGCTCAACTTCGACCAGTTCACGCGTGAGGTCGGCCGCGGCTTCCTCATCGCCGCGGTCGTGCTCGCGGTGCCGTTGCTCCTGCACGAGATCCTCCGTCCGTCCTCCCGGGCCCGCACGGTGATCTTCTGGGTTCTGGTGGTCTTCGGTGTCCTCGCGTTGCCGGGCTTCCTGCACCCCCCGGAGACCGACTACGGCCGGCAGAAGTTCCTGCTGCTCCTGACGTTGACGATGTTCGCCACGCTGGCGATCGCGGTGCTGCGCGGACGACGTGACGTGGAGATGTTCGCCGCCGTGTTCGTGCTGTCCGGGGTGGTGCTCGCGATCGCCACGCTCACCGGCGATCCGCAGGACGGGCGGGCCGACGGCTTCGGCTCCAACCCGATCTGGCTGGCCCGGGCCATCGGGGGTGCGCTCGTCGCTCTCACCTGGCTCTACCTGCAGAAGCGGGTGGCGGCCTGGTGGGCGGCGGGCCTGGCGGTGCTGCTCGGCCTCGCTCTGTTCGCGACCGGCTCCCGGGGACCGCTCCTGGCCACCGTGGTCGCCCTCTTCGTCCTGGTGCTGGCCGGGTTCCGCCTCAAGCTGCGGCGGGGCCGGCGCGAGTGGGTCGGTCTGGGCCTGATGGGTGCCCTGGTGCTGGCCGTCATCGCCATGCCGTCGCTGCTGCCGCCCCGGGTGTACGCGCTCCTGGTCGACCCGAGCGAGGAGATGGTCGGCACCGCTCGGGCGGAGATGCGTGACGTCAGCGTGCCGATGATCGCCGAGCATCCGGGCGGGGTCGGTTACGGCAACTGGTCCGACTACTCCGGCATGTTGGTGCACAACTACCCGCACAACCTCTGGCTGGAGCTGCCGGCCGAAGCGGGCTGGCTGGTGGGCGGGGCCTTCATCCTGGCCACTCTCGTCGTGGCCGCGGGGCTCTGGCGCGCGACCCGGCGTGACCCGGTCGCCGGGTTCGTCCTGGCGGTGCTGGCGTTCAACGTGGTGGCGGTGTCGACCTCCGGTGACGTGAACGCGGGCCGTCCGCTCTTCGCCGCACTGGCTCTCGGTGTGCTCGTGATGGCCGGTGCGACGCTGCGCACCGGTATGCCGGTCCGCGGCGGGCGGACGCGGCCGGCCGACCGGCCGGGTGTCCCTGGGTGAGGTGGCGTGCCAGGCGGCTCGCCATGTCGAGCGGGCGGCGCGGAGTGGTGGGCATCGCCGCCGGATCGGCCGGCGGTCAACTGCTGGCGCTGGCCGCGGCGCCGTTGCTGGCGAGGCTCTACCGCCCTGTCGATTTCGGCGTCCTCGCGGTGGTCGCCGCACTGGTGGTGATCGCGGGCACGGTGGCCGCGCTCCGGTTCGAGATGGCGGTTCCGCTGCCGGAACGGGAGGCGGACGCACGGGCGCTGGTGCGGCTCGGTCTCGCCGCGGCCGCGGGTACGGCGCTCCTGGGATCGGTCGTGGTCCTGCTGGTGGGAGACCGGGTGGCCGCCTGGTTCGGTCAGCCCGAACTGGTCCACTGGCTCTGGGTGGTGCCGCCCTCCGCCGCGGCGATGGGTGTCGTTTTGGTGCTCAACCAGTTCGCGGTGCGGCATCGTCGGTACGGCGTGATCGGCCGGCGCAACCTCCTGCAGTCCCTGGCGGTCGTGGTCACCCAGGTCGGGGCGGGGGTGGCGGGGCTTCGTCCCGGTGGCCTGGCGCTCGGCTTCGGGTTCGGTCAGGTCGCGGCCGCCGCGGTCCTGCTCCGGGGCGCCGGGGGACGCGACGCGACCGCCCGGACGCCTCGGCGGCGGCCCCGCCTGCTGGCGGTGGCGCGCCGCTACCGGCGGTTTCCCTTCCTGCTGGCTCCGTCCGGCCTGCTCAACATTCTCGGCATGCAGTTGCCGGTGCTGCTCATCGCCTACTGGTACGGCTCGGCGGTGGCCGGCTGGCTGGGGCTGACCCAGCGGATGATCGCCATGCCCGCCGCGCTCGTGGCGTCCGCGGTGGCGCAGGTCTACCTGGGGGAGATCGCGCGGATCGCGCGGGAGCAGCCGCGGGGCGGCCGGCGCGTCTTCCTGGGCGCCAGCCGGAAGCTGGCTCTGATCGCGGGTCCCGGCGCGCTCCTCGTCGTGGTCGCCGCGCCCACGGCCTTCAGCCTGGTCTTCGGCGCGCAGTGGCACAGCAGCGGCGTCTACGCCCAGGCCCTGGCCGTCTTCATGGCGGCTCAGCTCGTCGTCTCGCCGCTGTCGCAGACGCTCGTCGTGTACGAACGCCAGGCTCTCCAGCTCGTCTGGGACGCGGGCCGGGTCGTGGTGGTGGCCGGTGCCGTCTCGGTGGTGGCGCTGGCCGGCGGGTCACCGCTGACCGCGGTGTGGGCGTTCGGGGTGTCCGGCGCGCTGGCGTACGGGGTCGGGTGGCTGATGTCGCTGCGCGTCGTGACGGCGGCCGGACGCGAACACGGCCGTCCTCGTCCCGCGCCGCGACTCGTCCCACAGAGCTGAGGCTCCTCGTCGTCATGTCCGTGTACCGGAAGGAATGGTTGACCCCGCTATGACGAACGACCCGCACCCGGAGCCGGCTCCGCGCCTGCTCATCGTCTCGTACCACTTCCCGCCGGCGGAGACCGTCGGTGCCCGCCGGCCCGCCGCCCTCGCGGCGTACGCGGCGCGACAGGGGTGGGACGTCCGGGTACTCACCGCCGTCGGCGCGGACCAGGGCGGAGCTCCCGTCCCGGTGCCCGAGGACCGGCTGATCCGGATCGCACCGGCACCGCGTCTTCCCCGGCCCGGCGGCAGCGGGCACGGCTCGGCGGCGGGCGGCCCGGCACCCGTGCGTTCCCGCCTCGGCCGGACCCGCGCGGGTGCCCGACGGCTGCTGGTCAGGGCCGGCATGGAGCTGTTGCTGCCGGACCCACAGCTCAACTGGATCCGGCCGCCGGTGCGCGAGTTCGACAGGTTCGCGGCGGGCTGGCGCCCGGACGTCATCCTCGTGTCCGGCCCGCCCTTCTCCGGGTTCGTCGTGGCCGCGACGCTCGCCCGGCGGTTCCGGGTGCCCTGGGTCGCCGACTACCGGGATCTGTGGTCCGTCGGCAACGACCACTGGGTACGGACGCCGCTGCGCCGGGCTGTCGACGAGCGGCTGGAACGCCGGGTGCTGCGTACCGTGGCGGCGTGCGTGACGATCTCGGAGCCGCTGGCCGAGACGATCCGCCGCACGTTCGGGGTCCGGACGCACGTGGTCATGAACGGCATCGACCGCCGGCCCGCACCCGCGACCCCGGCCGGTGTCGAGGTGCCGTCCGGCACACTCACGCTCGCGCACACCGGTTACATCTATCCGGGCAAGCGTGACCCCGGTCCTCTCCTCGACGCGATCGCCCTGCTCGGGCCGGACGCCGCGAAGGTGCATGTGATCTTCGCGGGGGAGGACCACGGCATCGTCCGCGCCGCCGCCGAACGAGCCGGCGTGACCGACTCCGTCACCCTTCTCGGCCAGGTCTCGCCGGAGAAGTCGTGGCGGATCCAGGCGGACGCGGACGCGCTCGTGCTGCTCATGTGGAACGACCCCCGGGACGCCGGCACGATGACCGGCAAGATCTTCGACTACCTCCAGGCCCGCCGTCCCGTCCTCCTGCTCGGCTTCGCGGACGGCGTGGCCGCACGCCTGCTGCGTGATCGCGGCGCGGGTGTCGTGGCGAACGATCCGGCCGCGATCGCGGCCCGGTTGCGGGAGTGGCTGGCCGTGAAGGACCGGACCGGACGGGTGCCGGCGGTGCCGGCGACCGCGCTCGACGGACTGTTCCGGGAGGACCAGCTCGGCCGCTACCTCGACATCCTCCGAGGCGTGACCCGAGGGGACGTGCGTCCGGGACACCCCGTGCACTGAGCGGTCCCGGCCGCAGGGCGCCGGCGCACCTCGGAGGTGCGCCGGCGCCGTACGTCAGCGTCCGGACCGCAGGGCGACCGGTGACCGCCGGTCCGGCCGGCCGGCGGCGACCTCGGCGACGGTCCGGTAGAACCACGCCCGGCGGGCGTCGAGCGTTTCGGCGGAGAAGTCACGGGCCCGGCCGAGGTTGCGGGCCGAGGCCGCCGCCAGCCGGTCCGGGGCGGCGAGCATCGCGGTGACGGTGGCGGCGAGGGCGGCCGGGTCGTCGGGCGGCACCAGGCAGTCCGGTTCGAGCAGCTCCGGGATGCCGCCGGCGGTCGAACCCACGGCCGGGAGCGCCCTGGCCATCGCCTCGATGAGCGCCCGGGGCAGACCTTCGGTGCGCGACGGCATCACGAACAGGTCCGCCGAGTCCAGCGTCCGGCGGACCGCCTCGGCGTCGGGGAGAGGGCCGGTGAAGCTCACCCGGCCGGCCACGCCCGACCGGGCGGCCAACTGCTCCAGGTGGGGCCGGTAGGCACCCACGCCGACGTGCACGAGCCGGGCCCGCGGCCCGTCGGCGGGCATCAGCGCCAGCGCCGAGATGAGCGTGTCGATGCCCTTGTAGAGCTGTTCGAGCGAGCCGACCGACACCAGCGTCGGCACCGCCGGCGGTTGCCGGAGCGGCCGGGCGTGCGGGACGAACGCCGCGGGTGGCAGATCGACGCTGGAGATGCCCGCCGTCGGCGTGGTCGGCAGCGTCGGGTACCGCAGTTGCAGGCGCCGTTCCGTCTCGTACGCCACCGCGGCGGCTTCCCGGCACTGCCTGCGCAGCGTGCGGGTGGACAGCGTCCGCAGCACGGGCCGCAGCGGATGCCGGACGACCCCCGGGGCGAGCACGTCGTACGGATCGCCGATCACCTCGAGCGCGTACGGGAGGCGGGCCCGGCTGCGCGCCCGGGCCAGAAGCGCGCCGATCGGCGACGGCACCCGGAGCACCACGGCGTCCCGAGGCTCCGCGGCGGCGGTCACCGCTTCGGCGAGCGTCCGCCGCCCGAGCAGGTAGCCCCGTGGCCCGACGTAGTACGGCAGCGCCCAGACCTCGACGCCGTCTCCGTCGACCCGGGAGGCGGCCGCCGGCCGCTGCGCGACGTCCCGGACCCGGGCGGCGACGCGGACGCGGTCGAAGGCGACCAGGTACCGCCGCCAGATCGTGTGGTCGGGGCCGGCCTCCACCCACACCGCACCGTCCGGAGTCCGGCTGAAGCGCGACTCCGACGTCACCACGACCCGCATCAGGATCTCCCGCCGGTCCGGCAGGTGGCCTCCACCACGTCGGCCACGGCGGCGGCGGCCACCGTGTCGTCGAAGTGCCGCAGGGCGAACTGCTGGGCCCGCTCACCGCGCAGACGGAGCCGGCCGTCGGTGAACTCCCGATGGGCGTTGCGCAGCGCGGCGACCAGCGTCGGCACGTCGTTGCGCGGCACCACCCACCCGGTCGTCTCGTCGACGGTCTCGGGCAGGCCGCCCGCGTCGCTGACGACGCTGGGCACCCCGGAGGCTCCCGCCTCGCAGGCCGCGCCGTGCCCCTCGGAGAGGGAGGGACTGACGCTCAGGTCGGCGGCGCGGTAGCAGTCCCGCACGTCCGACACCGACGTCAACCACGTCACGCTCGGATCCCGGTCGACCTCGAAGCGCCGGATCAGCTCGCGCCGGTGTGTCTCTCCGGCCGGGGAGAAGCCGGCGCCCACCAGGAGCAGCCGGGCGTCCGGGTGGTCGGCGCGGAACTCCCGCCAGGCCGCCAGCAGCACGTCGTGGCCCTTGATGCCGCGGCCCTGGTGGACCAGTCGGCGCGGCGGATAGACGTAGGCGACCATGATGACGACGAAAGCGTCCTCCTCGATGCCGAGTTCGGCGCGCGCCTTGGCGCGCACCTCTCGCCGGCCGGCCGCGCCCTCGAGTTCGGCGAAGTGCGCGGCCCTGGCGCCGTAGGTGACGACCGGGCGCCGGGGCGCGGGACACCCGAGCGCGCCGTAGAGACCGGAGGTGTGGCCGGTGCCGCAGATGGTGACGTGGTCGAGCCGCCACAACGCCCGCTCGACGACCTTGATCAGCGGAGACTCCAGGTAGAGCGGCCCGGCCACCATGTGGACGCGACGCAGCGGCAGGCGCAGGCTCGCGAAGCGGGCGGCGAGCGCGGACGCGTACAGGTGGTACTTGAGGACGTCCGGGCGGAGCCGGCTGATCAGGCGGCGGAGCCGCCACAGGTCCCGCAGCGTCGACGGGCGCGGCCGGAAGCGGAAGTCGAACGGCGAGTCGTGCACCTCGACGCCTCGCTGCCGGAGTTCGCCGGTCAGGCGTCCGGTGGCGCGCGGCAGGACCGCGACGACCTGGTGCCCGCGGCGGCGCAGTTCCTCGACCTGGGGGAGGACCCAGAGCCCGCCCTGGTCCGTCTTCAGCAGGACGACGATCCGCAGCGGACGCGCGCCCGCGCCGGCCGTCACCGGGCGTCCAGGAACTGCTCGACGGCACCGATGACCCGCGCCGCCCGGTCGTCGTCCAGTGCGGAACCGCTGGGCAGGGTGAGACCCTGGGCGAACAGCCGGTCCGCGGCGCCCGTGACGACCGACCGGCACCCGGCGAAGACCGGCTGCCGGTGCATCGGCTTCCACACGTGCCGGGTCTCGATGTCGCGCGCGGCCAGGTGCGCCCCGAGGTCCGCCGCCGGCCAGCCGGTCCGCTCGGGGTCGACCACGATGCTGGTCAGCCAGCAGTTCGAGCCCTCGTCCCCGTCGCCGAGCAGCCGGACGCCGGGAACGCCGGAGAACAGCTTGGCGTAGCGCTCGCGGAGCAGCCGGCGGCGCCGCATCATCCCGTCCAGCCGGTGCAGCTGTGCCCGCCCCAGGGCGGCGAGCAGGTTGCTGAGCCGGTAGTTGTAACCCACGTCGACGTGTTCGTAGTGCGGCACGGGTTCGCGTGCCTGGGTCGCCAGGTGTCGGCAGCGGGCGAGCAACGCCTCGTCGTCGGAGAGCAGCATCCCTCCGCCGGAGGTTGTGATGATCTTGTTTCCGTTGAAGGACAGCGCGTTGAGCCGCCCGAAGGAGGCGGCCGGACGCCCGCGGTAGGTCGCGCCCAGCGCCTGCGCGGCGTCCTCGACGACCGGCACTCCCGCCGCCTCGCACACCGGCAGCAGTTCGTCGTAGTCGGCGCAGGTGCCGAACATGTCCGCGATCAGCACCGCGGCGACCTTCTCGCCGGACCGGCCCAGCCGGTCGAGCATCTCGGCGAGCGCTGTCACGTCCATGTTGCCGGTCGCCGGGTCGCAGTCGACGAAGACCGGTTCGGCGCCGGTGTAGACGGCGGCGTTCGCGGTCGCCGCGAAGGTCATGGTCGGTGCCGCCACCACGCTTCCCGGCCCGGCCCCCAGGGCGAGCAGGGCCAGGTGCAGCGCGGACGTACCGGAGTTCAGGGCCAGCGCGTGAGCCGCCCCGACTCGCTGCGCGACCTCCCGCTCGAACGCCTCCACCTCGGGGCCGAGCGGCGCGACCCAGCCCGAGCGGATCGCGCGGAGCACGTAGGACTCCTCCAGGGGCCCGACATCGGGCGGCGACAGGTAGATTCGGCCGGTCATCGAGCCTCCGTCCCCGCAGTGGGATCACAGTCGTGGCATCGAAGGGTCACGGACGGTAAAACGGACGACCTGCCGAGGGGTGATGGCGTACGCCGGGTTCGTGCCGAAAAGCACACGATCGGGCCGCGACCGAGTAGAGTTCGGCGGCCCCGCACAGGAATCGACGAGCCAGGAGCCCCGAGTGCTGCACCTGAGGGTGATCGCGCCGAGTGACCAGTCGTCGGCGGTCGTGGACCTGCTGGCCGCCGATCCCGGCGTCACGCACCTCGTGGTGCTGCCCGGGGCCGCCCGCCAGCCCGCCGGTGACTACGTCACCTGCGACGTCGTCCGGGAGAGCGCCGACGGCGTGCTGAGCCGGCTCCAGGAACTGGGTGTCGAGGCGCACGGGGCGATCGCGGCCGACGACGTGGAGCTGACGCTGTCCGAGGCGGCCGACCGGGCCGCCGAGGAGGCGCCGGGGCACGGCGAGGACGCCGTGGTCTGGGACGAGATCGCCGCGAAGACCGGCGAGCAGACGGTGCTCACCGGCACGTTCCTCGCCCTGATCGTGGTGGCCACCATGATCGCCGGCATCGGCGTGCTGCTGGACCAGCCGATCCTGATCGTCGGCGCGATGGTGGTCGGCCCCGAGTTCGGTCCGCTCGCCGCGCTCTGCGTGGCGCTGCTGCGCCGGCAGCCGCGCGTGGCAGGCCGCTCGGTGCAGGCCCTGACCGTCGGCTTCCTGGTCGCCATGGCGGCGACAGTGCTGAGCACCTGGGCGCTCACCGCAGCGGGCCTGGTCGGCCGGGACATGCTGCTGGCCGAGCGGCCGATGACCGACTTCATCTGGCGCCCGGACGCGTTGTCCTGGGTGGTGGGCCTGCTCGCCGGCATCGCCGGCATGCTGTCGCTGACGTCGAAGAAGTCCGGCTCGCTCGTGGGCGTGCTGATCTCGGTGACCACCGTGCCGGCGGCGGCGAACGTGGCCGTGGCGTCCGCGTACGGCGTGTGGCACGAGGCGGCCGGCTCGGCCCTCCAACTGGTGATCAACCTGGCCGCGATCGTGCTCGCCGGGCTGCTCACGCTCGTGGTGCAGCTGTGCTGGTGGCGGCACGTCGCCCGGCGCGCCGCGCGTCCGGTGCCGCGGCAGCGGGCCGATCAGCGGCCGGCCGCCGCCCTCAGCGCCAGTCGTCGCCCGCGTCGAGACGCCGGCTGAGCAGCGCCGCCAGCGGCACCGACTCGCCGTCGCGACCGCCCCGGCCGACCACCAGCGGCGGTGCGCTGGGCCGCGGGTCGGCCCCGAACAGCCGCGCGCGCAGACCGGGCGTCACGGTGAGCAGGTAGAAGCACCCGTCGGTGTCCACCGCGCGGCTGTGCGCCCGGTCCACGTACCACCCGGTCAGTCGTGTGCGGTAACGCCCGCGCCCGTCGTGGCCGGTCGCGGTCAGCCGGTCGGTGCGCAGCCCGCGCCGCAGCGCCTCGGCGGCGAACCGGGCCACCAGCTCCGCGGCCTCCGCCTGCTCCGCGGCGCGTTCCCGATCAGCGGCCTCCGCGTGCGCCCGCACCGCGTGGCGTCGTCGTTCCCGCCACCG
This sequence comes from Micromonospora sp. WMMA1947, assembly GCF_027497355.1. NCBI lineage: Bacteria > Bacillati > Actinomycetota > Actinomycetes > Micromonosporales > Micromonosporaceae > Micromonospora > Micromonospora sp. WMMA1947. Next base: position 6,195,988 of record NZ_CP114909.1, on the reverse strand, counting down.
CTCGTCGTCCTCGCCACCCACGACCGCGAGGGTACGCGCGCCGCGCGCACGGCGCGCTGCCGAGCTGAGTCGTCAGCTCGGCAGCGCACCCCGGGAGATCAGGCCAGCCCGGCGCGGCGCAGCGCCTCGGCCATGGCGTCGTTGAGCGGGGCGGAACCGCCGCCACCGCGCCCCGGCCGCTGCTGCTGGCCGCCGCGCGACGCGCCCCGGTCACCCCGCTGGCCACCGCCGCCCTGCCCGCCCCGGCCCTGGCCGCGACCCTGGCCGCCGGCCCGCGGAGCGGCGCCGCCCTGCCCGCCCCGGTCCCGCCGTCCGTCGCCGCCCGCCGGGCGACCACCGCCGGCCGGCGCCTCGTCGTCCAGCCGCAGCGTCAGCGAGATCCGCTTGCGGGGCACGTCCACGTCGAGTACCCGGACCTTGACCACGTCGCCGGACTTCACCACGTCGCGCGGATCCTTCACGAAGGTGTGCGACATGGCCGAGACGTGCACCAGGCCGTCCTGGTGCACGCCCACGTCGACGAACGCGCCGAACGCGGCCACGTTCGTCACCACGCCCTCCAGCACCATGCCCGGCGTCAGGTCGCCGATCCTCTCCACGCCCTCGACGAACGTCGCGGTGCGGAACTCCGGGCGCGGGTCACGGCCGGGCTTCTCCAGCTCGGCCAGGATGTCGGTGACGGTGGGCAGGCCGAACGTCTCGTCGACGAAGTCGGTCGCGCGCAGGCCGCGCAGGATGGCCGACTTCCCGATCAGACCGCGCAGGTCCTGCCCGGTGGAGGAGAGGATGCGGCGCACCACCGGGTACGCCTCCGGGTGCACGCTGGAGGAGTCGAGCGGGTCGTCGCCGCCGGGGATGCGCAGGAAGCCGGCGCACTGCTCGAACGCCTTCGGCCCGAGCCGCGGCACCTTCTTCAGCTCGGCGCGGGTGCGGAACGGCCCGTTGGCGTCGCGGTGCAGCACGATGTTCTCGGCCAGCCCGGCGCCGATGCCGGAGACCCGGGTGAGCAGCGGCGCGGAGGCGGTGTTGACGTCCACGCCGACCGCGTTGACGCAGTCCTCGACCACCGCGTCGAGCGAGCGGGACAGCTTCACCTCGGACAGGTCGTGCTGGTACTGCCCTACCCCGATCGACCGCGGGTCGATCTTTACCAGCTCGGCCAGCGGGTCCTGGAGGCGGCGGGCGATCGACACCGCGCCGCGCAGCGAGACGTCCAGGCCGGGCAGCTCCTGCGAGGCGTACGCGGAGGCGGAGTAGACCGACGCGCCGGCCTCGGAGACCACCACCTTGGTCAGCTTCAGCTCCGGGTGCCGCTTGATCAGGTCACCGGCGAGCTTGTCGGTCTCCCGGCTGGCGGTGCCGTTGCCGATCGCGATCAGCTCGACGCCGTGCGCGGCGGCGAGCGTGGCGAGCGTGTGCAGCGAGGCGTCCCACTGCCGGCGTGGCTCGTGCGGGTAGATCGTGTCGGTGGCGACCACCTTGCCGGTGGCGTCGACCACCGCGACCTTCACCCCGGTACGCAGGCCCGGGTCGAGGCCCATCGTCGCCCGCGCCCCGGCCGGTGCGGCCAGCAGCAGGTCACGCAGGTTGGTGGCGAAGACCCGCACGGCCTCCTCCTCGGCCACCTGCCACAGCCGCATCCGCAGGTCCGCGCCGAGGTGGATGAGGATCCGGGTACGCCAGGCCCAGCGCACCGTGTCGGCCAGCCACTTGTCGGCGGGCCGTCCCTGGTCGCTGATGCCGAAGCGTCCGGCCACGGCGGCCTCGTAGCGGCTCGGTCCGGTCGCCGCGTCGGCGTCGCCCTCGGCCTCCGGGTCCATGGTCAGCTCCAGCACGCCCTCCTTCTCGCCCCGGAACATGGCGAGGATGCGGTGCGAGGGCAGCTTCGGGTACGGCTCGGCGAAGTCGAAGTAGTCGGCGAACTTCGCGCCCGCGGTCTCCTGGCCGTCGCGTACCCGGGAGACCAGCCGGCCCCGCGACCACATCTGCTCGCGCAGCGTGCCGATCAGGTCGGCGTCCTCGGCGAAGCGCTCGATCAGGATGGCCCGCGCCCCGTCCAGGGCGGCCGCGACGTCCGCGACGCCCCTGTCCGGGTCGGCGAACCCGGCGGCGACCGTCTTCGGGTCCTGCGCCGGGTCGGCCAGGAGCGTGTCCGCGAGCGGCTCCAGCCCGGCCTCGCGGGCGATCTGCGCGCGGGTGCGCCGCTTCGGCTTGTAGGGCAGGTAGATGTCTTCCAGGCGGGACTTGGAGTCGGCGGCGAGGATCTGCGCCTCCAGCGCCTCGTCGAGCTTGCCCTGGCTCCGGATCGACTCCAGCACCGCCGCGCGCCGCTCGTCCAGCTCGCGCAGGTAGCGCAGCCGCTCCTCCAGCGTGCGCAGCTGCGCGTCGTCGAGCAGGCCGGTGGCCTCCTTGCGGTAGCGGGCGATGAACGGCACTGTGGCGCCGCCGTCGAGCAGCTCGACTGCCGCCCGCACCTGCCGTTCGGCGACGCCGAGTTCCTCGGCGATGCGCTGGTGCACTGACTGGGTCACGATCTGATCCGCCTTCTCGGGTGGGTTCCCGTGCATTCTGCCGTCCCGGCCCGCGACCGGCGTGCGCGCCCGCCCGCCTCGCCGGAGGGTCGGTAACAGTCACGAATACTCATGTTATGTGCGTCTATTCCACGCATGATGAAAGGAGGCTGGCAAAAGCGACATGCGGTTGCTGGGATGGGAGGACACTCCCGACCTTGGAGGTCCCATGAGGATCCGGCTGGCCTGGCGCGCGTGGGTGGCGGCGGTGCTCGCCGTCGGCCTGACGGGGACGCCGGTGACCGGCGCGGCGGCCGCCACCGCACTCTCCGGGCGGAGCGCGACGCTCACCGCGTACGCCCGGGACGGCTACCTGCCGCGCCTGCTGCCCGGCTCGGTCTCACCGACCTCGCGACAGATGACAGTCCCGCGGACCGACCCGCTGGCGCACGACGCCTCCGGGGTACGGCTCTTCACTTGGCAGGGTGCGCTGTACGACCACCCGGTGGTCCAGGCCGACTGGGGACTGGACAACCTCAACGCCTACCAGGTCACGGGCGACCGGTTCTTCCTCGACCGGGCGATCGCGCAGGCGCGGCGGAACCTGGACCGCAAGGTGGAGTCCCGCGGCGCGTGGTGGTACTCGTACCCCTTCGACCTGCCCCGGTGCACCGGGCTGGTGCTCCAGGCGCCCTGGTACAGCGCGATGGCACAGGGGGAACTGCTCAGCCTGTTCGTCCGGCTGTACGAGGTGACCGGCGACGCCACCTGGCGTACGGCGGCGGACCGTACGTTCCTCAGCCTCACCCTCGGACCACAGCTCGGGGTGCCCTGGGTGAGTTGGACCGACACGGACGGCTACCTGTGGCTGGAGGAGTATCCGGACAGCCCGGGTGTGCGCGGGGAACGGGTCCTCAACGGCATGATCTACGCGTTCTACGGCGTGTACGACTACTGGCGGATCACCCGGGACAGCCGGGCGGTGAGCCTGATGGACGGGACGGCCACGACGGTGCGGCGCTACGTGCCGGCCACGCTGCGCGTCCCGCAGTGGGCCAGCCGCTATTCGGTCGGCTGCGCCCGGTCCTACCCGAGCTACCACCAGGTGCACACCCAGCAGATGCTCGCGCTGCACCAGCTCACCCACGCCGGCGTGTTCGCCGCGTACGCCGACGTGCTGCGCGCCGACTACCCGTACCCGCCTGTCGACGGCATCGTGTGGTTCGGTCCCGGCTCCCACGTCGCCTACCAGTTCGACGCCGCCGGCCGGGTCGTCGCGCAGAAGTCGATCAACCTGATCCGGTTCTCCACCGCCACCGCCGACCAGCGCGTCCGGGTGACCGGCCGGGGCGTGCACTACCGCATGGCGAACGGGGTGTTCGCCGGCATGTTCGTGGCGGAGGACGCGCAGAACCGGTGGCTCGCCGGGAAGTTCGTCGAGCACACGTACGCGCCCACCCGGCTGCTGACCGTCGAGCCCGGCACCTACACCGGCTACGCGTACGACAGCAGGTGGCAGGTCGTCGGGTCCAAGACCGTCACCTTCCCGCGCGCCTCGGGCGCGTTCCTCAGCGCCAGCGCCTGGGTGAACGGGCGCCTGAGCTACCAGGTCACCGCCGGCACCTACCTCGGCTACTGGCTGCCGGCGGCACCCGGTCTGGTGCTGGGGGACGCGCCCCCGCTGGCCTAGGCACAGGTCGCGGCCCGCCGTCCGGTACGGCTGCGCTAGCGTGGCGATCATGGAGGTACCTGCGGATCCGCGGGCCCGGCGGCTCTTCGGAGGCAGCGCCCGGGCGCTCGGCGACCTGGCCGCCGGCCCGTTCCGGGCCGACCGGGACCGGATCGTCGGGTCGCCGTTCTTCGCCCGGCTGGGCGGCGTGACCCAGGTGATCAGCCCGGGCGGATCGGGGCTGCTCGTACACAACCGGCTGACCCACAGCCTGAAGGTGGCCCAGGTGGCCCGCGCGATCGCCGAGCGGCTGACCGCCGATCCGGCGCACCGGGCCCTGCTGGACAAGCTCGGCGGCTGCGACCCGGAGGTGGTGGAGGCCGCCGCGCTCGCGCACGACCTCGGGCACCCGCCGTTCGGGCACCTGGGGGAGCGGGTGCTCGACCGGCTGGCCCGGCAGCGGCTCGGGCTGGCCGACGGATTCGAGGGCAACGCCCAGTCGTACCGGATCGTCACCAGCACCGAGATCCGTGGCGCGGCGACCACCGGACTGGATCTGACCGCCGCGGTCCGGGCCGCGATGCTGAAGTACCCGTGGACCCGGCTGGACCATCCCGACCCGCACCCGCGCCACCTCGAACCGGCGCCCCGGGGCGCGGCGGCCCCGCCGGAGGACCCGGAGAGCGGCTCGGTGAAGTTCGGCGCGTACCGCACCGAGCTGGACGACCTGCGCCAGGCGCGGGAGCCGTTCGCCGGGCGGATCCCGGACTGGCAGCAGACCCCCGAGGCGTCGGTGATGGACACCGCCGACGACATCGCGTACGCGATCCACGACGTGGAGGACTTCTACCGCGTCGGGGTGCTGCAGCAGGGCACCGTGGCGGCCGAGCTGATGGCCTGGCAGCGCGAGTGCGGGCACCTGCGGTCGATCACCGCTTCGGCGCTGGAGGCGGCGGGCCGGCGGCCGGGCGCGGCGATCGAGCGGCTGCGCCGGCAACTGCACCGCAAGGACGGCTGGATCGCCGACGACGAGGCGTTCGCCGACGCGGTCGAGCATGTGCGCGAGGAACTGGTGGAAGGGCTGCTGGCGCTGCCGTTCGACGGCTCGATCGAGGCGGAGCAGTACGTCGCCCGGTTCTCCGCCCGCTGGTCCACCCGCTTCGTGGACGCCATCACCGTGACACCGGACCCGGACGTCCGCTCCGGCTACGTGCTGCTGGCGAAGGCGCAGTGGCACGAGGTGCAGGTGCTCAAGTTCGTGCACCACCGGTTCGTGCTGGCCCGCCCGGACCTGGCCCTGCACCAGCGCGGCCAGGCCCGGCTGCTGGGCACGCTGGTGGAGGCGCTCTGGGAGTGGCTGCTGGACCCGGACGAGGAGTCCCGGCTGCCGCGCCGGCTGCACGACCTGGTGGAGCTGGCCGAGGCGGAGCTGCACCCGCGTACCCCGGACCGGATCGGCCGGGCCCGGGGCCGGGCCATCATCGACTTCGTCGCGCAGCTCACCGACGGTCAGGCGGTGGCGATGCTGGACGCGTTGTCGGGCCGCTCGGGCGCGCTGTGGACGGACGCCTTCGTGCTCTGAGGACGGCTCAGCGCGCCGGCACGCCCTTGACCACTGTCTGCGGCGGCACGTCGCGCACCACGCACGCGCCGGCGCCGACCGTAGCGCCGGTGCCGACGCGCAGGCCCTGGAGCACCACGGCGCCCGCGCCGATCAGCGCGGCGGTGCCCAGGTGGCAGTCGCCCGACACGGCCGCGAGCGGATGCAGGGAGACGTAGTCGCCGACCACGCAGTCGTGCGCGAGCGTGGCGTTCTGGTTGACGTGCAGGTGCCGTCCGGCGGTGACGTTCGTGGTGATCCGGCCACCGGCGAACACCACGAGGCCCTCGGCCGACACCAGGTCCGGGCCGACGGTGGCGTCCGGGTGGACGAGGCTCGCCGCCGGCCTGCGGTACGTGTCGATCCGGGCGGCCACCTTCTGCCGGACCCGTGGGTCGCCCACCCCGATGACGACGTGGGTCTCCGGCGGTAGCTGACCGATCGCCGCCAGGGTCCCGAGGAACGGGGCGCCGCACGCCTCGGCGCGTTTACGGTTCGACTCGGACGGGTCGTCGTCGACGAAGCCGGCCAGCCGCCAGGGTGGCCGGGCCGCGGACTCGTTCACCGCCGCCACGATCTGGGCGATCTCCCGGCCGTGGCCGCCGCACCCGACGACGACGAGGTCGAGGCTCACCGGGATCCGCTTCCCGCGGTCGCCGCCACGGCCTGCTCCGAGGCGGTGCCGCGGAACTCGTGTGCGGTGGCGGCGCCGGGCGCGCTGATGCCCTGCCGGCGGAGCACGGCGACCGCGGTCCGCGCCAGGATGCGGGCGTCCAGCCGCAGGCTCCAGTGCTCCACGTAGTGCAGGTCGTAGGCGAAACGCTCCGCCCAGCCCAGCGCGTTGCGGCCGTTCACCTGCGCGAGCCCGGTGAGGCCGGGCCGGACGTCGTGCCGGCGGAACTCCCGCGGTGTGTAGAGGTCGCGGTAGCTGGTGGGGAACGGGCGCGGGCCGACGAGGCTCATGTCACCGCGCAGGATGTTCCAGAGGCTGGGCAGCTCGTCCAGGCTCGTGGCCCGCAGCCACCGCCCCAGGGGCGTCAGCCGCGCCTGGTCGTCGCCGGGGGAGAAGCCGTCGCCCCCGCCCGCCATCGACCGGAACTTCAGGATGGTGAACTCCCGGCCGTGCCGGCCGATCCGCCGCTGCCGGAAGATGATCGGACGGCCCATCCCGAGCAGCACCGCGACCGCGACCACGGCGAGGACCGGCGCCGCCACCAGCAGGGCCGTGGCCGACACGACGACGTCGACACCCCGCTTGACGGCCGCGGCGCCGCTCGCCGGCGGGGTGGGTGTACGGAGATCTTCCACGCCTGGGGAGAGGCGAACCTGCATGCTGTCCTCCGGCCGCTGACTCGTCAGCGAACAGAGTACGCAAATATGCGCAGAAGAATGCCTTGTCCGGTTTTTTCGGCGCGTCTCAGGCGACCGCCTGCCACCACCCGTCCACCGCCGGCGGCTCGTCCACCACCACCCGCTCACCGGGACGCGGCACTGCCAGCCGGACGTCGCGCGCCTTCGCCTCGGCCCAGAGCCGGTCCACCGGCTCGGACCAGTCGTGCAGGGCCAGGTTGAACGTGCCCCAGTGCACCGGCACCAGCAGCCCGCCGCGCACGTCGAGGTGGGCGGCGACCGCCTCCTCCGGGAACATGTGGATGTGCGGCCAGGCCCTGTCGTACGCGCCGATCTGCATGAGCGTCAGGTCGAACGGGCCGTGCTCGGCGCCGATCGCGGCGTACCCATCGAAGTAGCCGGAGTCGCCGGTGTAGAAGACCTTCCGGTGCGCGCCGGTGATCGTCCAGGAGCTCCAGAGCGTGCCGTCGCGGCGCAGGCCGCGCCCGGAGAAGTGCTGCGCGGCGGTGGCGGTGAGCGTCAGGCCGCCGACCCGGTGGCTCTCCGACCAGTCCAGCTCGACGATGCGGTGCTCGGGTACGCCCCAGCGGGCCAGGTGGGCGCCGACGCCCAGCGGCACCACGAACGGCGCGGACTGGAGATCGGCCAGCCGGCGGACGGTCTCCATGTCCAGGTGGTCGTAGTGGTCGTGCGAGATCAGCACGGCGTCCAGCGGGGGCAGGTCGGTCAGGCGGACCGGCGGCTCGTGGATGCGCCGCGGGCCGACCAGCCCGGACGGGGAGCACCTGTCGCTCCACACCGGGTCGAGCAGCACCCGGTGTCCCTCGATCTCGACGAGCGTGGAGGCGTGGCCGTACCAGATGACGTTCAGTTCGCGGGCCGGGTCGGCGGCGGCGGGCGCGGCACCCGGACGCAGCAGCGGCACCGGGCTGCCCGGTCGCCGCTTCTGCTTGCCGAAGATCAGCTCACGGAGCAGGTTGCGGCCCGGGTCGGCGACCATGGTGGCGCTGGCGCCGGCCGGATTGTGGAACGTGCCGTCGCGAAAGCGCGGTGACCGGGCCGCCCGTTCCGCCCGGGTGCCGGTGAGCCGGCCGCCGAGTTGCGCCGGTACGTCCCGCGCCGCCCAGGCCAGCCCGGCGACGGCGGCCAGCCCGGCGAGCTTCCACACCCGCCCGCCGCGCGTCCGGCCGGGTTCCCGCCCCGTTGCTTCCCGCATGCTCGTCCCCTCCGCCGTGTCCCGCCGTACACGGTAACCACAGTCGTCCCGGCCCGCCCACGCCACGGTCAGGGCAGCCGGCGCCGCACCGCGGACGCCACAGTGGCCGCGCGTCCGCCCACGGCCCGGACCACCTGGGACACGTCGGGCAGCCATCCGCCCCGGACCGCCTCGCCGGCCGGGTTGGGCGTGAACACGATGCCCTGGTGCGCGGCGACCGGCGTCCGGGTCAGCCCGGCCAGGCGCATCAGCGGCCCGACCAGCACGTCGTACACGCCGGGCAGGGCGGTGAAGCCGAAGCGCATGATCACGTTGAGCCGTCCCACCGAGACCTCGCGGCGCGGCCGGTCGAGGCAGTGCGCGATGGCCCGCGCCACCCGTTCGGGCGACGCGATCGGGGGCGGCGGCCGGCCGACGCGGCCCAGGTAGTTGGCCGCCTGCCGGTACACGGGTGTGTCGACGCTGCCCGGGTTGACCAGGCAGATCGCGATGCCGGGCGTCTCCCGCGCCTCCTGCTGCAGGGTGCGGGCCAACCCCTGCAGGCCCCACTTGGCGGCCACGTAGCCGCTCATGTAGGGGGCGGTGATGTGCCCGAGCACCGAGCCGGTGAGCACGAGTGTGCCGCCGCCGTTGTCCCGGAACCGGCGCAGCGCCTCCCGGGCCACCGCGGCGGCGGCCAGCAGGTCGGTGCGGACCACCTGCTCGAACACCTCGGCCGGGGTCTCGTCGAAGCGGCCGTAGGACATCACCGCGGCGGTGTGCACCCAGGCGTCGACGCGGCCGAACTCGGCTCGCGCCGCGTCGGCGAGCGCGGCCACCGCGCCGGGCTCTGTCACGTCCATCGGTACGGCGATCGCCCGCGCGCCCGCCGCCCGGCACTCGTCGCGTACCTCGTCGAGGGTGGCGGGGGAGCGGGCCGCGAGGACCAGCCGGTCCCCGCGGCCCGCCAGCTCCCTGGCGGTCGCCCGGCCGATCCCGCTGGTCGCGCCGGTGACGACCACCGTCCGGGTCACGGCGCGAGCACGACCTTGACGCAGCCGTCCTCCTTCTTCTGGAACATCTCGTACGCCCCCGGCGCGTCGGTCAGCGGCAGCCGGTGGGTGCGCAGGTCCTCCACGCCCAGCGGGTCGTCGTCGCGCTCCAGCAGCGGGATGATCTCGTCGACCCAGCGCCGCACGTGGCACTGCCCCATGCGCAGCTGGATGCCCCTGTCGAACATCTCCATCAGCGGCATCGGGTCCTGCTCGCCGCCGTACACGCCGGAGATCGACACGGTGCCTCCGCGCCGGACCGCCTTGAGCGCGGCGTGCAGCACCACGAGCCGGTCCACACCGGCCTTGTCGGTCATGGCCTGGGCCAGCTTGTCGGGCAGCAGCCCGGCGGCGGTCTGGGCCATCTTGCCCAGCGGCGCGCCGTGCGCCTCCATGCCGACCGCGTCGATCACCGCGTCCGGGCCGCGCCCGTCGACCAGGTCGATGAGCGCGCCGGGCACGTCGTCGAGCTGGCTGACGTCGAGCACCTCGATGCCGTGGCGGCGGGCCATCTCCAGCCGCTCCGGCACCAGGTCCAGGCCGATCACCCGGCCGGCGCCCAGGTGGCGGCCGATCCGGGCGCTGAACTGGCCGACCGGGCCGAGCCCGAACACGGCGAGCGTGCCGCCGGGCGGGGTGTCCGCGTACTTCACCGCCTGCCAGGCGGTCGGCAGGATGTCGGACAGGTAGAGCCAGCGCTCGTCCGGGCCGCTGTCCGGGATGGTGATCGGGCCGAACTGCGCCTGCGGTACGCGCAGGTACTCGGCCTGGCCCCCGGGGATCGAGCCGTACAGCGAGGTGTAGCCGAACAGGGACGCGCCCTTGCCCTGGCTGGTCACCTGCGTGGTCTCGCACTGCGCGTAGAGCTGCCGCTCGCACATCCAGCACGAGCCGCAGGAGATGTTGAACGGGACGACCACCCGGTCGCCCTTCTTGAGCCGGGTCACGCCGGATCCGACCTCCTCGACGATGCCCATCGGCTCGTGCCCGAGGATGTCGCCGGGCTTCAGGTACGGCCCGAGCACCTCGTACAGGTGCAGGTCGGAACCGCAGATGGCGGTCGAGGTGATCCGGATGATCGCGTCGGTCGGCTCCTTGATCCGGGGGTCCGGGACGTCCTCGACGCGGACGTCCCGCTTGCCGTGCCAGGTCAGTGCCTTCATGCCTGTATGTCCCCTCTCCGGTGCCGTCCATCGGACTGCTACCCGGCACAGGCCCGTTGAATCGGCGGCGCCGGTCATCGTGGCTCGAGGTCGACCGGCACGGCGATCGTGCTGGTGCTGGCGGCGGAGCCGGCGAGGGCGCCGATGTCGACGCGGCGGCCCGCGCCGTCGGTGACGGCGCCGGCCGCGAGCCGCAGGTCGGCGACGGGCGTGCCGAGCGCCGCCGACGCGGCCTCCAGCAGCCGTCGCCGGGCCACCGCCACGGCGACCCGGAGCGGGGTACGGGTGCCGGCGGCCGGATGGGGTGCGCGACGGGTCCGGCCCGCTGCCGGCCGTGGCGGTGGCACGCGGACGCGCCGGCGCGGTACCGACAGCCCGTCGGCGATCAGTTCAGCGGCCGAGGTGTGGCAGTCGTACCCGCAGCGGCCCGGCGGCGGCGTGAACGACACGGTCCCGTCCGGGCCGACCTCGACGGAGATCAGGGCCGCCCCGGGCAGGGCCGTGGCCGTCATGATCTCGCCGAGGCCGAGCAGTCCGGCCACGTCCGGCGACGGCGTGCGGGCGGTGGCCGGATATCCCACAGTGAGTTCGGCGGCGGCCACGAGGACCGGCGCGGCGAGCACGTACCCCAGGAACGGGGGGAGGGGCGCGGTCATGGTGCTCACCGCGACCCGGTGGTCAGAACTCGCGGTTGCCGAGCGGGATCTCGATGTTTATCGACTGCCCCTCGGACAGGAACAGCAGGGCGAGCTTGCGGAGGAACTCGTCGAACAGCCAGTAGCACTCCGGTGCGAGCGGGAACGGCAGCAGCGCCTCCCGGACCGCGACGAACGGGCCCCAGCTCGTCCGCAGCAGCGTGTCCCAGAGCAGGTCGCGCGGGATCTCCAGCCAGTTGGCGATCTGGTTGCCGAGCATGAACCGGGTGAACGAGCCGAGGATGGGCTTGCTGAGCAGCCCGGCGTCGATCTCCTTGCCGAGGCCGAGCAGGATGTCGGCGAGCGCGTTGCCCTCGCGGGTGGGCGCGAGGATCGGGTCGAGGACCTCGCCGGCCTGGGAGTTCGCCTCGCTCCACGTGGCCGGGATGTACTCGTCCCGGATGCCGAGCATGTGCGCGGCCACCTGCCACAGGTGCAGGAACGCTGCCGACTCGGCGGCCGGGATCGGCACCCGCCAGTCGGTCAGCTTCCGCATCACAGTGGTCGGCAGGCTGTGCCAGGTGACCATCAGGTCCCGCTGGCTGATCGGGATGTCCTCGGGCGCGACGTCGGCCCACTCGGGCGACTGCGGCAGGAGGTGACGCACACCGGCGTGCGCGAGCCGGGTCTTCACGGCGGTCACGATCATCGAGCCGTCGGGCTGGTAGGCGTTGGCGGTGCCGATGTCGTACCCGAGCTTGGCGGTCTTGGAGATGCGGTCCTTCATGTCCGCGCCGCCCTTGGAGTAGTAGACGGCGCGCGCCTCCTTCGGGATGACGGTGCTCATCATGCCGCTGGCCAGGCCGTAGAGCACGCCGAGGTAAAGGCCGCGCTTCTCGTTGAAGCGCACGGCGGTGGCGAGCTTGCCCTGGTCCACCCAGGACGGCAGCACGCGTGCGCGTTCGATGAACGCGCGTACGTCCGCCGGGAGGCCGGACGGCAGCGGCTGGCCGTTCTTCGTCCACGTCCGCAGCAGCTGGTTGACCAGTGGTGCGTCGCCCCGGTCCAGGAGGGAGGCGACGAGCGGGTCGGCCTCCTCGTCCCACACCCAGCGCGGGTCCACGCCCGCCCCGGCGCCGGCCACTGATCCCGTGGGGGACCAGGTCCACGCCGATCGGGCCTGCGCGGGGGCGGCGACGCTCAGCGCGCCGAGCGCTCCCAGTGCCCCGCCGGCCTTCAACATCTTGCGCCTGCTTACCGGTTCCACGTTCACTCCTCGGGGTCGAGGCCGCTGATACGGTGAAACAAATATTGCGCCCGTGTATCACATGAGAGCACGTGGTAACGGTGTCCACAAGGCCCATGACGACATCTGTCGATGGTTTGCGAGGAGGGGAGTCCACGGTGGCGCAGGTCGAGGGGATGCTGTCGGGCAAGGTGGCGTGGGTGACCGGCGCGAGTCAGGGCGTCGGCGCGGCGATCGCCGAAGGGCTGGCGCGGGCCGGCGCGTCGGTGATCCTCCAGTCCCGTCGGCCGGACGCGCTCGACGAGGTGCGGGACCGGATCGCGGCCGGCGGCGGCACGGCGGCCGTGGTCGCCGGGGACGTCGCCGACGAGTCCGCCGCCGACGCCGTCGTCGGCCTCGCGCGGCAGCGCTGGGGCCGGCTGGACGTCCTCGTCAACAACGCCGGCATCAGCCCGGCGCTGCACCGCAGCGAGCGGCTGAGTCTCGGTGACTGGCAGCAGGTGATCGACACCAACCTGTCCGGCGTGTTCGTCTGCGCCCGCGCGGCCGGCGCGCTCATGGTCGAGCAGGGTGCGGGCAGCATCGTCAACATGTCCTCCGTGCACGGTCAGGTGGGGTTCCCACGACTGGCCGCGTACAGCGCCAGCAAGGGCGGCGTCGAGCAGCTCACCCGCACGCTGGCGCTGGAGTGGGCGGCGGCCGGCGTACGCGTCAACGCGGTCGCGCCCGGCTACCTGGAGACCCCGATGACGGAGGGGCTGCGCGGCCACGAGCAGTGGTCGAAGCGGTTGCGCGACCGCATCCCGATGGGCCGCTTCGGCCGTCCCGAGGAGGTGGTCGGCGCGGTGCTGTTCCTGGCCTCGGACGCCGCGAGCTACGTCACGGGCAGCGTGTTGCACGTGGACGGTGGCTGGACCGCGCAGTGACCGGCGATCCGTTTGGTTAGTCCAGGTTCGTCGCCGGATCATCGCTGCGGCTCGGTTCAGGCGCGATCTACCGGCACTTCTTCCCAGAAAGTTAACCCTCGTTTACAGTGCTGCCATCGGCTGCGGAACCCGCGCGGGCACCACGGCGAGGGGTGCGGCCAGCTCTGCCACCACCAGGCCCGGTTGCGTGTGAAGGAGTAGCCCATGGACCCCGCCGACGTCCTCGCCGAGGACTGCGCCAAGAAAGCCGCCGACCTGACCGTCCCGGCGCTGCTGCACCGCAACGCCACCGAGTACGCCGACCGGCCCGCCCTGACCACGCTCGGCCGGGACGACACCCGCACCTGGTCGCAGCTGCGCGACGAGGTCGCCGAGCTGTCCGCCGGCCTGGCCGAGATCGGCCTGGAGACCGGGCGACACATGCTGATCATGATGTCCGGCCGGACCGAGCACTGGCTGGTCGACCTCGCCGCGGTCCACCTGGGCGCGGTGCCGTCCACGATCTACCCGACGCTCAGCGCCGAGCAGATGCGCTACCTGGCCCGGCACAGTGCCGCCCAGGTGCTCGTGCTGGAAGGGCCGGCCGAGCTGGAGCGCTGGCGGCCGATCCTGGCCGAGCTGCCGGACCTGCTCCGGGTGGTGCTGGTGGACGAGCCCGCCGAAGCGGCCACCGACACCGTGCCGCTGTCGCGCGTGCGTACCCTCGGCCGGGCCGCCCACGCGGCGGACCCGGACGCCTTCGAGCGGCGCTGGCGCACGATCCGGCCCGGGCAGCCGGTGACGCTGCTCTACACGTCCGGGACGACCGGCAACCCGAAGGGCGTCGTGCTCAGCCACCACAACGTGATCTACCAGGCGGTGGCGCTGGACGCGATGGTGTCCGTCCCCGACCACGCGCCGACCGTGGCCTACCTGCCGCTCGCGCACATCGCCGAACGGTTCCTCGGCATCTACAACCCGATCTACCGCGCCGGGCACGTGACCATCTGCCCCGACGCCACGCAGCTCGTCGCGGCGCTGCGCACCGTCGGTCCCGCCTCGTTCTTCGGGGTGCCGCGGGTCTGGGAGAAGATGGCCGCCGGCGTCCAGGCCCACCTGGCGACCGCCGAGCCCGCGGTCCGCGCCGCCGTCGCCGCCGCGAGCGCTGTGACACTGGAGGCGTACGAGTTGCGCGCCGCCGGAAAGCCGGTGCCGGACGAGCTGGCCGCCCGGGTGGCGCAGGCCCGGGACACCGTGTTGCGACCGTTGCAGGCGACCCTCGGGCTGCAGAACATGACCTGGCCCGGCAGCGGCGCCGCCCCGATCCCGGTGGACGTGCTGCGGTTCCTCGCCGGACTCGGCATCGACGTGCTGGAGGTGTGGGGTCTGACCGAGACCACCGGCACCGCCACCCTCAACACCCCCTACTGCTTCCGCACCGGGACGGTCGGTCGCCCGAACGTGGGCATGGAGGTACGCCTCGCCGACGACGGCGAGATCCTCGTCCGGGGTCCGCTGGTCTGCTCCGGCTACCTGCGCGAGGACGGCGGCGTCGAGCCGGTGGTCGACGCGGACGGCTGGCTGGCGACCGGCGACGTCGGGACGCTCGACGAGGACGGGTTCCTCACCATCACCGACCGCAAGAAGGAACTCATCATCACGTCCAGCGGGAAGAACATCTCGCCGGCGCAGATCGAGAACCTGCTGCGGGCCCACCCGCTCATCGGTCAGGCAGTCGCGATCGGCGACCGGCGGCCGTACGTCACGGCGCTGATCGTGCTGGACGAGGAGGTGGCACCCCAGTGGGCGCGTACGCACGGCATCAGCGACCCGCAGCTGCCCGCCCTGGCCTCGGATCCGGTGCTGCGGGCCGAGATCCAGGCCGCTGTGGACGCGGCGAACGCACGGCTGGCCCGGCCCGAGCAGGTCAAGACGTTCCAGGTGCTGCCGTCGGCGTGGACGCCGGAGTCGGGCGAGCTGACCCCGACGCTGAAGCTACGGCGCCGGGTCATCGTCGACCGGTACGGCGACCGGATCGACGCCCTCTACCGGCCGGGTGACGCGGCGGCGGAGCCCGTTACCCAGTAGCGCCGGGTCGATGCCGGGCGGGGGTGGCGGCGCGCCGAGATCGGCGGGCCGGTACCCCCGCGGGTAGCCGGGATAGGTGCGGTTGCGCGGCGCGCGGGTCAACCGGCTCACGGTCCGCGCGGGCAGCAGCCGCACCACTGCGGCCCGGGCGCGCAGCGCGCCGCCGACCAGCGCGGGCAGCGGTCGCGGCGCGGCCGGCAGCCCGAAGGCGGCGCGCATCTCGGGCGGCAGCAGCGCGCGCACGCCGAGGCGCGCGGCCGGGCGCAGCGGCGCCGGGTACCAGGACGCGAACAGCTCCAGCGTGTACGCCGCGACCCGCTCGTTGCTCGGCGTGCGGCGGAACGTGTCCCGCTCGTACGCGTCCTTGAAGTCCCGGAACGCGTCGAAGTCCGCCGGGACGTCCCGGATGCCCATGCGCGCGCCGACCGCGCGGTAGTAGTGGAACGCGGCCAGCCGCTCGTGCTCGTGCAGCGGGCGCCAGCCGTACCGTTCCAGCCAGTCGATCGGCTCGTAGACGAACGTGGACAGCACGTAGCGCATGTCGTCGTTCGAGATCGCGTACCGGCCGTGCGCCCGGTTGACCACCCGCAGCGCCTCCCGGCCGCGCGGCGAGTCGTACCCGTGCTTCAGCAGCTCGGCCATCAGCAGCGCGGTGTCGTCGTAGCGCTGCTGCGCCCGCAGCCGGAACTCGCCTGTCGCGTCGAGCAGCGCGGAGATGCTCGGCACGCAGAACGTGCGCAGCAGCGCCAGCTCCAGCGCCCGCTGGTAGTCGAAGGGGAACTCGTACCCGGCGGAGAGCCGGTAGATCTCGTGATGGTCGCGGACCGGATCGAGCGTCTCGATCCGGCGCAACCAGCGGTACCGCCCGCCCTCGGCCATCGCGACCACCCCCACCGTCCACCCTTGCCGATGCAGTCAAGCTCCTCTATGTTAATAGAAAATCACATCCCCGGATAACTCGAAACCTGCTTGTGCGCACCTCACGGGCCGGTGTTCAGGGCGATGTCCGGTCGAAACCGGGAAGTGGTGCTAATGGAGAATCTCAGTAGACGAAGCGTCCTGACGCTCGGTGCCGCGCTGGGACTGGTAGCGGTGGCGGACACTCCGAAGGCGTGGGCGTGGTCGTCGTCCGGCTCGATCGCCGGGACCGACACGGTCACCGACCCGTGGGACGTCTGGGACGACGACACCGACCCGCTCGTCGCCTCGCTGCTGGACGCCGGGCAGATCCCGGCGGTGAACACCGCGTTCGCGTCCTGGATCCGCAACGGCGACGCGCTGCCCGCCGGCCTGCCCCCGGCGCTCACCACCTACCTGCGGCGCGTCAACACGCTGCCGTCCTGGGCCGACCAGGCCAAGCTGGACCGGGCCGCCCAGTTCAACAAGCGCATGAGCATGTACCTGTTCCTGCTCTACGGCCTGGGCAGCGGGATCATGAGCACGGTGATCCCGCGCGAGGCCCGCAACGTCTACTGGTCCGAGGGCGGCGCGGACATGAAGGCGCGCGCCGCGAAGACCTTCACCTACGGCTACGACCTGAGCGCCCCCGACGCGTTCAAGGCCACCGGCAGCTTCGTGGTCACCTCGCACAAGACCCGGCTGACCCACGCGGCCGTACGGCACCTGCTGCCGCAGTCCGCGCCGTGGCGCGGCGTCACCGACCACCCGATCCCGATCAGCAACGGCGACATCCTCATCACCTTCCACAGCCTCGGCACGTACGTGCACCGCAAGCTGCTCGACTGGCGTCGCTGGGGACTGCGGATGTCGGCCGCGGAGGAGGAGGCCTACCTGCACATGTGGCAGGTCGCGCTGCACCTGCTCGGCGTGCGCGACGAGTTCATCCCGAACAGCTGGGCCGCCGCCGAGGAGCAGTCCCGGTACGCGCTGAACCCGCTCCTCGCGCCGACGCCCGAGGGCATCGACCTGGCCGACATCCTGCTGAACCTGACGTCCTCGGTGGACCTGGGCGTCACTCGCGGATTCCAGCGGGAGTTCGCGCGCTACGTGCTCACCGACCGGATCGGCGACTGGCTGCGGCTGCCCCGCGACTACATCTCCCGGGGCGTGATCGAGGCCGGCTGGCCCACGTACGTGATGTTCCGCGAAGGGCTCTCGCCGCTGATGCCGGAGACGTTCGGCCTGTTCGACAGGTTCATCCGCGGCCTGGCGATGCTGTTCCTCAACAACGGCTCGTCCGCGTCGCACACCCCGATCACGATCCCGGTCATGAACCGGCCGGGCACCTGATCAGGTGCCGCTTCACAGCGTCAGGGCACCGGTGACCAGCGCGGTGACCGCGTCCCGGTGGCCGGGCGAGTCCTGCCAGCGCAGGGCGCGCCCGGCCTCCACCGCCACGCCGAACCCGGCGTGCACCAGCAGCCGGGCCTGCCGCCGGTCCAGGTCCGGCCGGACCGCCCGCAACTGCTGCTCCCAGACCGCGATGTGCTCCCGCTGGGCGAGGACGAGCGGACGCCGGACGTCCTCCGGAAGCCCGGCCACCTCGGCCTCGGCGACGCTGTTGAGGGTGTTGTGCTCGAAGCAGTAGGCCACGTACGCCGCCGCCAGCGCGACCACCGCCTGACGCGGGTCGGCAGCCCGCTGGAGGCTGCGGTCCACCGCCTGGGCGAGCAGTTCCGCCGCCTGGAGGCAGGCGGCCACGAGGATGTCCACCTTGCCGGGGTAGTGGCGGTAGATCGCCGACGGGGCCAGCCCCACCGCCTGGGCGATCTGCGCGTTGGTGACCGTGGCGAACCCGTCCCGGGCGAACAGCGGCACGGCCGCGGCCAGGATCTCCGCGCGCCGGGTCCGGGGCACCGGCTGGGCGGGCAGCTCCACCAGCCCCGCCGTCCCGGCGGCGGTCGCCGGGTCGGTGGCCACCACCCGCATCGCGGAGCGCAGCACCAGATCCTCGATCCGGCGCTGGGCGATCGAGGTGCGGTGCATGGTCACCGAACCGATCACCCCGAGCGCAGCCACCGCCCGCAGGCGCTCGTCGGGCAGCGGGTACTCCCGCCGTACCATCTCGGTCACCCGGCCCACGACGTGGCCGAACTTCGCGCGGAGCAGGTGGCGGTCCGGGCGCCCGAGGTAGCGGGCCTCCCACCGGTAGATGCCGCCGGAGGCGCGGTGCGCGACGGTGACCCGGGTGAGGGCCAGCAGCACGTCGGCCAGCGCCGCGTCCGGCGGCCACGCGTCGACGGCCTCGACCAGGTTGTCCACCATGACGTTCGCGCACTCGGCGAACAACGCGTACTTGTTCGGGAAGTGCCGGTAGAGCGCGGGCGCGCTGATCCCGACCGCCGCGGCGATCTCCTCCATGGAGGCGCCGTGGTAGCCGCGCTCGCTGAACACCTGCCCGGCCGACTCGACGATGACCTGTCTGCGGTTGCGGGGCCGGGTGGCCGCGGCCGGCCCGGTGGTCACCGGGTCGTCCGGGAGGACGCGGACGGGCACGGAACCATGGGTGTCAGTCAACCACAGCGCCTCACGCCGCCCGCGCGCTCGCGGTGACGCCCGTCAGGCGTGCAGGACGGCGAGCGCGAGCCGGGCGGTCTGGGTGTCGTAGCCCTCGGTGCGGTCGAAGCGGCCGAGCCGCCCGACGTCGGTGACGACGTTCAGCGCGGCGTGCACGAGCACCCGGGCCTCGGCGGCCGGCAGGTCCGGCCGGACCGCCCGGACCAGCCCCACCCACTCCTCGACGTGCAGCCGCTGCGCGCCGCGCAACTGGTGGCGGTCCCGGTCCGGCAGGTTGTTGTTCTCCGCCAGGTACACCGCGATCAGATCGCTCTGGCCGAACGCGAAGTCGACGTACGCCCGCACGACCCGGTGCAGCGCGTCGGCCGGGTCGCTCGCCTCGGCGATCGCCGCGGTGGTGGCCCCGGTCAGCCGGTCGGTGGCCCGGTAGTAGGCGGCCGCGAGCAGGTCGGCCTTGCCCGGGAAGTAGCGGTACACGCTGGAGGCCTGCATGCCCGCGGCGCGGCCGATGTCCTCCACCGCGACGGCGTGGTAGCCGTGCCTGTGGAACAGGCGCATCGCCTCGATCAGCAGCAGCTCGCGGCGCGACGCCGGACGCACCGGCCCGGTGGCGGGCGCGCCGTCCGGCGCGGGACGCCGCCGGGGCGGCACCGCCGGCGCGTCGGTCCGCAGCAGCGTCCAGGCGACCCGGGTGAGCAGGTGCTCGGTGTCGGCGCCGGCGGCCCGGTACGTGGTCACGCTGCCGAACGCGCTCAGCGCCGCGTTCACCAGCAGGTCCGCCTGCTCGGCGGTCAGCTCGGGGCGCAGCTCGCGCAGCGGCCCGGCGACGCGGCCGACGAGAGTGGCCATCGACGCGGCGAACTCCTGCCGGTGCTCGGGCGTCAGGTAGCGGCCCTCCCACTGGTACAGCCCGGCCACCCGCCGCCTGCTCACCGCGACCTCGGCGAGCGCGCGCAGCAGTTCGTCGAGCAGCCCGTCGGCACTGCTCGCCGTCGGCTGTCCGGTGGCGGCGAGCAGGGCGCCGACGACCTCCCGGGTGGCGTGCACGAGGATCGCGTACTTGTTCGGGAAGTGCCGGTAGACGGCCGGCCCGCTGATGCCGACGGCGGCGGCGATCTCGTCCACCGAGACGCCGTGGTAGCCCCGCTCGCAGAACAGCTCGGCCCCGGCGAGCGCGATGCGGGCCTTGCGGTCCTTGGGCCGCTTGACCGGTGCCGGGGCGGTGTCGCCTGCTGCTCGTCGCACAGCTACACGTTAGCGCCCCCTCGCGCGGATCCCGTGGCGCCCCTCGGCGGATTCCTGCGCCGAGGTTGAAGCCGGGCAGCGCCTGACGCTTCTTGACAAGCAGCAGCAGGCTCAAGAAAAGTTAGGCGAAATTCGCATGCGGGTGAGCAATGAGGAGCTTGGCATGACGACCGATGCGTTCATCTACGACGCGTTGCGCACGCCGCGCGGGCGGGGCAAGCCGACCGGATCGCTGTACGGGGTGAAGCCGGTTTCGCTGATCACCGGCCTGATCGAGGAGACCCTGCGGCGGATGCCCGGCCTCGACCCGGCGCTGATCGACGACATCGTGCTCGGGGTGGTGTCCCCCCTCGGCGACCAGGGCGCCGACATCGCCCGGACCGCTGCCGTCGCGGCCGGCCTGCCCGACACGGTGGCCGGCGTGCAGCTCAACCGCTTCTGCGCCTCCGGCCTGGAGGCGGTGAACATCGCCGCGCAGAAGGTGCGCTCCGGCTGGGAGGACCTCGTCCTGGCCGGTGGCGTCGAGTCCATGTCCCGGGTGCCGATGGGCTCCGACGGCGGGGCGTGGGCGCTGGACCCGGAGGTCAACTTCACCACCGGGTTCGTGCCGCAGGGCATCAGCGCCGACCTCATCGCCACCATCGCCGGGTTCGACCGGGAGACGGTCGACGCGTTCGCGCTCCAGTCGCAGGCGCGGGCCGCGAAGGCCTGGGCCAACGGCTACTTCGCCCGTTCCGTGGTGCCGGTCCGCGACCGCAACGGGCTGACCGTGCTGGACCGGGACGAGCACATCCGGGCCGACTCGACGGCGGAGAGCCTCGCCGCGCTGCGCCCCTCGTTCGCCGAGATCGGCGAGAAGGCGGGCTTCGACGCGGTCGCCCTGCAGAAGTACCACTGGGTCGAGCGCATCGAGCACGTCCACACGGCGGGCAACTCCTCCGGCATCGTCGACGGCGCCGCGCTCGTCGCGATCGGCGGCGAGGCGGCCGGCGTCGCCGCCGGTCTCACCCCGCGCGCCCGCGTCGTGGCGACAGCGCTCAGCGGCGCCGACCCCACCATCATGCTCACCGGCCCGGCCCCGGCCGCCCGCAAGGCGCTGGCGAAGGCCGGCCTCGGCGTCGACGACCTCGACCTGGTCGAGATCAACGAGGCGTTCGCCGCGGTGGTCCTGCGGTTCGTCGCCGACCTCGGGATCGAGCCGGAGATCGTCAACGTCAACGGCGGGGCGATCGCGATGGGCCACCCGCTGGGCGCGACCGGCGCCATGATCCTCGGCACGCTCGTCGACGAGCTGGAACGACGCGGCGGCCGCTACGGCCTGGCCACGCTGTGCGCGGGCGGCGGCATGGGCATCGCGACCGTGATCGAACGAATCTGAGGAGCACGAATGGCAAACACCATCCGGTGGGAGCACGGCGACGACGGCATCGTGCTGCTCACCCTCGACCACCCCGGCCGCTCGGCGAACGTGATGAACGCGGAGTTCGGCGAGAGCCTGACCGCCACTGTGGACCGGCTCGAGGCCGAGCGCGACCGGATCGCCGGCGTGATCGTCACCTCGGCCAAGAAGACGTTCTTCGCCGGCGGCGACCTGGAGACCCTGGTACGGCTCACGCCCGCCGACGCCGGGACGTCGGCGGCCGGCGCGGCCGCGCTCAAGCACGCCGTACGCCGGCTGGAGACGCTCGGCCGTCCGGTGGTCGCCGCGATCAACGGATCGGCTCTCGGCGGCGGACTCGAACTGGCCCTGGGCTGCCACCACCGCATCGTGCTCGACGACCCGGGCATCGAGATCGGCTTTCCCGAGGTCACGCTCGGTCTGCTGCCCGGCTGCGGCGGCGTGGTGCGCACCGTCCGGCTGCTCGGCGTCACCGCCGCGCTGACGAACTGGCTGCTGCGTGGCCAGCGCCGCCGCCCGCAGGACGCGCTCGCGCACGGACTGGTCGACGAGCTGGCCGCCGACCGGGACGCCCTCATGGCCGCCGCCCGCGCCTGGATCGCCGCGAACGCGGACGCGACCCAGCCGTACGACCGCAAGGGCTACCGGATGCCCGGCGGCACCCCCTCAAGCCCGGGGCTCGCGACGCAGTTGCCGGCCATGCCGGCGCTGCTGCGCAAGCAGCTCAAGGGCGCGCCCTACCCGGCGCCGCGCAACATCCTCGCCGCCGCCGTCGAAGGCGCCCAGGTCGACCTGGACACCGCGTTCACGATCGAGGGGCGGTACTTCACCGAGCTGGCCACCGGCCAGGTCGCCAAAAACATGATCAAGGCGCTCTTCTTCGACCTCCAGGCCGCCCGGTCCCGGACCGCCGGTGGCGACCACGAGCCGGTGCGCAGCGTCGCCGTCGTCGGCGCGGGCATGATGGGCGCCGCCATCGCGTACGTCTGCGCCCGCGCCGGGATGCGGGTGGTGCTCAAGGACGTCACCGCCGAGGGGGCGGCGCGGGGCAAGGCGTACTCGGCGGGCCTGCTCGACAAGGCGGTCGCCCGGGGCCGGTCCACGCCGGAGAAGCGCGACGAGATCCTGGGCCGCATCCACGCCACCGGCGACCTCGCCGACCTGACCGGCGTCGACCTCGCGATCGAGGCGGTCTTCGAGGACCCGGCGCTCAAGCACAAGGTGTACGCCGAGATCGAGCAGGTGGCGCCAGGCGCGCTGATCGCCTCCAACACCTCCACGCTGCCCATCACGCTGCTCGCCGAGGGCGTCAGCCGGCCGGAGGAGTTCATCGGGCTGCACTTCTTCTCCCCGGTGGACAAGATGCCGCTGGTCGAGGTGATCCGCGGGGAGCGGACCGACGAGGCCACGCTCGGCCGGGCGCTGGGTGTCGTCGGTCAGCTGCGCAAGACGCCGATCGTCGTCAACGACAGCCGGGGATTCTTCACCAGCCGGGTCATCGGCACGTTCACCAACGAGGGCGTGGCGATGCTGGCCGAGGGCATCCCGGCGGCGACGATCGAGCAGGCCAGCAGCCAGGCCGGGTATCCCGCGCCGGTCCTCGCGCTGATGGACGAGCTCACCCTCACCCTGCCCCGCAGGATCCGCCTGGAGACGGCCGCGGCGACTGTGGCCGCCGGGGGCACCTGGCAACCGCACGCTGCCGACGCGGTCATCGACCGGATGATCGACGAGTGCGGCCGGACCGGACGCTCGGGCGGCGCCGGCTTCTACGACTACCGCGACGGGAAGCGGGCCGGGCTCTGGCCGGGGCTGCGGGAGCAGTTCGGCGGCACGAACCTGGACACGCCGTTCGAGGACCTCAAGGAGCGGATGCTCTTCATCGAGGCGATCGAGTCGGTGCGGTGCCTGGATGAGGGCGTGCTGACCTCGGTGGCCGACGCCAACGTCGGCTCGATCCTGGGCATCGGTTATCCGAGCTGGACCGGCGGCGTCCTGCAGTACGTCAACCAGTACGACGGCGGGCTGCCCGGCTTCGTGGCCCGCGCCCGGGTGCTGGCCGAGCGCTACGGCGAGCGGTTCGACCCGCCGCCGACGCTGGTGGCCATGGCCGAGCGGGGGGAGCGGTTCGAGTAGACGACGACGCGGTCCGGCCGGTGGGTATGCCCCTCACCGGCCGGGCCACTTCGTGTCAGGACATCTGCTCGGACAGGCCGTACGTCTTGGCGATGATCTCGCGCTGGATCTCGCTGGCACCGCCGTAGACGGTGGACACGATCGACGAGCGGACCAGGCGCTCCATGTCGAACTCCGTGGTGTAGCCGTAGCCGCCCATCATCTGCATCGCGTCCAGGGCGACCCGGCGGGCGGTCTCGGTGGCCTTGAGCTTCGCCATCGAACTCTCCCGGGGCAGCACCGTGTCCGGCGCCTTGTCGACCTTCGCGGCGGTGTCGTAGACGAGCAGCCGGGCGCACTCGATCTCGGTGGCCAGGTCGGCCAGCCGGTGCCGGAGCACCTGGAACGAGCCGATCGGCCGGCGGAACTGCCGCCGGTTCTTCACGTACTCCACGACGTCGTCGAACGCCCGCTGCGCGGTGCCGAGCATGACGCTGGCGAGGATCAACCGCTCCATGTTGAGCCCGGCCATCAGCTGCCGCCAGCCGTTGTCGACCTCGCCGACCACCGCGTCGGCGGGCAGCAGGCAGTCGGTGAAGTAGAGGTCGTTCACCTCCCGGCCGCCCATGGTGTCGATGCCGGAGACGGTCAGGCCGGGCGCCGAGGCGGGGACCAGGAACATGGTCAGGCCGTGGTGGTCGCCGGCCCGGCCGGAGGTGCGGGCGACCAGCAGGATGTGCTCGGCCAGGTGGGCGTTCGAACACCACGTCTTCTGGCCGTTGACGACGTATCCGTCGTCGGTGCGCTCGGCGCGGCAGCTCAGGTTCGCCACGTCCGAGCCGGCCTCGGGCTCGGACATCGCGACCGCCTCGATGACGCCGCGGGCCACCCCGGACAGGATCAGCTTCTTCTGCGCCGGCGTGCCGAACCGCTGGTAGGTGGCGGCCACGATGATCGAGGTGGTGAAGCCGCCGATCGGGGCCATCGCGCGGGCCGTCTCCTCCAGGAACAGGCACAGCTCCGTCATGCCGGCGCCGCCGCCGTCGAACTCCTCCGGCAGCGACAGGCCCAGCCAGCCGAGGTCGGCCATCCTGCGGTACAGCTCCGGGCTGTGCGGTTCCCGGCCGCCGTTGGTGAGGTTCTGCCGCTGCTCGCGGGTGCCCACCTCGCGGCGGCAGAAGTCCCGCACCGCCTCGACCAGGGATCGTTGCTCGTCGCTCCACTCCACCGCGGTACCTCCAGCGCGTCAGCAGGGATTGACAGCAAGGCTAGACTATCGAATATCAAATGTCAGGAGGCTGCCGATGACGTCCCTCGTGGAGCACCCTCGCCGGCTGCGCGTCGTCGACCCGGTGACAGGCGAGCACCGCGCCGACTACGACCTCGCCGACGACGCCGCCGTACGCGCCGCCGTGTCGCGGGCCCGCGAGGCGGCCGGCTGGTGGGCCGGGCTGGACGCCCGGCAGCGCCGCCGGCATCTGCTGGCGTACAAGGCGGCGGTCGCCGGCGGCATCGAGGAACTGGCCGGGATCGTCCGGAGCGAGACCGGCAAGAGCCTCGCCGGGGCGCAGCTCGAGGTGATGCTCGCCGTCGAGCACCTGGACTGGGCGGCCCGGCACGCCGCGCGGGTGCTCCGGCGACGGTCGGTCCCCTCCGGCCTGCTCGCGTTCAACCAGGCCGCCTCCGTCGAGTACGTGCCGTACGGCGTGGTCGGCGTGATCGGCCCCTGGAACTACCCCGTCTACACCCCGATGGGCGCGGTGTCGCACGCGCTCGCCGCCGGCAACGCGGTGGTGTTCAAGCCCAGCGAGTTCACCCCCGGCGTCGGGGTGTGGCTGGCCGAGCGGTGGCACGAGCTGCTTCCCGACCACCCGGTCCTCCAGGTGGTCACCGGTGACGGCACGACCGGGGCCGCACTGTGCCGCGCCTCGGCCGACAAGATCGCGTTCACCGGCTCGGCAGCGACCGGGCGCGCCGTCATGGCCGCCTGCGCCGAGACCCTGACCCCGGTGGTGATCGAGGGTGGCGGCAAGGACGCGCTGATCGTCGCCGCCGACGCCGACCTCGACGCCGCCGCGCGGGCGGCGGTCTTCGGTGGCCTGGGCAACGCCGGGCAGACCTGCGCCGGCGTCGAGCGCGTCTACGTCGAACGGTCCGTCTACGAGCCGTTCCTGGCCACGCTCACCGAGCTGGCGCGGCAGGTCCGGCCCGGTGCCGAGCCGGACGCGCCGTACGGACCGATGACCACGCCCACCCAGCCGGACGTCGTGCTCCGGCACGTCACCGACGCCCTCGACCGGGGCGCCCGGGCGGTGGTGGGTGACGCGGCCTCCGTGCGGCCCCCGTTCGTGGAGCCGGTCGTGCTGACCGACGTGCCCGAGGACAGCACCGCCGTCACCGAGGAGACGTTCGGGCCGGTGCTCGTGGTCAACCCGGTGGCCGACGCCGACGAGGCGGTACGCCGGACGAACGCGACGAGCTACGGGCTCTCCGGCTCGATCTTCACCCGCGACCGCCGCCGTGGGCTGGCGCTCGCCGGGCGGCTGCGGGCCGGCGCGGTGTCTGTCAACTCGGTGCTGGGATACGCGGGCGTGCCGTCACTGCCCTTCGGCGGAGTGGGCGACTCGGGGTTCGGGCGGGTCCACGGCGCGGACGGCCTGCGCGAGTTCGCCCGGCCGCGATCGGTGACGTGGCAGCGGTTCCGGCCGCTGATCGAGGTGATGACGCTCCAGCCGTCCGCGTCGGCGATGAAGCGGTCGCTGGCGATGTTCGCGTGGCGTCATGGCCGCCGGTGACTCACTGCGCCCACACGCCCAGCCCGTCGAGGTGCTTGACCAGCCGTTCCGCGCCGTCGGTGAAGTGCCGGGCCATGACCGGCCGGACGCGCTCCGGGTCGCCCGCCGCGAGCGCGTCGAGCAGCGCCTCGTGATCGGCGATCATGCCGGCCCGCCACTCCGGGTCGGCGGCGTAGAACCGCGACGGCGTGTAGCGGGTCACGGTGCGCAGCAGCCAGGACAGCTTGCGCGCGTCGGCGAGGCGGTTGATCCGGCGGTGGAACTCGTATTCGAGCTGCTCGACCCGGCTGACCTGCCGGGCCTGGGCGGCTCGGCGCAGCCGCTCGTGCTGCTGCCGCAGGTCGTCGAGCTGCTCCGGGGTGATGCCGACGGCCACCCGGGCGGCCAGCTCACCGGCGATGTGGCCCTGGAGGCTGAACACGTCGATGATGTCCTGCCGGGACAGCGGCGCCACCACGTGCCCGCGTCGCGGTTGCAGCTCGACCATGTCCTCCGCGCGCAGCATCAGCAGCGCCTCGCGTACCGGCGTGATGCTCAGTCCGGTCTCCTGGGCGACCTCCTCGAGCCGGATGCGTTCGCCGGGTCGCAGCTGGCCGGACATGATCCGGTCGCGCAGCAGGCTCGCCACGGTCTCGGAGAGCTGGGGCTGAGAGACGTTCTGGATCCTGCCGCGGTCCGCCACCACCCGAGGGTATCAAATGTCAAATGTCAGAATAGGCGTCGGCTTGCGGGCCGCCACCAGCGGCGGTGTCCGCACCATCTGGTTCGACCGGCCCGACCGGCGCAACGCGATGACGCTGGAGATGTTCCGCGACTACTACGCGGCCCTGGTCGCGGCGGACGCGGATCCGGAGGTCCGGGCGGTCGTGGTGACCGGCGCCGGCGACTGGTTCTGTGCCGGCGCCGACCCGGAGGCGCTGGCCGCGCTGCTCGACGAGCGCAACCGTGACCTGCTCGCGGGCGAGTTCGGCTTCCCGCCGCACCTGCCGCTGACGCTCGGCACGCCGATCGTCGCGGCGATGAACGGCGGCGCGGCGGGCCTCGGCCTGGTCCACGCGCTCTACGCCGACGTGCGGTTCCTCGCGGCGCAGGCGCGCCTGTCCACCTCGTTCAGCCGGCTCGGCCTCGTCGCCGAGTACGGCAGCGCCTGGCTGCTGCCCCGGCTGATCGGCGTCGGCGCCGCGCTGGACCTGCTGGTGTCCGGCCGCAAGGTCGACGCGGTCGAGGCGTTCCGGATCGGACTTGTGCAACGCGTGCTCCCGCGCGACGAGGTGCTGGCCGAGGCACAAGCCTATGCCGCGGCCCTGGCGCAGCACTGCTCACCGGCCTCCATGGCGGTGATCCGGCGGCAGGTGTGGTCGGGTGCGGAGACCGGCGCCGCCGAGGCCGCCACCGACGCGATCCGGCTCATGGTCGAGTCCCTGGCCGGCGCCGACTTCGGCGAGGCCCTGCTCAGCCGGGCCCAGGGCCGACTGCCCCGCTTCGCCCCCCGGGCCGGCGCGTGAGCGGGCCCCTGGACGGCGTCCGGATCCTGGAACTGGCCGGGATCGGCCCCGGCCCGTTCGCCGCCATGCTGCTCGCCGACCTCGGCGCCGACGTGGTGCGCGTCGACCGGCCGGAGCCCGGCGCGTTCGCCGCCGGCGACCCCGGGCGGAACCTGCTCAACCGGGGCAAACGCTCGGTCGTGGTGGACCTGAAGCACCCCGAGGGTGCCGAGGTGGTCCTCGCGCTGGCCGACCGGGCCGCGATCCTGATCGAGGGCTGGCGTCCCGGCGTGGCCGAGCGCCTCGGCGTCGGACCGGAGGCCGTGCTGGCCCGCAACCCGGGGCTGGTCTACGGGCGGATGACCGGGTGGGGACAGGACGGGCCGCTGGCCCGCGCCGCGGGCCACGACATCGGCTACATCGCCGTCGCCGGGGCGCTGCACCCGATCGGCCGGGCCGGCGGGCCGCCGCAGATCCCGCTCAACCTGGTCGGCGACTTCGGCGGCGGCGCGCTCTACCTGGTCGTCGGCATCCTGGCGGCGCTGCACGTCGCCGGCGCCACCGGGCGAGGACAGGTCGTCGACGCCGCCATCGTGGACGGCGCGGCCCACCTCACCACCCCGTTCGCCGGGCTGCTCGCCGAGGGCGTCTGGCGCGCCGAGCGGGGCCGCAACCTGCTCGACGGCGGCGCGCCCTTCTACGACGTGTACGCCACCGCCGACGGCGGCCACATGGCGGTGGGCGCACTGGAACCGCAGTTCTACGCCGAACTGCTGCGGCTGCTGGGGCTCGCAGGCGCGGACCTGCCGGACCGGCACGACGTCACCGGATGGCCGGTGCTGCGCGCCCGCTTCGCCGAGGTGTTCGCCGGGCGTACCCGCGACGAGTGGACGGCCGTGTTCGACGGCACCGACGCCTGCGTCGCGCCGGTGCTGTCCCTGGCCGAGGCGCCGGGCCACCCGCACCTGGTCGCGCGCGGCACGTACGAGGAGCACTTCGGCGTCCGGCAACCCGCCGTGGCGCCCCGCCTGTCCGGGACACCCGGCCGGGTCGGCGGCCCGCCGCCCGCACCCGGCGCGGACACCGAGCCCGTGCTCACCGACTGGGGGCTGGGCGAACACCTACCGGGGTGGCTGGACGGCGGCGCCGTCGGCCGGAAGCAGGGAGCAGCGCACTGATGCGTATCGGGACGACACTGGCGTACGCCGCCGACCCCCGGAGCGGCGCCGACGAGGTCGCCGCCTGGGAACAGGACGGCCTGGACGTGATCTGGGTGTCCGAGGCGTACGGCTTCGACGCGCCCACGGTGATGGGTTACCTGGCCGCCCGGACGAGCCGGGCGCACATCGGCTCCGCGATCCTGCCGATCTTCTCGCGTACCCCGGCTCTGCTGGCGCAGACCGCGGCGGGCCTGGACGCCATGTCCGGTGGCCGGGCCATCCTCGGCCTGGGCGCGTCCGGACCGCAGGTGATCGAGGGATGGCACGGCGTCGCCTACGACCGGCCGCTGGCCCGCACCCGCGAGGTGATCGACATCTGCCGGCGGGTGTGGCGGCGCGAGACGCTGACGAACGACGGCCTCTACCGGCTGCCGCTGCCGCCCGGCGAGGGCACCGGGCTGGGCAAGCCGCTGAAGATCCTCACCCACCCGGTCCGCGACCGCATCCCGATCCACGTGGCGAGCCTGGGCGACCGGAACGTCCGGATGACCGCCGAGATCGCCGACGGGTGGCTGCCGTTCCTCTACGACCCGGCCCGCGCGGGCGACGTCTGGGGCGCCGCGCTGGCCGCCGGCCGCGCGAAGCGGTCGGCTGATCTCGGGCCGCTGGACGTGGTGGCCGGCGGGCCGCTGGTGATCGGCCCGGACGTGACCGGACTGCGCGACCTCGCCCGGCCGCTGGTCGCCCTCTACGTGGGCGGGATGGGCGCCAAGGGCCGCAACTTCTACCACGACCTGCTGTGCCGCTACGGCTACACCGCCGAGGCGGACCGCATCCAGGAGCTCTACCTGGCCGGCCGCAAGGCCGAGGCCGCCGCCGCGGTGCCGGCGGAACTGCTGGAACGCACCAGCCTGATCGGGCCGGAGAGCTACGTGCGCGACCGGGTCCAGGAGTACCGCGACGCGGGCGTGACGATCCTCAACGTCGCGCCGCTGGGCGAGGACCCGCGGCGTCTCGTCGCCGCCGTCGCGGACATGGCCCGGTAGCGCAGGGGAGGGAGCTGACACATGGACCGCGCGATCTTCACCGCCGACCATCTCGCGTTCGCCGAACTGGTGCGCGCGTTCATCGACAAGGAGATCACCCCGCATCACGAGCGCTGGGAGGCCGACGGCATCGTCGACCGCGGCGTGTGGCGGGCCGCCGGCGCCGCCGGGCTGCTCGGCTTCTTCGTCGACGAACGGTACGGCGGCGCCGGGGTGAGCGACCGGCGGTTCCACGCCGTCCTGACCGAGGAACTCGCCCGGGCCGGCGCGAGCGGTCCCGCGTTCGGGCTGCACAACGACATCATCGGCCCGTACCTGACCGACCTGACCACCGAGGAGCAGAAGCAGCGCTGGCTGCCGGGCTTCTGCTCCGGCGAGATCGTCACCGCCATCGCCATGTCCGAGCCGGGCGCCGGCAGCGACCTTCAGGGCATCACCACCACAGCGGTACGCGACGGCGACGACTGGGTCCTCAACGGGCAGAAGACGTTCATCAGCAACGGCATCCTGGCCGACCTGGTGATCGTGGTGGCCCGTACCGACCCCGGCGCCGGGCGGCGGGGGATCAGCCTGCTCGTGGTCGAACGCGGCATGCCCGGATTCGAGCGCGGCCGCAACCTCGACAAGCTCGGGCAGAAGGCGCAGGACACCGCCGAGCTGTTCTTCGCCGACGTCCGGGTGCCAGCTGCCAACCTGCTCGGCGCGGAGGGCGAGGGCTTCGCCTACCTGATGCGCAACCTGCCGCTGGAGCGGCTGTCCATTGCGGTCGCGGCGCTCGCCGGCGCGGAGACGGTGTTCGCGCAGACGCTCGACTACTGCAGGCAGCGCCAGGCGTTCGGCCGTCCCATCGGCAGCTTCCAGCACAACCGGTTCGTGCTCGCCGAACTCGCCACCGAGCTGCGTCTGGGCCGGGTCTTCGTGGACCAGTGCCTGATCGCGCCGGACCTGGGCGCGGAGACGGCGGCGATGGCGAAGTGGTGGTGCACCGAGTTGCAGCAGCGCGTCGTGGACCGGTGCCTGCAGCTGCACGGCGGCTACGGCTACATGCGCGAGTACCCGGTGGCCCGTGCCTACCTGGACGCCCGCGTGCAGACCATATACGGGGGCACCACCGAGATCATGAAGGAGGTGATCGGCCGGTCACTCGGCCTGTGAGCCGGGCTCCAGCATCGGCACGAGGAAGCGGCGGGCCATCTGCCGCAGCTCGTCGGCGTCGTCCAGGTCGATGACGTGGCTCGGGGTGAGCAGGAAGGAGCAGGACAGCCGGGTCATCAGCTCGGCCACCACCTCCACGTCCACTGTGGCGGCGATGGTGCCGGCGCGCTGCTCGCGGCGCAGCTGCCCGGCGACGAACCGCTGCACGGTGGCCAGCGTCCGCCCCCCGTCGCTGATCATCGAGGGGATGAGCACGTCCGGTTCGACGCTCATCAGCCCGCCGATCAGCGGGTTGCGGCGGATCGCGTCCAGCGCGCTGACGAAGCCCAGCACCACCCGGTCACCGACCGTCTCCGCCTGCTGGATGTCGACCAGGAACCGGTCGAAGTAGCGCCGGAACTCGCGGCGGACCACCTGCTCGACCAGCCGGTCCTTGGTGGCGAACCGGCGGTACGCGGTGATCCGGGAGACGCCCGCCCGGCGGGCCACGTCCTCCATGGTGGAGCGGCGGATGCCCATGCGGCAGAACTGCTCGTAGGCGGCGTCGAGGATCCGGGTCGCGACCTCGTCGCTGTCGCCGGGGCTGTGCAGCGCCTCGGTGAAGGCGCGTTCCAGCAGCGACTCCGGCGGGCCGGCCGGTCCGTCGTGACCCGCCTGCGGGGAGGACGCCTGCGGGGGAGCGGTCCGGGCCATGGGTGCCCTCCCGGGAGAGACGGTGACGCGGCTGGCGGTTCACCGTACCAATCGCCGGGGCGTACCCCGATGCGAGCGCGACCGCCGCGCCCGGATGCGGGGCGCGGCGGTCGCGTCTGTCGTGCGGTGTCCGGTCAGGAGCCGGAGCGCTTGGCCGTAGCCTTCAGGTAGTCCCGGTTGAGCCGGCCGATGGTGTTCAGCGGAATGCCCTTCGGGCAGGCCGCCGCGCACTCGCCGATGTTCGTGCAGCCGCCGAAGCCGGCCTCGTCGTGCGCGTCCACCATGCCGATCACCCGGGTGTAGCGCTCCGGCTGGCCCTGCGGCAGCAGCGAGAGCTGGGTGATCTTCGCGGCGGTGAACAGCATGCCGGAGCCGTTCGGGCAGGCCGCCACGCAGGCGCCGCAGCCGATGCAGGCAGCCGACTCGAACGCGGCGTCCGCGTCGGCCTTCGGCACCGGCACCGAGTGCGCCTCCGGGGCACTGCCGGTCGGCGCGGTGACGTAGCCGCCGGCGGCGATGATCTGGTCGAACGCGTTGCGGTTGACCACCAGGTCCTTGACGACCGGGAAGGCGCGGGCCCGCCACGGCTCGATGTCGATCGTGTCGCCGTCGGAGAACTGCCGCATGTGCAGCTGGCAGGCGGTGGTGCCACGCTGCGGGCCGTGCGCCTCACCGTTGATCATGAGGCTGCACATGCCGCAGATGCCCTCGCGGCAGTCGTGGTCGAACGCCACCGGCTCCTCGCCGTCGAGGATCAGCCGCTCGTTCAGTACGTCGAGCATCTCCAGGAAGGACATGTCCGGCGACACGTCCTGCACCGGGTAGGTCACCATCCGACCCTTGTCCTCGGGGCCGGTCTGGCGCCAGATGCGCAGGGTCAGGTTCACTTGTAGCTCCGCTGCGTGGGGTGGACGTATTCGAAGGTCAGGTCTTCCTTGTGCAGCACGGGCTCACCGGTGCCGGTGTACTCCCAGGCCGCCACGTAGGCGAACCGGTCGTCGTCGCGCTGCGCCTCGCCGTCGGGCGTCTGGTGCTCGGCCCGGAAGTGGCCGCCACAGGACTCCTCGCGGTGCAGGGCGTCGATGCACATCAGCTCGGCCAGCTCGAAGAAGTCGGCCACCCGGCCGGCCTTCTCCAGCGACTGGTTGAGGCCCTCGCCGTCACCCGGGACGCGCACCCGCTGCCAGAACTGCTCGCGCAGCGCGCGGATCTCGTCGATCGCCTTGCGCAGCCCGGCCTCGGAGCGCTCCATGCCGCAGTGCTCCCACATGATCTGGCCCAGCTCGCGGTGGAACGAGTCCACGGTGCGGTCGCCGTTGATCGCCAGCAGCCGCTTGATCCGGTCCTCGACGTCGGTCCGCGCCGCGACCGCCTCGGGGTGGCTCGCGTCGACCTTGTCCAGCGGGCCGGAGGAGGCCAGATAGTTGGCGAGCGTGTTCGGCAGCACGAAGTAGCCGTCCGCCAGGCCCTGCATCAGCGCCGACGCGCCGAGCCGGTTCGCGCCGTGGTCGGAGAAGTTGGCCTCACCGATCACGAACAGGCCGGGGATGCTCGACTGCAGGTCGTAGTCGACCCAGAGGCCACCCATCGTGTAGTGCACGGCGGGGTAGATCCGCATCGGGACCTCGTACGGGTCCTCGCCGGTGATCCGCTCGTACATCTCGAAGAGGTTGCCGTACTTGGCCTCGATGGCCTTGCGGCCGAGCCGGTTGATCGCGTCGGCGAAGTCCAGGTAGACGCCGAGCCCGGTCGGGCCGACGCCGCGCCCCTCGTCACAGACGTTCTTTGCGGCGCGGGAGGCGATGTCGCGGGGGACCAGGTTGCCGAAGGACGGGTAGATCCGCTCCAGGTAGTAGTCCCGCTCGTCCTCGGGGATCTCCCGGGGGCTGCGCTGGTCGCCCTTGGCCTTGGGCACCCACACCCGGCCGTCGTTGCGCAGCGACTCGCTCATCAGGGTCAGCTTCGACTGGTGGTCGCCGGAGACCGGGATGCAGGTCGGGTGGATCTGCGTGTAGCAGGGGTTGGCGAAGTACGCGCCCTTGCGGTGCGCCCGCCACGAGGCGGTGACGTTGCAGCCCTTGGCGTTCGTGGAGAGGTAGAAGACGTTGCCGTACCCGCCGGTGGCGAGCACTACCGCGTCGGCCATCTCGGTGCTGATCTCGCCGGTGACCATGTCGCGGACCACGATGCCGCGCGCCCGGCCGTCGACGATCACCAGCTCGAGCATCTCGTGGCGGGCGTTCATCTCCACGTTGCCCAGGCCGATCTGCCGCTCCAGCGCCTGGTACGCGCCGAGCAGCAGCTGCTGGCCCGTCTGGCCCCGGGCGTAGAAGGTGCGCTGCACCTGCGCGCCGCCGAAGGAGCGGGTGTCGAGCAGGCCGCCGTACTCGCGGGCGAACGGCACGCCCTGGGCCACGCACTGGTCGATGATGTTCACCGACACCTCGGCCAGCCGGTGCACGTTCGACTCGCGGGAGCGGAAGTCGCCGCCCTTGACCGTGTCGTAGAACAGGCGGTGCACCGAGTCGCCGTCGTTGCGGTAGTTCTTGGCGGCGTTGATGCCACCCTGCGCGGCGATCGAGTGGGCCCGGCGCGGGCTGTCCTGATAGCAGTAGGACCGCACCCGGTAGCCCTGCTCGGCCAGGGTGGCGGCGGCGGAGCCGCCGGCCAGGCCGGTGCCGACCACGATCACCGTCATCTTGCGGCGGTTGGCCGGGTTGACCAGCTTCATCTCGAAGCGGTGGCGCTCCCACCGGGTCTCGATCGGGCCGTCCGGGGCCCGGGTGTCGGCGATCGGGTCGCCTTCGCGGTACAGATCCATGTCAGGACACCAATCCGGTGATCACGGCGAACGGGACCAGCAGGTAGCCGCCGACGAGCGCGACGGCGAAGACGAGCGCGGCGATCTTGGCCCGCTGCTCGCCCTTCGGGGTCTGCTGGCCGAGGCTGCGGAACGCGCTGAACGCGCCGTGGCGCAGGTGGAAGCCGAGGGTCACCAGCGCGAGGGTGTAGAAGAGCGTGACGTACCAGCGTTCCGGCGCGAAGCCGGCGACCACGTTGCCGTACGGGTTGGCCGGGTCGCCCTGCGGGTTCAGGTGACCCGTGGTCAGGTCGAGGATGTGGTAGATCACGAAGAGCAGGATGATCACACCACCCCAGCGCATCGTGCGGGCCGCGTAGTTCACGTGGATCTTGCGGCGGTGCGCGTACCGCACCGGGCGCGCGGCCCGGGACCGCATCGCGAGCACGGTGGCCGCGCCGATGTGCCCGAGGACGGCCAGGGTGAGCACCGCGCGCTGGATCCACAGGAACCACGTCGTCGGCAGCAGTGGCGTGCCGATGTCGCGCAGCCAGTGCGCGTAGTGGTCGAACGCCGTCTCGCCCGTGAAGATCTTCAGGTTGCCGAGCATGTGCGCGATCAGGAACAGCACGAGGATGATGCCCGTCACCGCCATGACGGCCTTGAGGCCGACGTTCGAGCGGATGGGCGACCGAGTTTTCGTGATTACCACGCGGTCGACGCTAGGAGCACTTCGATCAGGCGTCCAATGCATCGAAATCGCAGTGTTGATAGCCGTAAGCTATGTAGATGCAGCTCCATCAGCTTCGGTACTTCGTAGCGGTCGCCGAAGTACGACATTTCACCCAGGCAGCCGATCTTGTCGGCATAACCCAGCCCTCGTTGAGTAAGCAAATTCACGCGCTGGAGACCGACCTGGGGGCCCCGTTGTTCGAACGGGTAAGGGGCAACATCACACTGACCGCTGCCGGTGAGGTGCTGCTGCCGCTGGCCAAGCGGATCCTCGCCGACGTGGAGACCGCCACCCGCGAGGTGCAGGAGCTGGTGGGGCTGCGCCGGGGCCGGGTCCGGCTCGGCGCCACACCCAGCCTGGCCACCTCGCTCGCCCCGCCGGTGCTGCGCCGGTTCCGCGACGCGCACCCCACGATCGACCTGCGCGTGGAGGAGGGCGGCTCGCAGGACCTCGTCCGGGACCTGCTCCGCGGCGACCTCGACCTCGCGTTGATCATCATGCCGTCGGCCGGCACCGACCCCGGGTTGCGGGCCGACCCGATCCTGCGGGAGAGCCTGGTGGTCGCCTCGGTCGACCCGCTGCCGGGCGTCTCGGAAGCCGGGGAGCTGCGCATCGCCGACCTGCGCGACCAGCCGCTCGTCATGTTCCGCGAAGGCTACGACCTGCGCGACGCCACGCTCCAGGCGTGCCGGGCGGCCGGATTCGAGCCGACGCTGTCCGTCGACGGCGGGGAGATGGACGCGGTGCTCAGCTTCGTCGAGGCCGGGCTCGGCGTCGCGCTGGTGCCCGGCATCGTGGTGGCCCGCCGCCCCGGAATCCGGGTCACCCGGCTCGTCCCGCCCGGCGTCCGCCGGACCATCGCGGTGGCCCGCCGCCGCGACGTGGTGCCCACCCACGCCGGGCGCGAGCTGCGCCGCATCCTCCTGGAGTACGTCCACGACGCCACCGCCACCGCCGAACTCCCCCCAGGCGTAGAGCCCTTGTAGCCCCGCCCCGCCCCGCCTCCCGCCCCGCCTCGCCGCCTCGCCGCGCCGATCTTGCACATTCGGCCCCGGCGAAAGGTGCGAAAGCCTCGGCGCGGGGGCGCAAAGTGCAAGATCGACGGGCAGGGGGAGGGGGCGGGAGGCAGGGTCAGCGGGACTCGGCGTCGTCCATGGCTCGGTAGATGCGCTGCTCCGACACGGGGTAGGGGGTGCCGAGGGCCTGGGCGAAGACGTTCACCCGCAGCTCCTCGATCATCCAGCGGATCTGGCGGACCGCCGCCTCCTGGCGCCGGGCCGGGGGCAGCGCGGCGAGCATGTCCTGGTACTCCTTCTGCACCACGGCGACCCGGTCCTGCTGCTGTTTGTCCCGCTGCGGGTTGCCCGGCAACCGGTCCAGCCGCCGCTCGATCGCGGTCAGGTAGCGCAGCAGGTCGGGCAGGCGCGCGTATCCCGTCTCGGTCACGAAGCCCTTGTGCACCAGGCCGGTGAGCTGGTTGCGGATGTCGGCCAGGGCGGCCACCACCGCGAGGTTCCGGGTGGCGCCGAGCCGCTGCTCCACCGCGTACCCGGCGGCCAGCACGCGCCGGACCCGCTCCATCACCTCGACCACGGTGTCCACCAGGTCCGCGCGGACCGTGTCGCGCAGCGCGGCGAAGCCCTCGGCGTCCCAGGCCGGGCCGCCGGCGTCACCGATCAGCTTGTCGATCGCCGCGCCGGCCGCGTCCTCGATCAGCTCCGGCACGCTGCCGTGCGGGTTGCGGGACAGCGCCAGCTTTGCCTCGTTGCTCAGCCGCCCCTGCAGGAACTTCGCCGGTGACGGCAGCGTCAGCCGCAGCAGCCGCCGGGTGCCCGCCCAGTGCGCCGCCTCCTGCTCGGCGGCGGAGTCGAACACCTTCACCCCGACCGTCGTGCCCTCGTCCACCAGTGCCGGGTACGCGGTCACCGCGAAGCCGGCGCGTACCTGCTCGATGGTGCGCGGCAGCGCGCCGACGGACCACTCGGTCAGCCCGGTCCGGGCCACGTCGGGTGCGGCGGCCGCCACGACCTGGCGTACCTCCTGGCGCAGCTCGCGTTGCAGGGCCGGCAGGTCCTTGCCCTCGGCGACCGGCTTGTCGTCGTCGCCGAGCACCCGGAACGTGACCCGCAGGTGCGGTGGCAGCCGGCTCAGGTCCCACGCGTCCGCCGGGACGGTCACCCCGGTCATTCGGCGCAGCTGCCGGGTCAGCGCCGTGAGCAGCGGCTCCTCACCCGGGGTGATCGCGGCCAGCGCGGCGCGGGCGTAGTCGGGCACCGGCACGAAGTTGCGCCGTACCGGCTTGGGCAGCGACCGGATCAGTGCGATCACCAGCTCCTCGCGCAGGCCCGGCACCTGCCAGTCGAAGCTCTCCGCCGGCACCTGGTTGAGCAGCGGCAACGGGATGTCCACAGTGACGCCGTCGGTGGGCGCGGTCGGGTCGAACGTGTACGTCAGCGGCAGCGTCACGCCGTCGGCCCGCCACTCGTCCGGGAAGTCCTCCTCGTCCACCCCGCCCCGGCCGGCGTTGACGAGCAGTTCGCGGGTGAACGTGAGCAGGTCGGGCCGTTCCCGGCGGGTCTTCTTCCACCACGAGTCGAAGTGCCGGCCGGAGACCACGTCGGCGGGGACCCGCTGGTCGTAGAAGGCGAAGATGGTCTCGTCGTCGACCAGGATGTCGCGGCGCCGGGCCCGGTTCTCCAGTTCCTCGATCTCGGTCAGCAGCTTCTGGTTGTCCCGCCAGAACTGGTGGTGGGTCTGCCAATCGCCCTCCACCAGGGCGTGCCTGATGAACAGCTCCCGGCTCAGCACCGGGTCGATCCGCCCGAAGTTCACCTTGCGGGAGGTGACGATCGGGATGCCGTACAGCGTGACCTTCTCGTAGGCCATCACCGCGGCCTGCTTCTTCTCCCAGTGCGGCTCGCTGTAGCTGCGCTTGACCAGGTGCTGTGCCAGCGGCTCGACCCACTCCGGCTCGACCCGCCCGGCCACCCGGCCCCAGAGCCGGGACGTCTCCACCAGCTCCGCCGCCATCACCCAGCGCGGCGGCTTCTTGAACAACGCCGACCCGGGGAAGACCGCGAACTTCGCGCCGCGCGCGCCCAGGTACTCGTGTTTCTGCGCGTCCTTGAGGCCGAGGTGCGACAGCAGGCCGGGCAGCAGCGACTGGTGCACCTTCGGGGTGTCGATCTCCTCCGGCAGGTCGGCGCCGGCGCCGCGCCGGCCCTCACCCTTGTCCGAGGTACGCAGGACCTGGCGCAACTGGCTGACGATGTCCTGCCATTCGCGTACGCGAAGGTAGTTGAGGTATTCGGCCTTGCACATCCGGCGGAACGCGCTGGACGACAGCTCCCGCTGCTTCTCCCGCAGGTAGCGCCACAGGTTCAGGTACGCGACGAAGTCCGACTCCTTGTCGGCGAACCGGGCGTGCGCCTGGTCGGCCTGGGCCTGCTTGTCGGCCGGGCGTTCACGCGGGTCCTGGATGGACAGCGCGGCGGCGATCACCACGACCTCGGTGGCGCAGCCGTTGCGCTCGCCCTCGAGGACCATCCGGGCCAGCCGGGGGTCGACAGGGAGCTGGGCCAGCCGCCGGCCCAGCGCGGTGAGCCGCTTCGCCGGGTCGGTCTCGGCCGGGTCGAGCGCGCCCAGCTCGTGCAGCAGGTTCACGCCGTCGGTGACGTTGCGCCGGTCCGGCGGGTCGATGAACGGGAACGCCGCGACGTCGCCGAGCCCGATCGACGTCATCTGGAGGATGACCGAGGCCAGGTTGGTCCGCAGGATCTCCGGGTCGGTGAACTCGGGGCGGGAGTCGAAGTCCTGCTCGTCGTAGAGGCGGATGCAGATGCCGTCGGAGGTACGCCCGCAGCGGCCCTTGCGCTGGTTGGCGCTGGCCTGCGAGACCGGCTCGATCGGCAGCCGCTGCACCTTGAGCCGGCTGGAGTAGCGGGAGATCCGGGCCGTACCCGGGTCCACCACGTACTTGATGCCGGGCACCGTCAGCGAGGTCTCCGCGACGTTCGTGGCCAGCACCACCCGGCGGTTGCTGTGCGCGGCGAAGACCCGGTGCTGCTCGGCGGTGGAGAGCCGGGCGTACAGCGGCAGGATCTCGGTGCCGAGCAGCGACCGCTTCTTCTGCACCAGCTTGCCCAGCGCGTCGGCGGTGTCCCGGATCTCCCGCTCGCCGCTGAGGAACACCAGGATGTCGCCGGGCCCCTCGGCGGCCAGTTCCTCGACCGCATCGCCGATGGCCTGGATCTGGTCCCGCACGTTCTCCTCGTCGGCCTCGTCCTCCTCCTCGGCCTCGGTGACCTCGACCAGCGGCCGGTAGCGGACCTCCACCGGGTACGTGCGCCCGGACACCTCGACCACCGGCGCCGGGTTGCCGTCGGCGTCGGCGAAGTGCTTCGCGAACCGGTCGGTCTCGATCGTCGCCGACGTGATGACGACCTTGAGGTCGGGCCGGCGGGGCAGGAGCTGCCTGAGGTACCCGAGGATGAAGTCGATGTTGAGGCTGCGCTCGTGCGCCTCGTCGATGATCAGCGTGTCGTACTGCCGCAGCATCCGGTCGTTCTGCAACTCGGCCAGCAGGATGCCGTCGGTCATCAGCTTGACCAGGCTGTTGTCGCCCACCTGGTCGGTGAAGCGCACCTTGTAGCCGACCACGTCGCCCAGCTCCGTACCGAGTTCGTCGGCGATCCGGTCGGCGACAGTGCGGGCCGCCAGCCGGCGGGGCTGGGTGTGCCCGATCAGGCCGGTGACGCCGCGCCCCAGCTCCAGGCAGATCTTGGGAAGCTGGGTCGTCTTCCCGGAGCCGGTCTCACCGGCCACGATCACCACCTGGTGGTCGCGGATCGCGGCGGCGATGTCGTCCTTACGCTCGCTGACCGGCAACTGCGGCGGGTAGGTGATCGCCGGGACGGCCGCGCGGCGGGACTCCAGCCGCGCCTCGGCCCGGGTCACCTCGGTCGCGATCTCGGCCAGCGCCGCCCCCCGCCGCTGCGGGTCGCGCAGCTTGCGCACGCCGTCGAGCCGCCGCTGGAGCCGCCGCTGGTCGCGGAACATCAGGGGGGCGAGGCGGCGGCGCAGGTCGCGGGCGGTCTCAGGGGCGGCGGGTACGGCTGGATTCTGCATGTCGTCGCCAAGGATAGGCAGCCGCGCGGCGGACCGCCCCCGGGTTACCGGGCGCCGCCGGCATCGGCTGCCACGGGCGCGGGTGGGGCGCCGGGGACCGGACGCGCATCCT
This sequence comes from Micromonospora sp. WMMA1947, assembly GCF_027497355.1. NCBI lineage: Bacteria > Bacillati > Actinomycetota > Actinomycetes > Micromonosporales > Micromonosporaceae > Micromonospora > Micromonospora sp. WMMA1947. The sequence continues at coordinate 6,155,234 of NZ_CP114909.1, read as the reverse complement.
CGGGGCGGCGCAGCGTACGGATCCGGCGGGTGAGCATCGGCAGCGTGGACAGCGCGAGGCCGGCGGCGCCGGCTGCTACCGCTGCCCGGCTGCCGAGCGCTTGCCCCAGGAAGCCGCCCCCCGCTGCGCCCAGCGGGAGGACGCCGTAGATCAGGAAGCGGTAGCCGCCGTTGCTGCGGGCCAGTTCGTCGCGCGGGATGACGGTCTGCCGAAGCGTTACCGAGAGGACGTTGGCCACGCCGAGGCCGACGCCGCTGACGAACTGCACCGCCGCGAGACCGACCGCCAGGGTCGCGGTGGACCCGGAGAGCGTGGCGATCAGCAGTGGGGTGCCGGTGGACAGCGCCAAAGCGCTGACGAACGTCCGGCCGTAGCCGAGGCGGCGGGCCGCCGCCAGCGAGCCGAGGGTCCCCAGGAACGCGCCGACGCCGGCCGCGCTCAGGGCGAGCCCGAACCACCCGGCGCTCAGACCTCGATCGGTGACCACCCAGATCACCAGGTTCACGGTGAGGATCTGCGCCGCGCCGTTGTAGAGGGTGGCGTGTGCGGTCAGGGCCCGGAGCCAGGGGTTGACGGCGACCACTCGCAGGCCGTCGAGGATTCCGGCGCGTCGCGTACCACGGGCCGGAACCGGTTCCGGCCGGCGGGCCCGGCCCACACCCACCGCGCTGGCCAGATAGCTCGCCGCGTCGAGTGCGAGGGCCGGCGCCGGGCCGGCGATCTGGGCCAGCGCTCCGGCCAGGCCAGGACCGGCGACCTGCGCCGCCGTGCTGGAGCCCTGGACGGCCCGGTTGGCTGAGGGCAGGTCCGTCTCGTCGACCAGGGTCGGCAGGTAGGCGAACCCGCCGATGTCGAACACCACCCCGGCCGCCCCGACGACCAACGCCACCGTTACGAGCAGCGGCAGCGAGAGTGCCCCGGCGATGAACGCGGCAGGCACGACGGCCAGCGCCGACGCTCGGACCAGGTCGGCCGCGACCATGAGCCGCCGTCGGCGGCGCCGGTCCAGCCAATGCCCGACCAGCAGGGGAAGCAGCAGGTTGGGCAGGTGACCGGCGGTGGCCACGGCGGCGACGCCGGCCGCTCCGGCGTCCAGCGTCACCGAGGCGACGAGCGGCAGGGCGACGACGGTGACCTGGGCGCCCAGCACGGAGATGGTGTGGCCGGACCAGTACCAGCGGAAGTCGCGGTTGCGGGCGAGAAGCGAGGACCTGGTTACCATCACTAGCCTCCATCCAGTAACGGTTACCGGATGAGGATGCCATGCCGGTAAGCTCGCCGCATGCGACAGCCAGGTGACCGCGCTCCGGCCCCAGCGCCGCTCACCCTGATCCAGGACCTGGCCAACACCTGGGACATCGAGGCCGGGCGGGACACCCTGCGCACCGCCGAGGACCTGGCCGCGTTCTGTGCCGCCCGGGGCATCGCGCTCACCTGTGCGGACGACGACGTGGTGACCGCACGCGCCCTGCGTGAAGGGCTGCGCGACGCCTGCCAGGCGCACACCGGCGCCGACCTGTCGCCGCCGACCCGGCAGACGCTGGCCCGGTTGTTCGACCGGGCCCCGCTGACCGTGGCGTTCGACGAGGCCGGGGGCGCGCGGCCGGAGCCCGCCCCGGGGCTGGCCGGCGCGGACGCGCTCGTGGCCGAGATCGGGCGGGCCGTACTCGATGCGGTCGCCGCCGGCACCTGGCAGCGCCTGAAGGCGTGCGCGGCGCACGGCTGCCGGTGGGTCTACTACGACCACAGCCCCGGCGGGCGGAGCCGCTGGTGCACGATGGACATCTGCGGCGCCCGGGCCAAGATGCGCGCTTACCGGGAACGCAAACGGCCTGGCTGACGAGGATCGCCGGCCGCCGCGACTAGAGTTGCCGCCGACGGGGTCCGACGAGAGGTGGGGATGATCATGCGGGACACCGACCGGGCGCTCGTGCAGGCCGCCACCGCCGTCGCGAAGCTGCGCTGCCGCAGCGACAACCACACCGTCGCCGCCGCCGTACGCAGCACCGACGGCCGGGTGTTCAGCGGCGTCAACGTCTACCACTTCACCGGCGGCCCGTGCGCCGAGGTGGTGGCCCTCGGGGCCGCCGCGACCCAGGGCGCCGGCGAGCTGGAGGCCATCGTCGCGGTGGGGGACCGGGGCCGGGGCGTCCTGCCGCCGTGCGGGCGCTGCCGTCAGGTGCTGCTCGACTACTTTCCGTCGATCAAGGTGATCGTCGGCCCGCCCGACGGGCTGCGCGCGGTCCCGATCGCAGACCTGCTGCCCGAGACGTACGTCTGGTCGGACCAGCAGGTCGAGGTGCCGGCCGGACCGCGTGCCCCGCTGTGGCCCACCCCTGTGGTGCCGGGAGTCCGGCAGGCCGCCGAGGACTGACCCGCGCCCGCGACGCTCAGTCGCCGGCTGCGGCCTCCAGCATCGAGCGGGGCACCGGCACCCGCTCGAAGCGGACCTGGCCCTCCGGCACCATCCAGCTGCTGACCTGCGCGACGAGCCGGCCCGCGCGGACCGCCGGGTCGTTGGCGTACAGCTCACGGGCCATCTGCGGGTCCACCGACAGCACCACGAAACCGCGGACGCGCCCGTCGTCGCCGTCCAGGAACGGCCCCGCCGCGAGCACCGCGCCCTGCTCCACCAGCCCGGCCTGGTGCGCCAGGTGGGCGTCCTGGATCCGGTCGAGGGCGTCGGGCGGCAGCTCCGGCGCGTCGTCCGGACGGACCAGGAGCACCACCGTGTGCCTGTCGAATCGCATGACCTCAGGCTAGGTGCTGCCGGGCCTGTAGTGCCCGGATCGACCAGTCCAGCACCGGCGCCAGGCTCTCGGCCGGTGGCCAGCCGTTGACCAGCGAGAGCAGCTCCAGGTACCGCTCGCGGCGAGGGTCGCGCGCGGTCCGCAACCGGTCCAGCATCCGCCGGCGCAGGTCGGCGTCGTCCGGCCGGCCACAGAGGCGCGCGTACCGTTCCGCGACCCGGGCCAGGACGGCATCGGCGCCGGGCGAGGCCGGCTCGACACCGGCGGCCAGCGCCGGGGCCACCTCCTCCCGGACCACGGCGACCACGTCCCGGCGCACGCCTTCGACGCCGGCCCGGTCCGCCGCGTGCTGCTCGACCAGCCAGCGCAGCCCGGCCCGGAATCCCGGGTCCAGAGCCAGCTCGGCCAGCTCCACCCACGCCTCGATCTGGGCGTCGTCCGGATCGTCCGGCAGCTCCGGCGTCAGCGACCGGCGGATGCCCACGAACCCCGGATCGGTCAGGCCGCCGAACGCCGCGTCGAGGAACTCGTCGGCCAGCCGCCGTCGCTCCCGCGCGACCAGGCCGGCCAGCCGGTGCAGCAGTTCGGCCTCGGACGGGGTGGCCCCGCGCCGGGCGATCACCGTGAGCACCGCGCGGCGCGTCCGCAGCAGCCGGATCTGCGCGGTCAGCGCGTCCGCGTGCGCCGAGGCGACCTCGGCCAGGGTGACCTCCCGGGTCACCACCCGGCGCACAGTGGGCAGGTCCACACCCAACTCGCGCAATGTCCGTACCAGGTCGAGCCGGGCCACCGCGGCCGCGTCGTAGCGGCGCTGACCGGCCGGTCCCCGGTCGGTGGGCGGCACGATGCCGCGGTCGGACCAGAACCGGATGGTCTTCACCGGCAGCCCGGCCCGCCGGGCAAGGTCACCAATCGAGTAGTGCTCCGCACCGTCCATGGCATCCACCTTTGCGCCTCCCCCTGGTGGAGGCGCAACCCGCTCAGGTACGCCTTAGCAGGTCAGCTAAGGTAAGGCGCACCTAACCGGAAGGCGAAACCCCTCGTGACCACCGTCGCCGTCCGGCCCGCGCGGGCCGGGGCCCCCGTCCGCCGCGGCACCGTCCGCCGCGTCGCGGTCACCGTGGCGGCGGCACTCCTGCTCCTGCTGGCGCTGCTCGCCAGCCTGGCGCTCGGCAGCCGGCACCTCCCCGTCGACCAGGTGTGGCACGCGCTCGTCTCTCCGGATGGCGGCGACGCCACCACTGTGGTCCGGGAACTGCGGCTGCCGCGTACCGTCCTCGGGCTCGTCGTCGGCCTCGCGCTGGCGCTGGCCGGGGTGCTGTTCCAGGCGGTCACCCGCAACCCTCTGGCCGAGCCGCGCATCCTCGGCATCAGCGCCGGAGCCTCGTTCGGCGTGGTCCTGGCCATCGCCGTGTTCGGGGTGGGCACGCTCGCCGGGTACGTCTGGTTCGGCATCGCCGGCGCGCTGCTCACCGGGCTGCTCGTGTTCGCCGTCGCCAACCGCGCCCGCGAGGGCGCCAGCCCGGTCACCCTCGCGCTCGTCGGCGCGGCCCTCGACGCCGGTCTCGGCGCCCTGGTGTACGCGCTGCTCAGCATCGACGCCCGCACGTTCGAGGAGTACCGCTTCTGGGTGGTCGGCGGGCTGACCGGCCGGGATGTCGGCGTGGCCGGGCAGGTGCTGCCGTTCGTGATGGCCGGGGTGCTGCTGGCCGCGCTCGCCGCCCGTGGCCTGGACGCCCTCGCGCTCGGCGACGACGTGGCCCGGGGACTCGGACACCGGGTCGCCCTGGTCCGGATCGCCGCCGGGGCCGGTGGGGTGCTGCTCACCGGCGCCGCGGTGGCCGCCGCCGGGCCGATCGCCTTCGTCGGGCTGGCCGTGCCGCACCTGGCCCGGGCGCTCGTCGGCGCGGACCAGCGGTGGACGCTCCTGGTCGCCGCCCTGCTCGGCCCCGCGCTGCTGCTCACCGCCGACGTGGCCGGCCGCCTCGTCGCCCCGCCCGGCGAGATCCCCGCCGGCATCATCACGGCCCTGCTCGGCGCGCCCCTCCTGGCCTTCCTGGTCCACCGAGCCAAGACGGTAACGACATGACCCGGCCCACCCCCCACGCCCGCGATCTTGCACTCGCTGCCCCGGCGGACGGGACATTCCGGGCACCTCAAGGGCCCGAAGCGCAAGATCAACGAGGTGGGGGAGGCAGGCCGCGCGGGCGCGGGGTGCTGCGTGTCGGAGCCGTCGTGGTGCCGTTCCGGTGGCGGCCGGTCGTGGTGGCGGTGGTGCTGTTCGTGCTGCTCTGCCTCGCGGTGGTGGTCAGCCTGTCGCTGGGTACGCCGTACGTCGCCCCGGTGGACGTGGTGCGGTCGCTCTCCGGCGCGGGTACCCCGTACGACCTCGTGGTGCGCGACCTGCGACTGCCTCGCGCGGTCCTCGCGGCGATGGCCGGGGCGGCCTTCGGCGTGGCCGGCACGCTGATCCAGAGCGTGGCCCGCAATCCGCTGGCCAGCCCCGACGTCATCGGCGTCACCCAGGGCGCCGGGCTGGCCGCGACGATCGCGCTGACCAGCGGCGCCGCGGCGGTGCTGGTGGCGCCGGCGGCGCTGCTCGGCGGCCTGGCCGCGGCGGTGGCGGTGTTCGCGCTCGGCGCCCGGCACGGCCTGGCGGCCCAGCGGTTCGTGCTCGCCGGTGTGGCGGTGGCGTTCGCGTTCCGGGCGCTGATCGAGGTGGTGATGCTCACCGCCGACCCGATCGACGGGCTGCGCGCCCAGATCTGGCTGATCGGCACGCTCGCCGGCAAGGGGTGGAGCGAGGCGGCCTGGATCGCCGGCACGCTCGCCGTGCTGCTGCCGGTGCTGCTCTGGGCCGGGTGGGCGCTGCGCAGCAGCGCACTCGACGACGACACCGCGCGGGGGATCGGCCTGCGGCCGGTGGCCCGGCGGCTCGGCCTGGCCGGCACCGGTGTGCTGGCCGCCGCGATGGTCACCGCCCAGGTCGGCGCCGTCGACTTCGTCGCACTGGTGGCCCCGCAGGTGGCCCGCCGGCTGGTCCGCGCCGAGCGTCCGCCGCTGCTCTGCGCCGCGCTGCTTGGCGCGTTGCTGCTGGTCCTCGCGGACCTGGGCGCCCGCCGGCTGCTGGCGCCGACCCAACTGCCGGCCGGCGTGCTCACCGCGGCGATCGGCGGGCCGTACCTGATCTTCGTGCTGCTGCGCACCCGAGGGAGGCGGTCGTGACCGCGCTGCTGTCCACCCGCGACCTGGTCGTCGGCTACGAGGGCCGCACCGTGCTGGACGGACTCGACCTCGACCTGCCGGCCGACACGTTCACCGTGATCGTCGGACCGAACGCCTGCGGCAAGTCGACGCTGCTGCGCACGATGGCCCGGTTGCTCACGCCCCGGCGCGGCGCGGTGCTGCTCGACGGCGCGGCGATCCGCGACCTGCCGACCCGGGACGTGGCCCGGCGGCTCGGCGTGCTGCCGCAGAGCCCGCTGGTGCCCGAGGGGATCACCGTGGCCGACCTGGTCGGGCGCGGACGCCAGCCCTACCAGCGGTGGTGGCGGCAGTGGTCGGCCGAGGACGGGCGGGCGGTCGAGGAGGCCATGCGGCTGGCCGACGTCAGCGCGCTCGCCGACCGTCCCGTGGACACGCTCTCCGGCGGGCAGCGCCAGCGGGTGTGGATCGCGATGACGCTGGCCCAGGACACCGACGCGCTGCTGCTGGACGAGCCGACCACGTTCCTCGACCTGGCCCACCAGGTGGAGGTGCTGGACCTGCTGCACCGGCTGCGCGCCGAACGCGGCCGCACCGTGGTGGCCGTGCTGCACGACCTCAACCAGGCGGCCCGGTACGCCGACCACCTGATCGCCATGCGCGACGGCGCGGTGGTGGCCGCCGGCAAGCCGCGCGAGATCCTCACCGCGGACCTGGTCCGCGACGTGTTCGGGCTGGACTGCGTGGTCGTGCCCTGCCCGGTCAGCGGCGCCCCGCTCGTGGTGCCGGCCCTCACCCAGACCGGGTCCACCCGGACCGCGCCCGCCCAGGCCGGCCCCACTCAGACCTCGGCCGCTCCGGCCGTCACGCCGGCCACGGCCGGCGCCCCCGTCGGCGACGCCTGAGCGCGCCGACCCGCACCACCGAAAGGAACCTGATGCGTCGTCTCGCCGTCGCACTCACCGCCGCGCTCGCTCTCGGCGCCGGCCTCACCGCATGCGGGGAGAGCGATCCCGTCGCCGGCACCGGTACCGGGGAGACCCGGGAGATCACCCACGCCATGGGCACCACCAAGGTGCCCGCCGAGCCCAAGCGCGTGGTCGTGCTCGACACCGACAAGATCGACACCGCGCTGTCGCTGGGCGTCACCCCGGTCGGCGCGGCGACCGCCGGTGAGGCGAAGAGCTGGCCCACCTACTTCGGCGCGGACAAGCTCGCCGGCATCACCGAGGTCGGCGTGCTCACCGAGCCGGACCTGGAGGCGATCAACGCGCTCAACCCGGACCTGATCCTCGGCAGCAAGTTCCGCCAGGAGAAGTTCTACGACGAGCTGGCCAAGATCGCCCCGACCGTGTTCACCGAGAAGGTCGGCATCACCTGGAAGGAGAACTTCCTCCTCGACGGCGCGGCGCTGGGCAAGGAACAGCAGGCCAAGGACCTGCTGGCCGAGTACGAGAAGCGGGCGAAGGACTTCGGCGCCAAGCTCGGCGACGCGGAGTCCCGCAAGGTCTCCATCGTGCGCTTCATGCCGACCGAGATCCGCCTGTACGGGCCGGACTCGTTCTCCGGCATCGTCGTCGGCGACACCGGCCTGGGCCGCCCCGAGCGGCAGATGCTCGCTGGCAAGGAGGACAAGCGCATGGACCGGGTCAGCCCGGAGCGCATCGCCGAGGCCGACGGCGACGTGGTGTTCGTGACCGCGTACGGCGAGAAGGCCGCCGCCGAGCAGGCCAAGGTCACCGGGGGCACGCTGTGGAAGGGCCTGTCCGCGGTCAAGGCCGGCAAGGCGCACGTGGTCTCCGACGAGATCTGGATGACCGGCATCGGCGTGGGCGCCGCCAACAAGATCCTGGACGACCTGGAGAAGTACCTGGCCGCCTGAGCCCCGATCACCCGCGCCCGTCCCGCCGCACAGGCCGGACGGGCGCGGGCGTGTCTCAGCCCGCCAGTTGCCAGAGCAGGAACGCGTTGAGCGCCACCACGAACGCGGTGATCGCCACCGCGGCGGCGGTGGTGGCCCGGCGGTTGACCAGGCTGCCCATCAGGTCCCGGCGGCGCGTGAACAGCACCACCGGGATCAGCGCGAACGGGATGCCGAAGCTCAACACCACCTGGGACAGCACCAGCGCGCGGGTCGGGTCCACGCCGATCGCGAGCACGACCAGCGCGGGCAGCAGCGTGATCATCCGGCGTATCAGCAGCGGGATCCGGCGGCGCAGGAAGCCCTGCATGATGATCTCGCCGGCGTACGTGCCGACGCTCGTGGAGGCGAGACCGGACAGGAGCAGGGCGACGGCGAAGCCGACCGCCGCGGCCGTGCCGAGCGTGGTGGCGAGCCCGGCGTGCACACCTTCCAAGGTGTCGGTGCCGGGGATCGAGGTGCCGTGGAAGCTGCTCGCGGCGACCAGCAGCATGGCCAGGTTGACCGCGCCGGCGACGCCGAGCGCGATCAGCACGTCGATCCGCAGGCCCTTGGCGATCACCCGCCGCTGCGTCTCGCCCTCGGCGGGCAGGCGGTTCGGGGTCAGCGCCGAGTGCACGTAGATGACGTGCGGCATCACCGTCGCGCCGAGGATGCCGGCGGCGAGCAGCATGCTGTCGGTGCCCTGCATCCGGGGCAGCAGGCCGGCCGCGGCGTCGGAGACGTCCGGTTGCGCGCTGACCAGGTTGACCGCGAACGCCAGCACGATCACGCCGAGCAGCACGGCGATGGCGATCTCGAACGACCGGAAACCCCTGGCGCGCAGCGCCAGGACGGCGAACGAGGCGGCGCCGATGATCAGGCCGCCGGGCAGCAGCGGGACGCCGAACAGCAGGTACAGCGCGACCGCCCCGCCGATCACCTCGGCCAGGTCGGTGGCCATGGCGACCAGTTCGGCCTGCGCCCACATGACCCGGTTGAGCGGCCGGGGCAGGTGCTCCCGGCACAGTTCGGGCAGGCTGCGCCCGGTGGCCAGGCCGAGCTTGGCGGTGAGCGTCTGCACCAGCATGGCGGCCAGGTTCGCCGCCACCACCACCCAGACCAGCAGGTACCCGTACTGCGCCCCGGCGGTGGAGTTGGTGGCGAAGTTGCCGGGGTCGACGTAGGCCACCGCGGCCACGAACGCCGGTCCGAGCAGGATGAGGCGGCCCCGTACCGGGCGCGGGGCGGGGGCGGTCCGCAGCGGGGGTACGACAGGCGAGTCGTTTGTTACCACTGGTGCTCCTCGACGGACGACGGTCGGCGGGACGACGAACGGGGGGCGAGGCGGAGTCAGGCGGGTTGTTCCCGGCTATTACTCACATATGCCACCAATCTGAGGCGCAGAGGGGAAAGCGCCACGAGGGACAGTGCCGCCCGCTGCGGCGGCTCCTGCGGCCCGGTCGGTCGCCCCGGGCGCAGCACGCCGAACGGCCGTCCCGGGTGCGGGACGGCCGTTCGGTGGGGCGGCGGTGAGCCGGATCGGACCGTTCGGTCAGGCGGCGGTGGACCAGATGGCCCGGAACGCGGCCGCCTCACCGGCCAGCCACTGCTCGATCTGCTCGGGCTTGACGTCGGCGGGCATCCGGTGCGCCTCGCCGCGCCGTACGTCGACCAGGACCGGCTCGGCGTGCGGCAGTACCGCGTCCATGTGCCGGGCCATCAGGTGCAGCGTGGCGAGGGTGGCCTCCTCACTCGGCGGCGCCTCGTCGAAGTGCAGCCGGATCGCCTCGGCCCGGCCGTCGGCGTACCGGACGCCGAACTGTGGGTTGATCTTCACGGGCAGGTCACCCAGCATCGCGAGGGCGTCGCGGGTCTGGGCCAGGTCGACGCCGGCCGGCTCGCCCAGCGAGTGCAGCCAGCGGGTCGCGCCCGGCACGAGCGTCTCGTAGAGCGGGCGCCAGCGCGGCTTGACCAGGTCGACGACCTGCGCCAGGTGCGTGCCACCGGTATGGAAGGCGACGTCGGCCTTGAGCGCCTTGACGAACTGGCCGTGCGGGTTGAAGCCGTGCCGGCTGGCCCGTTGCCGGCGCAGCCCGCCGACGAAGGTGGCCTTGGTGGGGCCGGTGCGGTCGACGTACCGGGTGAATCCGAGGAGGGTGGCGTAGGGGGTGACAGGGGTCGCGGAGGTGGGCGCAGTCACGAGCATCCTCCCAGGTCAGCAGCTCGATTAGTACATACATTCTAATCGACAGGTCTGACATCGCCCAGGGTACGAAAAGGGCCGCCCGGACATCCCGGGCGGCCCTTTTTCGCGTAGTCCTAGAGCTGGCCGACGTCGGTGATCCGGACCGCCGCCGCGCCGATCTCGTCCGAGGCCGCGAGGTCGATCTCGGCGCTGATGCCCCAGTCGTGGTCGCCGTCCGGGTCGTCCAGGATCTGCCGGACGGTCCACCTCTCGCGGCCCTGCTCGATCATCAGCAGCGCGGGCCCGCGCGCGTCCGGTCCCACCCCGATGGAGTCGTACGCCTCGAAGTACGGCTCCAGCGCGTCGGCCCAGGCGTCGGCGTTCCAGCCGTCACCGGCGTCCAGCTCACCGAGCAGGTCCCAGCGGCGCAGCGCGGCCAGCTCGACCCGGCGGAACATCGCGTTGCGCACCAGCACCCGGAACGCCCGCGCGTTGCGCGTGACCGCCGGCGGCCGGTCGTCCAGCGAGGCCGCGACCTCGGCCACGTCCGACGGGTTGCGCAGCCGCTCCCACTCGTCGATCAGGCTGGAGTCGACCTGGCGGACCAGCTCGCCCAGCCACTCGATGAGGTCGACCAGCTCCTCGGTCTTCGCGTCCTCCGGCACGGTCTGGCGCAGCGTCTTGTACGCGTCGGCGAGGTAGCGCAGCACCAGCCCCTCGGACCGGGACAGCCCGTAGAACTGGACGTACTCCGGGAACGTCATGGCCCGCTCGTACATGTCGCGGACCACCGACTTGGGGGAGAGCTGGTGGTCGGCGACCCACGGATGCCCCTGCCGGTACATCTCGTACGCGGACTCCAGCAGCTCGGCGAGCGGCTTGGGCCAGGTCACGTCGTCGAGCAGTTCGAGGCGTGCCTCGTACTCGATGCCCTCGGCCTTCATCGCGGCGACCGCCTCGCCGCGGGCCTTGAACTGTTGCGCGGACAGCACCTGGCGCGGGTCGTCCAGGATCGACTCGATCACGCTGAGCACGTCGAGCGCGTACGACGGGGACTCCCGGTCGAGCAGCTCGACGGTGGCCAGCGCCAGCGGCGACAGCGGCTGGTTGAGCGCGAAGTCGAGCTGGAGGTCGACGGTGAGGCGTACCCGGCGGCCGGTCTCGTCCGGCTCGGGCAGCTCCTCGACCACGCCGCCGGCGCGCAGCGCCCGGTAGATGGCGATGGCCCGGCGGATGTGCCGGCGCTGCGCGGCCGGGTCCTCGTGGTTGTCGGTGAGCAGGTGCCGCATCGAGGCGAACGCGTCGCCGGGGCGGCCGATCACGTTGAGCAGCATCGAGTGGCTGACCTGGAAGCTGGAGGTGAGCGGCTCCGGCTCGGCCTCGACCAGGCGCTGGAACGTCGGCTCGCCCCAGCCGATCGACCCCTCCGGCGGCTTCTTCTTCACCACCTTGCGGCGCTTCTTCGGATCGTCGCCGGCCTTCGCGAGCGCCTTCTCGTTCTCGATCACGTGCTCGGGGGCCTGCACCACGACCCGGCCCAGCGTGTCGAACCCGGCCCGTCCGGCGCGGCCGGCGATCTGGTGGAACTCGCGGGCCTTGAGCAGCCGGGTGCGGGTGCCGTCGTACTTGCTCAGGCCGGTGAACAGCACGGTACGGATCGGCACGTTGATGCCGACGCCGAGCGTGTCCGTACCGCAGATGACCTTGAGCAGGCCGGCCTGGGCGAGCGTCTCGACCAGGCGGCGGTACTTGGGCAGCATGCCCGCGTGGTGCACACCGATGCCGTGCCGGACCAGCCGGGACAGCGTCTTGCCGAAGCCCGAGGTGAACCGGAAGTTGCCGATCGCCTGCGCGATCATGTCCTTCTCGGCGCGCGTGCAGACGTTCACGCTCATCAGCGCCTGGGCGCGTTCCAGCGCGGCGGCCTGGGTGAAGTGCACGACGTACACCGGGGCCTGCTTGGTCTCCAGCAGCTCCTCCAGGGTCTCGTGCAACGGCGTGGTCGCGTACGAGAAGAGGAGCGGGACCGGCCGCTCGGCCGAGCGGACGACGGCGGTCGGCCGCCCGGTACGCCGGGTCAGGTCGTCGACGAAGCGGGTGGTGTCGCCGAGCGTGGCCGACATCAGCACGAACTGGGCCTGCGGCAGCTCGATCAGCGGCACCTGCCACGCCCAGCCCCGATCCGGCTCGGCGTAGAAGTGGAACTCGTCCATGATCACCTGGCCGACGTCGGCGCGGCGGCCCTCGCGCAGCGCCAGGTTGGCCAGGATCTCCGCGGTGCAGCAGATGATCGGCGCGTCCGCGTTGACGCTGGCGTCGCCGGTGAGCATGCCGACGTTCTCCGCGCCGAAGACCTCGCACAGCGCGAAGAACTTCTCCGAGACCAGCGCCTTGATCGGCGCGGTGTAGAAGGTCGTCCGGTCGTCGGCCAGCGCGGCGAAGTGCGCCGCGATCGCGACCAGGCTCTTGCCCGAGCCGGTCGGCGTATTCATGATCACGTTCGCGCCGGAGACGATCTCGATGACCGCCTCCTCCTGGTGGGGGTAGAGGTCCAGGCCGCGCTCGGACGCCCAGGAGGCGAACGCGTCGTAGAGGGTGTCGGGGTCGGCGGTCTTCGGCAGCGCGGCGGTGAGAGTCATGGCGGCTCCCATCGTGCCTGGATCCCACCGCGCCGCGCCAACCGGGTTCGACGCCTCGGGTTCGCTGCATCGGCTTCAGCGCACCGGGCTCAGCGCGCAGGGCTCAGCGCACCGGCTTCAGCGCCGCCGGTGGATCAGGTCGAAGACCTCTCGGCCGGCGGTCAGCGCCCGGCGTTCGAACTTCGTCACCGGCCGGTGCGCCGGACGCGGCGCGTAGCCGCCGTACACGTCGACCAGCTCCGGGTCGGCGGTGAGCGTCTCGCGCATCGACTCGGCGTACTGCGCCCAGTCCGTCGCGCAGTGCAGCGTGCCGCCCGGCGCCAGCCGGGACCGCAGCAGCGCCACGTGCGCCGGCGCGATGATCCGCCGCTTGTGGTGCCGGGTCTTCGGCCACGGGTCGGGGAAGAAGACGTGCACCGCGTCCAGGCAGCCCTCGGGCATGGCCCGGACCAGGTCCAGCGCGTCCCCCTCGGCCACCCGCACGTTGTCCAGACCGTGGCGTTCGACCAGCTCGAGCAGGTTGGCGATTCCCGGCGTATGGACCTCGACCGCCAGATAGTGTCGGTCCCGGTCGGCCGCCGCCATGGCGGCGGTGGCGTCGCCCATGCCGGAGCCGATCTCCAGCACCAGCGGCGCCCGTCGTCCGAACAGCGCCGTCGGATCGCACGCCCCGTCGAGGGCGGCGATCTCGAGGCCGTACGCGGGCCAGAGCCGGTCCAGCGCGTCGCGCTGCCGCTCGCTCATCCGTCCGCGACGCGGATGGAAGGTGCGGATGCGGGTGGCGGGAAGGTCGGTGAGGGTCACAACGAGCCGAGCCTAGCCCGGATCGGATGTGATGTGCGGCCGGGGGTGAGAGGATTCATCCCGTACGCCGGGAGGGGTCATGGGGTCGTTGAGGGTACGTGAGGCGCTGCTGGTCGCGGTCGCCGCGTGCGCCGCCCCGCTGGTCGGCGCGCTGCCCGCCCAGGCCGCGCCGCGCGCCGCCGAACCGGTGCCGGAACAGCCCCCGGCCGACGTGATCTTCGTGGAGGTCACCCCGGGCACCGTCTCGCCCGGCTACCTCGTCGGCATCAGGGCGAGCTGCCGGAACAACTCCGTACCGGCGATCGTGACCTCGGACGCGTTCGGCAAGATCCAGGTGCAGCCGCAGCGCGGCCTGCTCACCGCCTCGCCGATGGTCCACGAGCGCACCCGGCCCGGCAACTACCGGGTCAAGCTGGAGTGCCCGGGCGGGGAGACCGCCTCGACCATGCTCCAGGTGGTGAAGCAGGGACAGCCCACCCGGCAGCCGAGCCACGGGCCCAGTCATCTGCCCAGCCGCGGCCCGGCGACCGGCTTCGGCGGCACCGCCGGTCCCGACCTCGGTGGCCTGCTGGTGCCGGTGGGGCTGGCGGTCACAGTGGTCGGCGCCGGGCTCGGCGTGGCCGCGTCCCGCCGGCAGGCCCGCGGCGCCGCCGGACGCTGAGGCCCGCCATGGCCGAGCACATCGTTCCGCCGTCCGCCGGATCCCGGCGCTCCGGCCGGTCGTTCCTGGCCCTGCCCCCGCCCGCCGCGCCGCCCGCCGACGCCGCTCGCCCACCTCGGGTCGGCTCGCCCGCCGAGGTGGCTCGTCCGTCGCGGGCCGGCTCGCCGTCCGTCGACGCCGCTCGCCCGCCTCGGGTCGGCTCGCCCGCCGAGGTGGCTCGTCCGTCGCGGGCCGGCTCGCCGTCCGTCGATGCGGCCCGGCCCTCCAGGGCTGACCCGGCCGCCGCCAGCCGGAGCGGGCCGACCGCCGGCTCGCCGGCCGTGCCGGTCTCCGGGGCGCGGCCGTGGATGCCGCCGCCTGCCGCGTCGCGACCGTGGTACCCGCCGTCGGCTGATCCGCCGACCCTGCGCCCACGGCCTGCCGGGCCGCCGCCGGTCGAGCCGCCACCGGCGTCGCCGGGCAGGGGGGATCGGGGCCGGGGTTCCTGGTCGAAGCCGCTGGCAGTGGTGCTGGTGCTGGTCGGTGTGTTCGCCACCGGCGCCGGACTCGGCCGCACGGCCGGGCCGTTCGACTTCGCCGACGCGTCGACCGAGTCGAGCCGGTCGAGCGGTTCGGGCGCCGGGGCGGCACCGGCGAGTGCGGCCGCGCCGGTCCGGAAGCCCGCGAGCCGGCCGGTACGCCTGTCGGTGCCGGCCATCAAGGTCAACGCGCCGGTCACCCCGGTCGGGCAGGCGAAGGACGGGTCGGTGGACGTACCGCCGCTGACCGAGCACGACCAGACCGGCTGGTACGACAGGGGAGCGGTGCCCGGCGACCCGGGCCGGGCGATCATCGTGGGTCACGTCGACACCAAGAGCGGCCCGGCCGTCTTCTACCGGCTGCGCTCGCTCAAGCCGGGTGCCAAGATCACGGTGACCCGCGCGGACCGCAGCGTGGTGACGTTCAGGGTGGACAGCGTCGAGTACTTCGACAAGGCGAACCTGCCGGCCGCGCGGGTCTACGGCGACTCGGGCCCGGCCGAGCTGCGCCTGATCACCTGCGGCGGCGAGTGGGTAGGCGGCCGGACCGGCTACCAGGACAACGTGATCGTCTTCGCGTCCCTCGCTCGCTGACCGCTCCCGCCCGGCCTGCCCGACCCGCCCTGACCACGTCGATCATGAGGTTAGCGGCGCAGGTTGCCCGCTTCGTCCCCGCCAACTTCATGATCGCCGAGCGGAGACGCGGAGCGCCGGGACCGTGGGAGATCTTGGTAGGAAACGGCCCCTATGGGGGCCCAAATCTTCCAAGATCTGCGCGCGCCCCGGCCCTGACCACGTCGATCATGAGGTTGGCGGTGACGAAACGGACGCCTGGCGCCGCCAACTTCATGATCGACCGGAAAGAAAAGGGGGTCAGGGGGTGGCGGGGACCTGCTGGACCACCTCGAACTCCAGCAGGGTGGCGCCGGTGGCGACGGGCTTGCGGGGTTCGCCGCCCTCGGCGTGCGCGGCCCGGGACGGGCCCTGCGCCCACGCCTGGTACGCCTCCTCGCTCTCCCAGCGCGTGTACACGAAGTAGCGGGTGTCCCCGGCGACCGGGCGCAGCAGCTCGAAGCCGAGGAAGCCGGGGGAGTTCTCCACCGCGCCGGCCCGGCCCGCGAACCGCTTCTCCAGTTCCTCGCCGGCACCGGCCGGGACGTCGATCGCGTTGATCTTCACGACAGCCATGGGTCCACCCTAACGAGCCCTGGACTCAGAACGTCTCGACGGCCGGTACCAGGTCCGCGTCCACCACGATCGGGGCGTGGTCGGAGGGGCCCTTGCCCTTGCGGGCCTCCCGGTCCACGTACGCGGAGCGGACCGCGCGGGCGAACGACGCGCTGGCGTACACCAGGTCGATCCGCATGCCCTTGTTCTGGTGGAACATCCCGGCCCGGTAGTCCCAGTACGTGAACGGGTGCGGCCCCTTCATCGGCGTCGGCACCACGTCCTCCAGTCCCAGGTCGCGCAGCGCGGCCAGGGCGGCCCGTTCGGCCGGGGTGACGTGCGTGGAGGTGACGAACAGCGCGGGATCCCAGACGTCGGCGTCGGTGGGCGCGACGTTGAAGTCACCGCAGACGGCCACCGGCAGGGGACCGGCCACCTCGGCTTCCAGGGCGTCGCGCAGCGCCGCGAACCAGGCCAGCTTGTACGCGTAGTGCGGGTCGTCCGGCGCGCGGCCGTTCGGCACGTACACCGACCAGACCCGCAGCCCGTCGCAGGTGGCCGAGATGGCGCGGGCCTCGGGCTCGGGGAACCCGGGCTCGCCCGGGAAGCCGACCGCCACGTCGGCCAGCCCGACCCGGGACAGCACTGCCACGCCGTTCCACCGCCCGTCGCTGTGGCTGGCCACCTCGTAGCCCAGCTCGCCCACCTCGGCGACCGGGAACGCCCCGTCGGGGCACTTGGTCTCCTGCAGGCACACGACGTCGGGCTTCGTGGTGGCCAGCCAGTCGAGCAGCCGGGGCAGGCGGGCCTTCACCGAGTTGACGTTCCAGGTCGCCAGGCGCATGCCCCCAGCCTGCCGCATCCCCGCCCGCCCCGCCCGGTCAGCGCTCCGGGGTGTCGCCGGGGCGCGTCTGCTCGGCGAGGAAGCGTTCCAGCTCGGCGCCGAGTTCGTCGGCGGTGGGCAGCGGCCCGGTCTCGCCGGCGAGCAGGTTCTTCTCGCCCCGGCCACGGGCGAACGCGTCGTACTGCTCCTCCAGCGCCTGGACCAGCGTCGCCGCCTCCTCGGTCTGGGTGACCTGGCGGTCGATCTCCACCCGGACCGCCTCGGCGGCGGTGCGCAGCGTCTCGACGGGCAGCAGCAGGCCGGTGCTGCGGGACACGGCGGACAGCAGCGCCTCGGCGGCGGCCGGGTACTCGGCCTGGGCCACGTAGTGCGGCACGTGCGCGGCGAAGCCGAGGGCGTCGCGCCCCTGCTCGCCGAGGCGGTACTCCAGCAGGTGGCCGACGCCGGCCGGCACCTGCACCTTCTGCAACCACGGCTCGTGTCCGGCGATCAGTTCCTTGCGGGTGGCGTGCGCGGTGACGCCGCTGGGCCGGGTGTGCGGCACCGCCATCGGGATCGAGTTGAGCCCGACGGTGAGCCGGACGTCGAGTCGGGCGCAGAGCCCGGCGACGGCGGCCACGAAACGCTCCCACTGCAGGTCCGGCTCGGGGCCGGTGAGCAGCAGGAACGGGGTCTCGTCGTCGTCGCGCAGCAGGTGCAGCTCCAGCGCCGGGGCGTCGTAGGACTCCCAGTGGTCCTCGACGAACGTCATCACCGGGCGGCGGGAGCGGTAGTCGAAGACCTGGTCCACGTCGAAGCGGGCGATCACCCGGGCGTCGAGCGAGGTGAGCAGCTGTTCCCGGGCCAGCCGGGTGGCGTTTCCGGCGTCGACGAAGCCGGTGAGCGCCTGGATCAGCACCGGCTGGCCGAGCTCGGGCAGCTCGTCGGTGAGTTCGTAGAGCTCGTGTGGATCGAGCACCGGTGGGGTCCTCCCTGTCGACGCGTACGGGGGAGCGCCGAGCGTGCGGCCTCCCCGATTCGGCCAACGTACCGGGGCGGGTGGTCCATTCCGTTACGGCACATCCGATGCCCGGATGATGATCACGATTCGGCTACGCCCCGGTCCGGCGACCCATATCCGGATCGTCCGAACGGACGAGTTAGTCGATCATCGGGCGGGACCGGGAGCTCTGCGAGGTTCGTGCCCGCCTCGTGGTCGACCCGGGCGCACGGGTGATTGGCCCGGTTCCCGAGGTCTGCCGCGCACTGCGACGGGCTGTGGTGCGATGCCCGGATTGCGACAGCCAGAGTGTGGCGAGGGCCACCCTTTGGGCCTGGGTGATCCCGGTTTGCCCTGCCTAGCCTCGTCGGATGCGTAACGACGGCAACCTCGACGACCCGTTCGGCTCCGGCCGCCCGGCTGACCGTTCGGACGATACCCCCTCCACCAACCGGTTGACCACACTCCGGGGACTGGTCCGGCGTACCCGTTTCTGGGCACCCACGAACCCCCGGCCCGGCCGGACGAAGCTGGCGGTCGCCACCGGCGCCGCCTGCTGCCTGGGCCTGGTCGGCGTCAGCCAGGCCGGCTTCGGCGCCCCGGACCGCGCCGCCGACCCGGCGCCCTCGGCGGAGGTCGCCGAGCGCGCGGCGGTCGACCCGGCCTCCCGGGCCATGGCCCGGCCGAGCACCGCCCCCGCCACCCCCAGCGCCACCCCGTCCGCGACGGCGAGCCCGAAGGCGACCACGAAGCCCAAGCCGAAGAAGACCGTCCGGCAGATCGTCCCGGTCGCCGGCCTGGACCGTACCCAGATGAACAACGCCAAGAAGATCGTGCAGGCCGGCAAGGAGATGGGCATGCCGCGCCGCGCCCTGGTCATCGCGGTGGCGACCGCCATGCAGGAGAGCACCCTGCTCAACTACGCCAGCGGCGTGCTGCCCGAGTCGCAGAGCTACCCGCACCAGGCCATCGGCTGGGACCACGACTCGGTCGGGTTGTTCCAGCAGCGTCCGAGCAGCGGCTGGGGCACCGTCGAGCAGCTCATGGACCCCGAGTACGCGACGAAGGCGTTCCTGTCCGCGCTGGCCGAGATCCCCGGCTGGCAGGACCTGCCGCTCTCGGTGGCCGCCCAGGCGGTGCAGATCTCGGCGTTCCCGGACGCGTACGCCCAGCACGAGTGGCGGGCCGGCGAAGTGGTGGCCGAGATCCTGGGCTGACCCGGACGGGTGGTTGCCGAAGGACCGATTCGGGTATCAGAGGGCTTGCCGGTCCCAGGTACACATGAAGGGGACCGCGGGACGGGAGGACCCTCATGTCGCTGATGCAACGGATCACCGCCTTCCTGCGATCGCCGCGGGGCCAGCAGCTGGTCGATCGCGGCCGGCGTGAGATGTCGAAGCCGGAGAACCAGGCCCGGCTGCGGCAGATCGCGACCCGGCTGCAGTCGCGCCGGCGCTGACCCGCGTCACCCCCGCCGCACGAGCCCTCCGGAGCCCTTCGTGACCGACCCCGCCCCCGTCGACGGGGAGCCCAACGCCGTCCCCACCGCCCCCGTCCCGCCGGTGGAGGTGCCCGAGGCGCCACCGGCCAAGCTGTGGGACCGGATGCGGGAGGACCCGCAGTACGCGCCGGAGCACCTGGCCCTGGAGGCGGTACGCCGGCTCGGCCCGGAAGCCGCCCAGTGGGCCGCCCGGGAGCGCGCGCTGCGGCCGGGCGTGCCACCGGAGCAGCTCGCCGACCAGGCGGTCCGCAAGTTCGTCAACCACGCCCGGCTCTCCGGTGCGGTGTCCGGCGCGGCCGGGCTGCCCGGCGCGGTGATCGACGTGGGCGTGCTGGCCTGGACCCAGGCCCGGCTGGTGCTGCACGTCGCGGCCGCCTACGGCGCCGACCCGGCGCACCCCGACCGGGCCACCGACCTGCTGGTGCTCCAGCGGGTGCACAAGGCCGCCACGACCGCCCGCCTCGCGCTGGGGGTCGCCGCCGGCCGGGAGCGGGCCGGGGCGTTGTTCGGCGCCGCCGGTGACCGCGCGCTGGGCCGGGTGATGCTCCAGCTCGGCGTCCGGCTGGCGAGGATGGCCGGGGTGCGCGCCGCCAAGCGGATGTTCGCCAAGGTCGTACCGGGTGCCGCGATCGTGCTCGGCACCTGGGCCAACTCGTCGGCCACGAAGGAACTGGCCGACCGTACGCGCGCCCTCTACCGCGCCGCCGGCCCGCAGCAGCTACCGGGCCCGCGTCAGCCCTGACCAGCCGGAGGCGTTCCAGGCCACCTCCGCCAGCCGGCTCTGCCCGGCCGCGTTCGGGTGGAACCAGTCCAGCGCGTTGACCTGGTCCAGCGTGAAGCGGTGGCGGTGCACCGCGCCGCCGTCCCACCGGCAGCGTGACCCGTAGGCCCGGCAGGCGGCGCGCAGTTGCCCGTCGTACGCCTCGATCCGGTCCTTCAAACGGGCCCGGCGGGCCTCCGCGGCGGGCGCTCTCGACGTGGCGCCTGCGAGCAGCGACGGGCAGACGCCCCGCGACCAGGCCCGCACGGCGCGGGGCTCGGTGTGCCCGATCTGCCAGAGCCGGTACAGGTCCGGGATGCTGACCACCAGCACCCGGGCCTTGGGGCGGCCCTCGCGCAGCACGCCCAGCGCCGCGTCGACCTGGTCGCGGAAGGTGGCGACGGGTGTCATGTCGTCGACGTCGCCCCGGCAGGCGTCGTTCGCTCCGATCAGCACGGTGACCAGGTCGGCCTTGTCGCGTACCGCCGACCGGGCCTGGCCGGTCAGCGCGGCCGCGCGGGCTCCCGGCGCGGCCCGGTTGTACGCCCGCAGCCCCGGCGCGTCGGCGCGCAGCCGCCGGTAGAGGCTCTTCACCCGCAGGCCGTCCCCGGTCGACCAGGAGTGGCGTTCGCAGCTCACCAGCACCAGGCAGGAGCCGTAGCCGGTGGTGACCGAGTCGCCCAGCGCGACCAGCACCCCGGGCTCGCCGGGGCGCGGCGTGCCGGAGGGCCGGGGCGACGCGTCGCCGGAGCCGTCACAGGCCAGCGCGACGAGCGCCGCCAGGCAGGCCAGTGCGGTGATCCAGCGTCTCATCGGTCCCCCGTCCGGCGGCGGCAACGGGCGCGTCGACCCTATGCCCCGGCGGGGCTCCGGCGGCGGTTCTGTCGGCTATCGGGCATCGACCACCGTCGTTCACATCTGTCGTGTCGGCGCGGGCCGGCCGTGCAGCCACCGGTGCAGCAACCGGGTGATCCGGGGCAGCACCAGGTAGGTCATCAGCGGGGTGAGCACGAGCGTCATCAGCAGCGTCCGCCCGGCCAGCGGCACGCCGGCGAGGAACCGGGTGGTCAGCAGCGTGGCGGCCAGGCTGAGCGGGAAGAACGCCAGCCAGATCGTGACCGCCTGCTTCCAGCGCGGCGGCGCGGCCGGCTCCGGCTCGCCGAACGTCTCGACCACGTGGTCCACCGGCGGGTCGAACCAGCCCTCGATGCCGGTGCGCCGCTCCACCCGGGTGTGCTCGACGATGCCCTGCGCCGAGCTGAGCCACCAGCGCCGCTGCGGCGAGTCCTCCCAGCCGCGCAGCGTGTCCGCGTCGGCGAAGCGGTACATCACGTGCCACTCGCCCGAGCCGGGGGCGCTGCGGACGAAACCGGCGCCGAGGAAGCCGGGGAAGCTCTCCGCGAGCGCCGTCCCGGCCCGCATCCACGCCACCACCTCGTCGGTACGCGCCGGGTCGGCGCGCCGGGACACGGCGACGGTCACGGGTACGGCCTGCGTCGTGGTCATGCCATCCTCTCCACCGTCCGCGGGATCTCCGCCGGTACCGGCGCACCGATGTAACGCACCCGCCCGCCGGGCGCATCCGGCGCCTGCCCGCCGGGTGTCCCGGATCACCGGCGTTCCCGCGCCGACCGGTTATCCCCGCCCGTGCCGGGGTAGGCCCCAGGAATGACCCGATCACAGCCCCGTCGCGCCCGTGGCACGGTCGGCCACGCGAACAGCGCGCTGAACCTGCGGCTCGCGCTCGCCACGTTCGGTCTGGTCGTGATGACCGTCTTCGCGGTGCTCGCGTTCGCCGCCGGCATCGCCTGGCTGGGTGTCGTCTGCGCGCTGCTCGCCGTGGTGGCGGTGGTCGACCTGGTCGTGATCCAGCGCCGCCGCGCCGCGCGCCGCCGGGAGGAACCGGGCGTGCGGCACTCGCTGTTCGAGTGACAGGAGTACGAGATGCCCATCGCCACCACAAATCCCGCCACCGGACAGGTGCTCAAGACGTACGAGGCGATGTCGGACGAGCAGATCGACGCCGCGATCGAGCGGGCCGACCTCGCCTTCCGGCAGTTGCGCGACACCGCCATCGCGCAGCGGGCCCGCTGGCTCACCGCCGCCGCCGACCTGCTCGACGCCGAGCGCGACGAGACGGCCCGGCTGATGACCACCGAGATGGGCAAGACGTACGCCGCCGCGAAGGCGGAGGTCACCAAGTGCGCCACCGCCTGCCGCTTCTACGCCGACAACGCGCCGGCGATGCTCGCCGACGAGCCCGCCGACGCCGCCGCGGTCAAGGCCAAGCGGGCGTACGTGCGCTACCAGCCGATCGGCCCGGTGCTCGCGGTGATGCCGTGGAACTTCCCGCTGTGGCAGGTGATGCGGTTCGCCGCCCCGGCGCTGATGGCGGGCAACACCGGCCTGCTCAAGCACGCCTCCAACGTGCCGCAGACCGCGCTCTACCTGGAGGACCTGTTCCGCCGGGCCGGCTTCCCCGAGGGCGCGTTCACCACGCTGCTGGTCGGTTCCGACGCGGTCGACCGGATCCTCAGCGACCCCCGGGTACGCGCCGCCACCCTCACCGGCAGCGAGCCGGCCGGCCGGTCCATCGCCCAGATCGCCGGCCGGGAGATCAAGAAGACGGTGCTGGAGCTGGGCGGCAGCGACCCGTTCGTGGTGATGCCCTCGGCCGACCTGGACACCGCCGCCGAGGTCGCCACCACCGCCCGCTGCCAGAACAACGGGCAGTCCTGCATCGCCGCGAAGCGGTTCATCGTGCACACCGACGTCTTCGACGCGTTCGCCGAGAAGTTCGCCGCCCGGATGGCGGCGCTGCGCGTCGGCGACCCGATGGACGACGGCACCGACGTCGGCCCGCTGGCCAGCGAACGCGGCCGCGACGAGGTGCACGCCCAGGTCACCGACGCGGTGGACCAGGGCGCGACGGTGCTCTGCGGCGGCGAGAAGCCGGCCGGGGACGGCTGGTACTACCCGCCGACGGTGGTCACCGACCTGCGCCCGGAGATGCGGATGTGGAGCGAGGAGGTGTTCGGGCCGGTCGCCGGGCTCTACCGGGTCGGCTCGTACGACGAGGCGATCGCTGTCGCCAACGGCACCAGCTTCGGCCTCGGCTCCAACGCCTGGACCAACGACCCGGCCGAGCAGGAGCGCTTCGCCGTCGACCTGGACGCCGGCAACGTCTTCATCAACGGCATGACCACGTCCTACCCGGAGCTGCCGTTCGGCGGTGTGAAGAACTCCGGGTACGGCCGCGAGCTGTCCGCCGCCGGGATGCGCGAGTTCTGCAACACCAAGACCGTGTGGATCGGCGAGGGCCAGGCCGGCGCGGGCGCCGGGGCGCACTCCGAGTGAGGTGTTAACAGGGGCCCCTTCCTCTACCGGAGGCGTCAAGAAGGGGCCCCTGCTTACATCTCCCCCGTGGTGGGTAGGAGTGCCCACCATGACGGCGTTCGGCTTCCACGCATCCCACGAGCAGATCCACCCGGCCCGGCTGCTGGAGGCGGTGATCCACGCCGAGCGCGCGGGCTTCGACGCGGCCATGTGCTCCGACCACTTCTCGCCGTGGAGCGAGCGGCAGGGCCAGTCCGGGTTCGCCTGGTCCTGGCTCGGCGCCGCGCTCCAGGCCACGAACCTGTCCTTCGGCGTGGTGAACGCGCCCGGCCAGCGCTACCACCCGGCGATCATCGCGCAGGCCATCGGCACGCTCGGCGCCATGTACCCGGGACGATTCTGGGCCGCGCTGGGCACCGGTGAGGCCGCGAACGAGCACATCACCGGCGAGGTCTGGCCCCGCAAGGACGTCCGCAGCGCCCGGCTGCGCGAGTGCGTCGACGTGATCCGGGCGCTGCTCGCCGGCGAGGAGGTCAGCCACGACGGCCTCGTCACAGTGGACCGGGCGAAGCTGTGGACCCGGCCGGAGGAGCCGCCCGCGCTGGTCGGCGCCGCGGTCAGCGTCGCCACCGCGCGCTGGTGCGCCGAGTGGGCGGACGGACTGATCACCGTCAACGCGCCGGTCGAGCACCTGCGGCAGATGATCGACGCCTACCGGGACGCGGGCGGACGCGGCCCGCTGCACCTGCAGGTGCACGTGAGCTGGGCGCCCGAGCAGGAACAGGCCGAGGCGATCGCGTACGAGCAGTGGCGCAGCAACGTGTTCGCGCCGCCGGTCTGCTGGGATCTGGAAACCCCCGAGCACTTCGACGTGGCGAGCGCCGACGTGCCGATGTCGAAGGTCGCCGAGACGGTGAACGTCTCCGCCGACCTGGGACGGCACATCGGCTGGCTGGAGGAGTACGTGGCGCTGGGCTTCGACCAGATCGCGCTGCACCACGTCGGGCAGGAGCAGCGCGCCTTCATCGACACGTTCGGCGCCGAGGTGCTGCCGAAGCTGCGCTCCGCCGCCTGATCACACATCGGCGCCGCGGCACATAGGCTCGTCGTTCGTGGATGCTCTGTTCGAGGTCGTGGTCTTCCTGGCCATCGCGACCTTCGGTGCGGCGCTGGCCCGCCGGCTCGGCCTGCTGGCGCCGATCCTGCTGGTGGTGCTCGGCCTCGCGTTGTCCTTCCTGCCGTTCTTCCCGCACGTGCGGCTGGACCCGGACCTCGTGCTGGTGGGCATCCTGCCGCCGCTGCTCTACGTGGCGGCGTTGGAGACGTCGGTGCCGGCGTTCCGGCTCAACCTGCGGCCGATCCTGCTGCTCGCCGTCGGGCTGGTCATCTTCACCGCGTTCGTGGTGGGCACCGTCGTGCACTGGTTCCTGCCCGGACTGCCGTACGCGATCTGCCTGGCGCTCGGCGCGGTGGTGGCGCCGCCGGACGCGGTCGCCGCCACCGCGGTGGCCCGGCGGGTCGGCCTGCCCCGGCGGGTCGTCACCATCCTGGAGGGCGAGAGCCTGGTCAACGACGCCACCGCGCTGGTGCTGCTGCGGGTGGCGATCGTCGCCGCGACCGCCACCACCGGTGGCGTCGGCGTCGGCGCGGTGGCCCGGGAGGTGGTCGTCGCGGCCGGCGGCGGCATCCTGGTCGGTCTGCTGGGCGTGGTGGTCTTCGGCTACCTGCACAAGCGCATCACCGACCCGGTGCTGGACAACGCGCTGTCGTTGATCGTGCCGTTCGCCGTGGTCTTCGCCGCCGAGGAGATCCACGCCTCCGGCGTGGTCGCTGTGGTGGTGACCGGCCTCGGTATCGGGCACAAGTTGCCGTTGTTGCTGTCGGCGGCCTCCCGGCTGCAGGTGACCGCGTTCTGGCGGCTGATCCGGTTCCTCCTCGAAGGACTGGTGTTCCTGCTGGTCGGCCTGCAACTGCCGGAGGTGGTCCGCGACCTCGACGAGCCGATCGGCTCGCTGGCCGCGATCACCGCCGGGGTGCTGGCCGCCGTCTTCCTGTCCCGGTTCGTCTGGGTGTTCCCGGCCACCTACCTGGCCCGCCTCGTGCCCCGGATCCGCCGGCGCGACCCGGTGCCGCCGGTGCAGTTCCCCGTCGTCATCGGCTGGGCCGGCATGCGGGGCGTGGTGACGCTCGCTGCCGCGCTGGGCCTGCCGCTCACCCTCGCCGACGACGCGCCGTACCCGCGTGCGCTGCTCATCTGGCTGGCCTTCGCGGTGATCGTCGCGACGCTTGTCGGGCAGGGCGCCACGCTGCCCTGGCTGGCGCGGCGGCTGCGGCTGCCGCCGGACGACCCGGTGCAGGACGCGCTGTCCGCCGCCGGGGTGCAGCAGCGGGCCAGCCGGGCCGCCCGGGAACGCCTCGACGAGCTGGCCGAGGGCGCGCCGGAGGCGGTGGTGGAACGCCTGCGCGGGCTGACCACCTCCCGCGCCAACCTGGCCTGGGAGCGACTGGGCGGCACCGAACGGGAAACCCCCTCCCAGGCGTACGCGCGCCTGCGGCAGGAGATGATCGACGCGGAGCGGGAGGTGTTCCGGGCCGCCCGCGACTCCGGCCAGATCCCGGAGGAGGTGCTCACCCGCGCCTACCGTGATCTGGATCTGGAGGAGTCCATGCTGCGACAGGAGGTCGTCGAATGAGCTGCCAGCACCTGGCCGAGGCGGGCACCGCCGAGCCCGGCACCACGACCGAGTGCCCGGACTGCGTGGCGATCGGCAACCCGGACTGGGTGCACCTGCGCGCCTGCCTGACCTGCGGGCACGTGGGCTGCTGCGACTCGTCGCCGTACCAGCACGCCACGAAGCACTTCGAGTCCACCGGGCACCCGGTGATGCGGTCGGTGCAGCCGGGGGAGTCGTGGCGCTGGTGCTTCGTGGACGAGGAGATCGGCTGACTCAGCCGACCCGGCGCTCCAGCACCTGCCCGGTCCACGTCGGGCGGCCCGGCCGCTCCACCGTGAACGGCTCGGTGGCGGTGAACCCGCAGCGCTCGTAGAACCGCACGAGCGCCCGGTCCGGGCTGCGGAAGCAGTCGACCCGCAGCAGGCCGACGCCGCGGTCGCGGGCCAGTTCCGCCGCGTACGCCAGCAACCGCGCCCCGATCCCGTACCCCGCGTACGCCCGGTCGGTGACCAGCAGGTTCACGTACAGCTCCGGTTCGGTGGCCGGCGGCACGTACTCGGTCGCCGCGCCCAGCACCAGCGCGCCCACCACCGTCGCGTCGATCTCCGCGAGGTACAGGCCGTTCCCGGCCGCCCACGCGTCGGCCTGGGCGATGCGGCGCGGGTCGATCGACGCCGGCTCGGTGCCCCACTGGTCGGTACGCCCGAGTTCGGCCAGCCAGGCGGTGGCGCTGTCGAGAAGCCGGAGCAGCGTCGGGGCGTCGCCGGGCCCACCCGGGCGGATCGTGATGCTCTGCTGGTCGGTCATGCCGCCATGCTGCTACACGCCGCTCACCCGGGCACCCCGGCGGGCCGGGCCTCCGGCGCCGGCCGGTTGGCGATCGCCCGGCGGGCCAGCGCCGGGGCGGCCAGCCCGGCGGAGGCGAAGACCCCGCCGAGGACCAGCCAGCCGGCCGGACCGCCGCCGAGCACCAGCAGCGTGAGCAGGCCCCGGCCGAGCGCCTGGGCCAGCCCGGCGAGCAGGCCGTCGGCGCCCTGGTAGGCCCCGATCGCCCCGGGTGGGGCCAGGTCGTAGGCGAGGCCCGCGCCGGCCGCGCCGTGCCACAGGTCGCCCACCGTCCACACCGCCGTGGCCACGAGCAGCAGGACGACCGCCGGGAGCACCGGCAGGACGCCGGTCACGGCGTACAGGGGTGTCGCCGCGGCGAGCACCAGCCCGGCCCGGCGCAGCTTCCGGGCGGCCGGCGCGGCCCGCTCCGCGCCCCGGCTCAGCCGGACCGCGAGCAGCACGGTGAGGACCGTGTTGGCGAGCAGCACCGCCGACACCACGGGCGGCGGCGCGCCGGCGCGGTCCACCGTCCACAGCGGCACGACGAGCACGAGCACCGTCACGTGCGTGCTCAGCACCGCCGACGCGCCGCTCACCGCGAGGAACCGTCCGTCCCGCAGCGGTCCGCCGCGCCGCCGCGCGCCCGGTCCGCGTCGGGTGCCGCCGCCGGTCGTCATCGTTCCGGGCGTCGTCTCCGCGTCGGGTGCCGGCCTCGCCGCCGTGGCCCGGCGCGCGTCGGCGGCCGGCTGCGGCGGCAGGCGCAGCAGCAGTGCCGCCGAGAGCAGGTAGGTGGCCGCGTTGCCGACCACGAGCACCTGGTACGCCTGGTGCGTGTCCACCGCGAGCGCGATTCCGGCCAGCGCGGTACCGACGGTGATGCCCAGGTTCGCCACCGCGCGCAGCGTGGCGAAGGCGTGCACCCGGCCGTCCGGGCCGCCCACCGCCGCGACGAGCGCCGCCCGTACCGCCAGGTTGCCGGCCGCGAGCAGCGCCTCCGGCACCGCCACCGCCAGGAACGCCGGGAACGAGCCGACCAGCAGGTACGCGAGCGCGGCGACCGCCTGGCCCACCTGGAGGACGGCCCGGAGCGTACGCGGATCCCACCTGTCGGCCAGCGCGCCCAGCGGCACGCTCGCGCTCAGCCCGACCAGCCCGGCGACGGTGAGCCCGGCGCCCACCGAGGTGGCGGAGAGGCCCACGTCCCGGGTCAGGTAGAGCGCCCCGCCCGCCAGCCACAGGCCCGCGCCGACCGTGTTGACCAGCGTGGCGTACGCGAGGGTGCGTAGCGGCCCGGGCGGCGGGAGCGGCGAGACGCGTCCCATCAGCGGGGTCCGGCGGGGGCCATGGGGTCGACGCTAGGACTGTTCCGGCTGGCCCGGAGCCCCGCGGGGGGCGACGCCTGTCACACCGCGAGCCCGCCGGGCGTCGCCGCCGCCGGTCACCGCCGAAACATCCGGAGCGAGCGCGGTGCGGGAAATCCGCTCGCCTGCCAGTCCCCGCTCTGCCAGGGTCGGCGCCGTGGAGCGCAGCAGGATCGCCAGGGCCGAGGAACTGACCGAGGTGCAGCGGATCGAGGTGGCTTCCGGCACCCCGTTCCGGGAGATCGGCATGACCCTGGTGGCCGACATGCCGCCGCTGCCGGTGGAGGCGCTGGCCGCCGGGCAGCGCGCCGGCCGGCTGTGGGTGGCGACCGACCCGGCCGACCGGCCGATCGCGTTCGTGCTCGCCGATCTGGTCGACGGCGCGGCGCACGTGCAGCAGCTCAGCGTCGATCCGGCGTACGCCCGCCGTGGCATCGGGCGGCGTCTGCTCGACCGGGTGGCGGTGTGGGCGTCGTCGCAGGGGTTGCCGGCGTTGACGCTGACCACGTTCCGCTCGGTGCCGTGGAACGGGCCCTACTACGTGCGGTGCGGATTCCGCGAGCTGAGCGGCGCGGAGTTGACGCCCGGCCTGATCGAGCTGCTGGCCGCCGAGGCGGCGCTGGGCCTCGACCCGGCCGAGCGGATCGCGATGCGCCGCCCCGTCCCCGCACGCCTACCCGACTGAGCGGTTGACCGTCGACCGGGCATCGGGGCAGTGCCACGTTCCGGTTGATCGCCACCCCGTCCGTCGCGTACGAGCCAGTCCCACGTTCCGGGCCAGGTAGAGCGCCCGGCCGGCCCATCAGCGGGGTCCGGCCGGGGCCATGAGGTCGACGCTAGGCGCGGGTCGGCTGTCGCGGTGCCCTGGACAAAGCGATGCCGCTCACCCCGCGGATCAATCCCCGCGCTCCGGTGAGCGCGCCGTTCAGCGTCCGTCGGACCAAGGTGTCAAGTCGGCGAGGCGTTCGGTCGCCAGGCAGGAGATCAGGCAGCGCTCCTTGGCGTCGCCGAGCAGTCGGGCGGTCCAGTCGGTGAAGCCGCCGTCACCGACATCCCGCTTGTCGTCGTGCAGCGAGACGCGCAGCGCGGCGCCCCGGTAGTAGCCGCGACCGCGTTTTCGCTCCGGCTCGTCGTGCAGGGGAACAAGGCTGTCGCCGAACGCGGGCCGGACGGTGTCGTGGAGCCGTTCGCCGACGATCGGGTCCAGGGCCGTGACGTGCAACCGCGGTGCGGCCGCCGGAGCCAGCTCGGTCAGCACGGTGCGCCAGAAGGTGAGATGCCGCAGAAGCAGTCGGGCCTCGGTGCGCCCCGAACCGGTGTCCCGTGTGGTGGAGACCAGCGCGCAGAGCCGGAAGTGGGTGGACGCGTCAGGACCGAAGTCCTGTGCCCGCAGCACCCGGTGCATCGCGGCCAGGTGCACCTCGTCGGCCTGGCTGCGGCGCGCCGCTGCCTCCACCGCCAAGGCGTTCGTCGGGTCGCTGACCACCTCCGTGCCGCGCATCGTGGAGACGATCCGGTGCTGGCTGACCGGTGCGACGGCGGCGCAGGTGCCGAGTGGCGCCACCGGCGACAACTCCACCCCTGCCGCATCCGGCGGCAACAGCGCCCAGATCCGACCCTCCAAGCGGGACAGCACACGCGGGTCGGCAGCGGACGGCCGGACGAAGCGGTCCTCATTCCAGCGCCGCAGCACCTGCGCCGGACGGACGGCCCCGGCGCGGTCCCGGGCGACGCCGAGAAGCAGCGTTCGCAGGTCCGCCGCCGGGAGCGCAGCCAACGCATCGCGGCTGCCGGGCGGCATTGCCGCCCACACCCGACGTTCCGCGTCGCCGCCCACGAAGGTCACGGTCGCGCACGTGCCTGTACGAGTCCACCGGGTTTTCGGCAAGCCGGGTGAGCGCGGCCGGCAGCCCTCGGGAAGGACAAGCTTCTGAACGTTATGCCTCTCAGTCATAAGTATGACTCAGGGGCATAACGCTGGAGGGACAACTCTTCTGTTCCGGGGCGACACGCCGCTTCGGGAAGGGCGCTTAACCGGTCGACCGGGGGCGTCTGCCGTGCCACGATCGCGCGGTGCCCGCCTCCGTGACCGCCCTGCTGCGCCGGCAGTTCGACCTGACCTGGGCGCTTGCCGAGTACCACCTCGACCGGCTGGAGCCGGCGGACTTCCTCTGGGAGCCGGCCGCACTCTGCTGGACGATGCGCCGGGACCCGGCGGGCGGGTGGAGCCCGGACTGGGCCGACACCGAGCCGGATCCGGTGCCGGTGCCCACGATCGCCTGGCTCACCTGGCACATCGGCTGGTGGTGGTCGGTCGCCGCCGACCACGTGCGGCAGCGGCCGGCGCGGGAACGCGACGATATCCGCTGGCCCGGGCCGGGGGACGACACGCTCGCCTGGCTGCGGGAGCTGCGGACGGAGTGGGCGGGCGCGCTGGACGCGCTGACCGCTGACGACCTGGACCGGCCGTCCGCGTACCCCTGGCCCTCCGACGCGGGGTTCACCGTCGCGGACCTGGCCGCGTGGGTGAACGCCGAGCTGATGAAGAACGTGGCCGAGATCGGGCAGCTCCGGCTGCTGCGCGCGGCGGGGCTGCCGGCCTGAGCCGGGCCGTGCTCAGTGCGCGCCGCCGAGGTTGAGCACCACCACCCCGGCGATGACCAGTCCCGCCCCGACCACCTTCGTCACGCTCAGCGGCTCACCGAGGAACGCCGCGCCGATTGCCATGATGGCGGCGGTGCCGAGGCCGGACCAGACCGCGTACGCGACACCGACCGGGATGTCCTTCACGGCCAGCGAGAGCAGCCCGAACGCGGACAGGTACGCCACGGCGAGGCCGAGCGTCGGCCAGAGGCGGGTGAAGCCGTCGGTGGCCTTGAGCAGACTGGTGCCGATCACCTCGGCGGTGATCGCGCCGAGCAGGAACAGGTACGCCATCGCAGGACCGTACCCGGTCCTGCGATGGCGCCCGGTCAGCTCGGTCAGGAGACCGTGCAGGCCTTGCCGTTCAGGGTGACCAGCCCCGGATCCGGGTTGGGGAACCGGGAGGCGGTGCCGTTGAAGCCGAACGTGGTGGACGCGCCCGGCGCCAGCTTCGCGTTCCAGGACATGTTCTTCGCGGTGACGGTGGCGCCGCTCTGGCCGAGCTGCGCCGACCACGCGTGGTCCACCTTCTGGTCGCCGAGGAACGCCCAGCGCAGGCTCCACCCGTTCACCGCCGTGGTGCCGGTGTTGCGCACCGTCACCTGGGTGGTGAAGCCGGACGGCCAGCTCCCGTGCGTGGTGTAGGTGACCGCACAGGACGGCGCCGGGACCGCGCCCGCGTCACCCTGGTCGGCCAGGAACGACGCGAGCCAGGCCAGCGCCGAGTTCCAGTTGATCGCCACCTCGTTCGTCGCGTACGAGTTGATGTCGTCGACGAAGCAGAACATCGGCGCGCACCCGGCGAGCAGGCTCGCCGCGAACGGGTCCTGCAGGGCGGCGTTCGGACCACCGGCGAGCGAACCGGCCGGCGGGCGCGGCAGGTCCGGGTTCAGCTGGTGGCCGAAGATCCGGCTGTGCTGGTTGCGGGCGTGCTGCTCGCCCCACCCGGTCACGTACGACATGTTCAGCGCGTTGCGGCCGAACAGGTAGTCGGCGGCCTGCACCGCGCCGTCCCGGTACTTCGCGTCCCGGCTCAGGTCGAACGCGGTGGCCAGCACGATCGCGTTGTTCACCAGGTTGCTGTTGCTGCCCCAGACGTACGCGTCGGCGCTGCCCGGGAACGGCAGCCCGTACGCCTGGCCGGCGATCGTGGCCAGGTAGCTGTCGGCGGCGGCGGTGATCGACTCGCGGATGCGGGTCTTCTCCGCGGCCGGCAGCGTGTTCGGCACGGTGGCCAGGTCCATGCGGCCCAGCGCGGCGACGCTCTGCCAGCCGAACGCGCCGTTCGGGGCGAACACGTCGGCGGTGTGCAGCGGCGAGCCGGTGACGTCGGCCAGGTACGCCTTGTCGCCGGTGGTCAGCCACAGCTCGGCCGCGGCCCAGTAGAACTCGTCGCTGACGTTGGTGTCGTCGTACGCGCCGCCGCCGGTGCTGTCGCTGGCCGGGGCATAGATCGCCGGGTTCGCCTTGGCCGCCGCGTACGCGGTCTTCGCGGCGGTGCCGCAGCGCGCGGCGAACGCGGCGTCGTACGGGGCGTACAGCCGCTGGCACTGCGCGGCGACGGCGGCCAGGTTCAGCGTGGCGGCGGTGGACGGCGCGTGCAGCTCACGCGGCTCCGGGTCGTCCTCGGGCTGCAGCGGCAGGCCGGTCCAGTTCCGGTCGTGGATCTTGTGGTGGACCATCCCGGCCAGCGGCTTGCCCGCGGGCACCTGCATACGCAGCAGGAACTCCAGCTCCCAGCGCGCCTCGTCGAGCACGTCCGGCACGTCGTTGCCGCGCTCGGGCAGCCGCAGCGTGGAGTCGCCCAGGGCGGCGCCGCCGTCGGCGGTCTCGGCGGTCTTGGTCCGCTCGAACGTGCTCAGGAGCTGGTAGGTGGCGATGCCGCCGTTGACGACGTACTTGCCGTGGTCGCCCGCGTCGTACCAGCCGCCGCGTACGTCCAGCGAGTAGTCGCAGACGCCGGCCTTGCACGGCACGTCGGTGTCACCCTGGTTGGGCGCGACGCCGAGGTGGCCGGCCGGGCGGGCGTACTCCTCGCCGATCAGGTCGCCGTCGATCTCGATGCCGCTGCGCTGGGCGTAGAAGAACTGCAGCGAGTCGGAGCGCAGCCGGTCGTAGAGCGCGCCGGAGATGTCGAACGGGTGGCTGGTCTCGCCGTCCACGGTCAGCGTGTAGCCGGTGCCCGGCGTGCGGTACGCGGAGAAGTCGACCGTCTGCACGTTCTGCGCCGAGGCGGCGTCGGTGCCGCGCGGCGTGGTCTCGCCGCTGGCCACCACGGTGCCGCCGGCCGCCTTCAGCTGCCACGGCAGCGCGTCGGTGGCCTCGGTGACCACGGTGGCGTGCTTCGGCCCGCCGGGCAGGTAGCCGACCTGGTTGACCCGGACCCGGGGACCGGTGTCCGGCTCGTACGGAGGTGCCGGCTCCCCGCCGCGCAGCGACACGTTGTCCAGGCAGAACGTCTGCGCCTGGGCGCTGCCGCCGATCTGGAAGATCAGCTGGGCGGTGGGGTTGTCGGCCGGTGAGGTGAACGTGGTGGTGACGCGCTGCGCGGTGCCGGTGGCTGTGGCGTCGACGCTGGCGTACGTGGTGTAGGGGGCGCTGCCGAGCTGGAGCACCGCCTTGAGGGGGGCGCCGGGGGTCGCGGAGACGTCGAAGGACAGTTCGTACTCGGCGCCCTGGGTCAGCGGCACCGCGTCCTGGCCGATGCCGGCGTCCCACGGGTTGGCGGTGCCCGCCGCGACGGAGGTGCAGAGGCGGCCGTCGACGACCGCGAGGTCGCCGGTGCCGTAGGAGAACCAGGGGGAGACGCCGGCGCTGAAGTCGCCGTTTCGAAGTTGTTCGGGGGCGTCCGGCGGCACCTCGGCGCTCGCCGGGCCGGCGGTGAGGCCGGTGAGCGCCAGCGTGGTGGCCGCGAGTGCGGCGAGCCGACGACGGGATCGGGTCACGGAGGTTCCTTCCGTGCTCGGGGGTGGTGGGGGAGACCGGGAACTGGGAGCGCTCCCAATATCAGCCCGATGTTTCCACCGCGTTCCGCCGCTGTCAATCGATCCGGCCCGATGGGGCACGCGCGCCCTCGCGCGGTGCGGTTCGGCGCGCCACGTACGATGTCAGTGATCTCCTAGAGACATCCGAGCCCTCGACCTGGCAGGCTGCGACCCATGACCCTGAAGCTTCGTTCCGTCGGAGCGAGCGACCGTGGGCTGATCCGCAGCGGTAACCAGGACGCGCAGCACGCGGGTGCCTGGCTGGTCGCGGTCGCCGACGGCATGGGCGGCATGGCGGCCGGCGACCTGGCCAGCCGCATCGCCATCGACGCGATCGCCCCGCTGGACGTGGAGACGCCGGAACACGCGCTCGTCGCCGCGCTCCAGGGCGGGATCGAAGTGGCCACCGCGCAGATCCGCCGGGCCGTCGAGGAGGACCCGGAACGCCAGGGCATGGGCACCACGCTCACCGCGCTGCTGTTCGCCCGCACCGGCAGCTGCCTCGCGCTGGCGCACGTCGGCGACTCCCGGGCCTACCTCTACCGCGAGGGCGTGCTCAAGCAGGTCACCCGCGACGACACGTTCGTGCAGATGCTCGTCGACCAGGGCGTCATCACCGCCGAGCAGGCCAGCAGCCACCCCCGGCGGGCGGTGGTGACCCAGGCGTTGCAGGGCGACGAGGTGTCGCCGTCGTACGCCACGATGGTGCCCCGGGCCGGCGACCGCTGGCTGCTGTGCAGCGACGGCCTCTCCAACGTGGTCCGCGCCGACACGCTCACCGAGGTGCTCAGCGAGCAGCCGGAACGCGACGCCTGCGCGGCCCGGCTGATCGACCTGGCGTTGCGCGCCGGCGGCCCGGACAACATCACCGTCGTGATCGCCGACGTCGTCGAGGAGTAGCCCTCACCGCCGGCGCGGCGCAGCCCTCCGGGTCGGCTCGGCCGTGGTCGGGTCCTCCGGCCAGGGATGGCGCGGGTAGCGTCCGCGCAACTCCGAGCGCACCTGCGGATAGCCGGTGCGCCAGAACGACGCCAGGTCCGCGGTGACCGCCACCGGCCGTCCCGCGGGGGAGAGCAGGTGCAGCAGCACCGGCACCCGCCCGCCGGCGATGCGCGGCACGTCCCGCCAGCCGAACGTCTCCTGCAGCTTGACCGCCAGCACCGGGGCGGCCGGGTCGGCGTAGTCCACCCGGATCCGCGAGCCGCTGGGCACCTCGACCCGCTCCGGGGCCAGCTCGTCCAGCCGCGCCGCCTGCCGCCAGTCCAGCAGCCGCCGCAGCGCCGCCGTCACGTCCACCCGGTGCAGGTCGGCCCGGCGCCGGGCGCGGGCCAGCTCCGGGCCGAGCCAGGCCGGCGCTTCGGCGAGCAGGGCCACGTCGGAAACGTCCGGCCAGTCGTCACCGAGCGCCTGGCGGCAGAACGCCAGCCGGTGGCGCAGCGCGGTCGCCTCGGGCGTCCACCGCAGCAGTCCCGTCCCTTCCTGCCGCAGCCCGTCCAGCAGCGCCGCCGCGACCAGCTCCGGTTCCGGCGCGGTCAGCGGCCGGTCGACCAGCTCGACAGCGCCGAGTCGGACCACCTCGCGGGCCACCACGTCCCCGCCGGACCAGGCCACCTCCCGCCCGGTGTCCAGCAGCGCGGCCCCGGCCTCCCGGGCGGTCGCCTCGTCGATCGGCGCGGCCAGCCGCACCCGGGCGGCAGGCGCGCCGGGGGAGCGGTCGGCCACCGCGACGGCCAGCCACGCCGACCCGGCCAGCCCCGACCCGGGCGCCAGCTCCGCCGCGGTGCCGCCGGCCATCAGGTACGCGGACGCGCCCGGCCGCCGCGCCCGGGCCAGCCGTTCCGGGTACGCGAGCCCGGCGAGCAGCCCCGCGGCCAGATCGTCGGGCAGGCGCTCCCGCTCGGCGCCGTCGGCGGGCAGGGCGGCGCGCAGGCGGCGTACCTCGGTGCGCCAGCGCGCGGTGGCGGCCGGGTCGGTGCCGTCGCGCAGCCGCCGCCAGCGGGCGGGCAGGTCGTCCCCGGTCCCGCCCAGCGTGTCCTCGCCGAGGATCGCCACCACCTGGGCGGCCCGGTCGGCACCGACCCGGGGTGCGCCGTCCAGCAGCGCCCGCGCCAGCCGGGGATGTGTGCCCGCCGCCGCTACCGCCCGCCCCCGCGCGGTGATCCGGCCGTCGTGGTCCACCGCGCCGAGCGTGGTCAGCGTCTCCCGCGCCACCGTGAGCGCGGCCGGTGGCGGTGGGTCGGGCAGCGCCAGCCCGGTGCCGTCCGGCGTGCCCCAGGCCGCCAGCTCCAGCGCGAACCCGGTCAGGTCGGCGGTGGCGATCTCCGGTTCGGGCTGCGGGGCGAGCCGTTCGTGTGCCGCCTCCGACCAGCAGCGGTAGACCGCGCCGGGCGCCTCCCGCCCGGCCCGGCCGGCCCGCTGGGTGGCCCCGGCCCGCGACACCGGCACCGTGACCAGCGCGCCCAGCCCTCGGGCCAGGTCGGTGCGGGGCACCCGGCTCAGTCCGGCGTCCACCACCACCCGGACCCCGGGGACGGTCAGGCTGCTCTCCGCCACCGCCGTCGCGAGCACCACGCGCCGTCCGGCGGCCGGGGTGAGCGCCGCGTCCTGGGCGGGCCCGGGCAGCCGGCCGTGCAGGGGCAGTACCGCGACCTCGCGCAGGTCGGCCAGGCGGCGCGCGACGGCGCCGATCTCGCCCGCGCCGGGCAGGAAGACCAGCACGTCACCGTCGCGTTCGCGCAGCGCCCGGCGGACCGTGGCGGCCACGTGGTCGAGCAGCGCCGGGTCGACCCGGCCCGCGCCGGGCGGCGTCACCGGGCGCGGCGGCGGCGCCCACACCCGCTCGACCGGATGCAGCGCGGCCTCGGCGCGTACCACGGGGGCGGGGTCGCCGGCGCCGAGCAGCGCGGCGAACCGGTCCGTCCGCGGGGTGGCCGACATCGCCAGCAGCCACAGGTCCGGGCGCAGCGTCGCGCGGGCCTCGACGCTGAACGCCAGCGCCAGGTCGGCGTCGAGGTGCCGCTCGTGGCACTCGTCGAGCACTACCGCGTCCACGCCGGGCAGCTCCGGGTCGTGGTGCAGACGGCGGACCAGCAGACCGGTGGTGACCACCTCGACGCGGGTACGCGGGCCGACCCGGCGCTCGCCGCGAACCGCGTACCCGATCCGGTCGCCGACCCGCTCGCCGAGCAGGGTGGCCATCCGGTGTGCGGCGGCGCGGGCGGCCACCCGCCGGGGCTGGGCGATCACCACGCGGCCGGTGACCGCGTCGGCGACCGCGAGCGGCGCGGTGGTGGTCTTGCCGGTGCCCGGCGGCGCCACCAGGACGGCGGCGCCGCGCTCGCGCAGCGCGTCGACGAGCGCCGGCAGGACCGGGCGGACCGGCAGGTCGAGCGGGAGGTCGGCGAGCACCGACCCACTCTCGCACCGTGCCGCCGGCCGGTTCGCGCTGCCCCCGGACGCGGAACGGCCCGGCCGGCGCACCGCCGACCGGGCCGGGTGGCGTCGCGCCGGGTCCGCCGACCCGGCCGCCGCCCCTTGCTAGTACGTTCCGTCGAGCTGACCGCGCAGCTTGGTCAGGGCCCGGGCCAGCAGCCGGGACACGTGCATCTGCGAGACGCCGATCTGCTCGGCGATCTGCGACTGGGTCAGGTTGCCGTAGAAGCGCAGCGTGAGGATCTTCTGCTCGCGCTGGTCGAGCGTGGCGAGCGCC
Source organism: Micromonospora sp. WMMA1947 (assembly GCF_027497355.1). Lineage (NCBI taxonomy): Bacteria > Bacillati > Actinomycetota > Actinomycetes > Micromonosporales > Micromonosporaceae > Micromonospora > Micromonospora sp. WMMA1947. Next base: position 6,117,783 of record NZ_CP114909.1, on the reverse strand, counting down.
GGGCCGAGGGCGACACGCATCTCGGCCAGCTCGAACTCGCCGTCCTCGCCGCCGAGCATGTCGCCCAGCTCGGTGGCCCGCTCGCCGTCGCCGGTCGGGGTGGACAGCGACACCGCGTTGTAGGCGCGGGCGCCCTCCAGGCCCTCCAGCACCTCTTCCTCGGTGAGCTTGAGGTGGGTGGCGATGTCGGCGACCGTCGGCGAACGGCCGAGCGTCTGGAGCAGCGTGCTGTTGGCGTCGGAGATCGCCAGGCGCAGTTCCTGGAGGCGGCGCGGGACCCGGATGTCCCAGGTGCGGTCGCGGAAGTGGCGCTTCAGCTCGCCGATGATGGTGGGGATGGCGTAGCCGGCGAAGTCGACGCCGCGCGACGGGTCGAACTTGTCGATCGCCTTGATCAGGCCGATCGCCGCGGTCTGCGCCAGGTCGTCGTTGGGCTCGCCTCGGCCGCTGTAGCGGTGGGCCAGGTGGTTCGCCAGCGGCAGCCACGCCTCGATGGCGCGGTCGCGCAGCGCGGGCCGCGACGGGTGGTCGGCGGGCAGCGCGGCCATCGCGTCGAGCAGGTCGGCGGCGCTGTCGGTGAGCGAGCGGGGGTCGAGCTTCGCGGAGCCGGCCGGCGCGGTCGCCGGGGCGCTGATCGTGGGAGCGCTCATGGGTGGTCCTCCCTGCACCTCGTCCACGGAAGAAAAAAGACGTGACGCTTTGGTTTAGGTTTCGGTAGTACGTTCGGAAGCCACCATAGCCCGATCGTGCTGCGGAAATCTAGCCGAAAGTACGATGTACTTAAGGTGTAAGCAGCTACAAAAGGCGTGAGCCGGTGGATAACGCGCTCGGCGGGGTGGCGCGCGGCGGTGACCGGTCGGCCCCGGTCGTACCCCGACCGGTCAACGTGGAATCCGACAGGCGACCGGAGTGTCGCCTTTCTGTCGTTGTCCCGCCGACGGGACCGCCCGTACCGTCCGTAACGACACGTCAACGGAGGCACCGTGCTGGATCCCGCCGCGCCGCAACTCGTCATCAACGCCCGGACGCTGCTGTTCAGCTGGCTCCCGGCGGATCCCGGCGCGGTCGAGACGCTCCTGCCCGCGGGGCTGCGGCCGCACCCGCAGCGGCAGGTGTTCGTCAACCAGTACGTGGTCGACGACGAGACGCAGACCTCCGGCTTCGGCGCGTACTCGCTCACCTACCTGGGTGTCTCGCTGGCGGACATGGATCCGCCCGACGGCGAGACCCCGGGCGGCTGGTGGACGCACTACATCTCCTCCAGCGAGCGGGTCCGGCAATACGCGAGCGCGCGGGGCGCACCGGCCGTCGCCGGGGAGACCCGCCTCGACCTGCGGGGCGATCAGCTCACCGCCGAGACCCGGGCCGCCGACGGCACGCTGCTGATCCGGGTCACCGCCCGGGTCGGGCACACCGGCACCGAGGCGCACATGGGCCATCACCGTTACCTCACAGGCAGCGACGGCGAGCTGATCGTCACCGACTACCCGTACGTGGCCGAGCCGGTGTCACCGTTCGAGGTCGAGTCGGTGGAGTTCCCCGCCCGGGAGCACCCGGTCCACGCGCTGCGTCCGGCCAACCCGCTGCACGTGTGCTGGGGCTTCTACTCGCCGCGCGTGTCGTTCGCGTACCCGGCCCGCCCGAACGTGCCGGACGAGCCGGCCGACCTTCACCAGGTGCCGGCGCGCCGGGCCCGCAGCGGCCTGCCGTCCGGGTCGTAGACCAGCCGGTACGCGGGCAGCGCCCAGAGCCGCGTACGCCAGGGCAACCGCTCCGGGCGGTGCGGGCGCAACCGGCCCGGCGGACGGGGACCGGCCCGGCCTCCGGCGTGCCAGCGGTCCAGTTCCTCCGCCGCCGCGGTGATCGCCGCCACCGCGTCCGCCGGGTCCAGCAGGTCGTCGTCCTGCGCGCCGCCGGGATCGCGGTCCAGGTGCTCGCGCCACAGCCGCAGCCGCAGGTCGCGGGCGAACACCCGGGCACCGTCGCCCAGCCCGGCCGGATCGGCCGGCGCCCGCTCGTCGCGCGTGTCGTCGAGCACCGCGCAGGACAGCTCGCTGTCGTGCGTCCAGGACCGGCGGTTGAAGTTGTCGCTGCCCACGCTGGCCCAGACGTCGTCGACCACGCACACCTTGGCGTGTACGTAGACGGGTGTGCCGTCGTGGTTCTCCACGTCGAACACGTGCACCCGGTCCGGAGCGGCCCGGTGGCACAACGACAGCGCCTGCTCCCGGCCCACCATGTTCGGCGGCAGCGCGAGCCGGCCGTCCACGTCCGGATGCCGGGGCACGACCGCCACCAGGTGCAGGTCCGGGTGCTCGTGCAGCGCCTGCGCGAACAGTTCCGCCACCTCGGTCGACCAGAGGTACTGGTCCTCCAGGTAGATCAGGCGCCGGGCCCGGCGTACCGCCTTGGTGTAGCCGCGCGCCACGGTGCGCTCGCCGTCCGGGGCGAAGGAGTAGCGGGGCCGCACCGCCGGGTAGGTGCGCAGCACCTGCACGTGGTGCGGCCCGCACGGCGGCGGGTCGGCGGGCTGCTCGGGCAGCGGGTCGGGGCGCAGGTCCGAGCCGCGCAGCCGGTCCCGCAGGTAGGCCATCGGGTTCTCCGAGTCCAGCGGCATCGGGTCGGTCCACCGCTCCCGGAACGTGGTGTCGAGCGCGCCGACCACCGGCCCCCGCACCGCGAGCTGCACGTCGTGCCAGGGCGGCGTGGGGCCGTACCGGGGGGACATGCCGACCGGCTGCGGGTCGCCGGCGTGGCCGGCGTCGTCGCGGCGGCTGTGGCACAGGTCGATGCCGCCGGCGAAGGCGATGTCCCGGCTCGGGTCGCCCGGACGGCGCAGCACCACCAGCTTCTGGTGGTGCGAGCCGCCGCGCCGGACCCGCTGGTCGAGCAGCACCTCGCCGCCGGCCGCGCGGATCGCCTCGCTGAGGTCGCGGTTCTCCGCCTCGCTGTAGGAGAGCGTGTCGAGGTGGGAGCGCCAGATCAGGCCCTTGACGATCACCCCGCGCTGGGCGGCCTGCGCGAACAACTGCGCCACGGTGGGGCCGTCCGGGCGCATCCGCTCGTCCGGGTCGCCCCGCCAGTCGGTGAAGAACAGATGGTCGCCCGCCGTGAGCGACTCCACCTCGCTGACCAGGCGGTCGAAGTACGCGGCACCGTGAATCAGCGGCTCGGCGAGGTTTCCCTCGGCCCAGACGGGTAATTCAGAGCCCGGGTTGGCGCGTTCCTGTGCGGTGAGGAACCAGTCCCGCAGAGTCACGTTCCACCCCCCGAGGTCGACGACGTCCTCACACGGTAGGACCCCCGGCAGGGCCCCGCACGTCGAGCAGCAGGTCGGCGTCGGTGCGCGCGTCAGGGGTGCGCCGGACCCCTGGACCGCGAAACCGAGGAGGCACCGACATGCCCGCCGAGACGACGAACACCGTGACCGACGACCGCGACCAGGCGGTGGAGGGGGAGCGGGGTGCGCTGGTGGCGGTCCTGTTGATGGTGATCCTCGGGGTGGCCGGGATCTTCGCCGTCTCCTGAGACCGCGCGCCCGGGCGCCCCGGCGAACCGGGGCGCCCGTAGCAGGTCAGGGCCGGTCGCCCTGACCATCGCTGTGCGGCACCCGCCCGGTCGGGATCACTCCGAGCCGGCCGGCCTGGAAGTCCTCGACCGCCTGGATCAGCTCGGCGCGGGTGTTCATCACGAACGGGCCGTAGTGCGCCACCGGCTCGCGGATCGGCTGGCCGCCCATCAGGTACAGCTCCAGCGCCGGGGCGTTGGAGTCCTGCGTCCGGTCGGCGGTGATCCGCAGCGCCTCACCGGGCCCGTGCACGGCGAGCTGGCCCAGGTGGATCGGCCGCCGGTCGGTGCCGACAGTGCCGCGCCCGGCCAGCACGTACACCAGCGCGTTGAAGTCCGACCGCCACGGCAGGCTCAGCTCGGCGCCGGGCTGCAACGTGACGTGCGCGATGGTGATCGGCGTGTGCGTCGAGCCCGGACCCTGGTGCCCGGCGACCTCACCGGCGATGACCCGGATCAGGCCGCCGCCGTCGGGCGTGGTGAGCAGCGCCGACTCCCGGCCGCGGATGTCCTGGTAGCGGGGCGCGCTCATCTTGGCGATGCTCGGCAGGTTGACCCAGAGCTGCAGGCCGTGGAACAGCCCGCCGCTCATCACCAGGTGCTCCGGCGGCGCCTCGATGTGGAGCAGGCCGCTGCCGGCCGTCATCCACTGGGTGTCGCCGTCGGTGATGGTGCCGCCGCCACCGGTCGAGTCCTGGTGGTCCATGATCCCGTCGATCATGTAGGTCACCGTCTCGAAGCCGCGGTGCGGGTGCCAGGAGGTGCCCTTCGGCTCACCCGGCGCGTAGTCGACCTCGCCCATCTGGTCGAGGTGGATGAACGGGTCCAGCTCGGTCATCGGCACGCCGGCGAAGGCCCGGCGGACCGGGAAGCCCTCGCCCTCGTACCCGCTGGGGGCGGTGGTGACCCGGCGGACCGAGCGGTATTCGGTGGCCTCGCCGAGCTGCGGCAGGCGGGGCAGGACGAGGACGTCGTCGACGGTGATCGCGGGCATCGCGGGGCTCCTTACTTGTCGGCCGGGGTGGACGACGCGGTGCGGTCGGCGCGCAGGCGCCGGCCGAGCCGCTCGAAGACCCGGGTGAGGCAGGCGACCTCGGCGTCATCGAGGTCGTCGATCAGGTGGGCGCGCACGGAGCGCAGGTGGTGCGGCGCGGCCTCGCGCAGGGCGAGCAGGCCGGCGGCGGTGAGCACGGCCTCGCTGCCGCGCCGGTCCGCCGGACAGGCCTCCTTCGCCACCAGGCCGCGCTTGCGCATCGTGGTGATCTGGTAGGTCAGCCGGCTCGGCGAGAACACCAGCCGGTCGGCCAGCTCACCCATGCGCAGCCGGTGGCCGGGTGCCTCGGAGAGCAGGACCAGCACGTGGTAGTCGGCGAAGCTCAGGTCGCTGTCGGCGCGCAGGTCGTCCTCGAGCCGGGTGAACAGCCGCTGGCTCGACTCGATGTACGCGCGCCAGCAGGCCATCCGCTCGGCGTCCAGGCTCTCCGTCATGGCTCCGAGAGTAGCACTATTTAAAATTTAAACAAGAGGCCCTGCCGTGCGCGAATCGGCGATGGCGGGCTGCCTCCTCAAAATCTGAACGGGTGACCCGGCTAGGGTCGGGGGATGGACGATCTCGACCTGCTCGACTGGCGGGAGCGGGTGGCCCGGCTCTACCTGTCCGACCTCGACCTGGCCGGGTTCCGGGCCGCCCGCGACGAGCTGTTCCGCACCCACCCCAGCAGCCCGGTGCCGCCCGCCGACCGGCCCGGCTTCACCGGCCTGCGCTGGTACCCGCCCGACCCGTCGGCGGTGGTGGAGGCGCCGCTGCGACCGGCCTCCGGTGAGCTGCGCATCGACACCGGTGGCCCGGACGGCGTGGTCGCGTACCGGCGGGTGGCGGTCGCCGCGACGCCGTGGGGACCGCTGACGCTGTGGTGGATCGAGGCGTACGGGGGCGGGCTGTTCCTGCCGCTGCGCGACGGCACCTGCGGAGACGGCTCGTACGGCGGGGGCCGGTACCTCACCGACACGGTCAAGGGCACGTTCGGCCGGGGCCTGACCGTGCTCCCCGGCGACCGGGTCCGCCTGGACGCCAACTACCTCTACAACCCCAGCTGCGCCTACGACGACAGGTGGGCCTGCCCCCTGGCGCCACCGGAGAACCGGGTGGACGTGCCGCTGCGGGCCGGGGAGCGGGCGTACCACTGACGCGGTGAGGGAGGACCCCGGCGGGGCCCTCCCTCGATGTCGCGTACCGCCGGTCAGCGGGCGGTGGCGCCGGTCGGTGTCAGGTGCATCCGGCTGAGCAGCTGCTGGGCCTGACCGGCCAGCTCCGCGTCCACCGTCACCGCGTACTGGGCGGCCCGCAGAGAACTCGCCGAGGTGAAGTCACGCTGCCCACCGCTCATCGCGTGCGCGACAGCGCCGAACACCGCACCCCAGATCGCGCCGATCACCAGCCCGACCAGGATCACCGCCAGCCAGTTGCCGGCCGTGAAGATGCCGAACAACAAGCCGATGAACAAGCCGAACCAGGCGCCGGTGCCGGCCCCGAGCAGTGCCGCCCGGCCCGTGGTGAGCCGTCCCATCACGGTCTCCACGAGCGTGAGGTCCGTACCGACGATCGAGGTACGTTCCACCGGGAACCGGTTGTCGGCCAGATAGTCCACCACGCGCTGGGCGGACGGATAGTCCGGGTACGAGCCGATCGTGACGGTCGGCGCCCCGGCCTGCGGGCCGTGGCCGTCCCCGTTCGGCGGCGTCGGGCGACCGCCCGGGCCGGACGGGAGGTTGTCGCTGCCCGGCATTCCGGGTTGCCAGGCCGCGGTCGGAGTCGAGGGTCTGGTCATGAGCATCCTCCTTCGTCAACCCGCCGCGTTCCCGTCGCCGGGCAGCGGTAACGCACCGGCCCGGACCGATGTGGCGAGGCATGCCGATGCCCCGGGCCGGGTAGCCACATCCGTGCCGACCCGACGGATCAGCGACCACGGCTTCCTCGCCGACGGGCGCAGCGCCGCCCTGGTCGACCGCGAGGGCGCGGTCACCTGGTGGTGCCCGCCCCGGTTCGACGCGCCGTCGGTGTTCGGGCGGCTGCTCGACTCCGACGCCGGGCACTGGAGCATCCGCCCCGAGGGCGCGGCCACCAGCACCCGCTCCTACCTGGACGACGCGCTGGTGCTGCGTACCGTCTTCCGCACCGCGACCGGCACGGTAGCCGTCACCGACGCCCTGGCGCTGGAGCCCGGCGCGCGTGGTCACGAGATCGGGATGCGCTCGCCGCGGGTGCTCGCCCGGCTGGTCGAAGGGCTCACCGGCGAGGTGCCGATGCGCGTCGAGTACGCGCCGCGGTTCGAGTACGGCCGGGTCGGCGCCTACCTGACCGAGCGCGACGGCGTGATCGCCGCCACCGCCGGCGCCTGCCGCCTGGAGCTGCGCGCCGACGTCCCGCTGACCGTCGCCGGGGGAGCGGCCACCGGGGAGTTCACGGCCCGCGCCGGCAGCACCCACCGCTTCACCCTCGGGTACGCCCCGACGTACGCCGGTGCCGCACCGGCGCTGCCCGACGCCGCCGAGGCGGTGGCCGAGACCGTCGCCGCGTGGCGGTCCTGGTCGGCGCTGCACGACTACCAGGGTGAGTACCGCGACGAGGTGCGGCGCAGCGCGCTCGCGGTGCAGGGCATGACGTACGCGCCCAGCGGCGCGGTCGTCGCGGCGGCCACCACCTCGGTGCCGGAGCGCCTCGGCGGCGACCGCAACTACGACTACCGCTACGTCTGGCTGCGCGACTTCAGCCTCACGCTCCAGGCGCTGTGGCGGGCCGCCTGCCCGGACGAGGCGGACCGGCAGTTCACCTGGGTGGCCCGGGCGATGGGCCGGATCGGCGACGAGCCGGTGCCGGTCATGTACGGCGTCGAGGGGGAGCGGGACCTGACCGAGCACGACCTCGACCACCTGGCCGGGTACGAGCACAGCCGGCCGGTGCTCGTCGGCAACGACGCCTGGCGGCAGCGGCAGAACGACGTGCTGGGCGAGGTGCTCGACGCCGCCTGGGTGATGCGGTACTACCTCGACCCGATGTCGCCGGAGGTCCGCGACCTGCTGCGGACACTCGCCGACCAGGCCGAGCGCGGCTGGCACCGGCCCGACGCGGGGATGTGGGAGGGGCGCGGCCCGGAGCGCCACTACGTGTCGTCGAAGGTGGAATGCTGGACCGCGCTGGACCGGGCGGTCCGGTTCGGTTCCCGCATCGGCGAGCCCGCCGACGTGGCGCGCTGGGCCGCCGCGCGCGACGAGGTACGGGAGGCGGTGCTCACCCACGGCTGGAACGAGCGGGCCGGCGCGTACACCGGGGCGTTCGGCTCCGACGCCCTGGACGCCTCGGTGCTGGTCATGCCGCTGGTCGGCTTCCTGCCGGCGAGCGATCCGCGGATGCGCGCCACGATGGACGTGCTGGAGCGGCGGCTGTCCCGCGACGGGCTGCTGCGGCGCTGGGACGGCGACCCGGCCGGGTTCGTGATCTGCTCGTTCTGGCTGGCCGCCTGCCTGGCCGAGGCGGGGGAGCTGGACCGGGCCCGGCGGCTGTTCGAACGCCTCGCCGCCCGCACCAACGACCTCGGCCTGTACGCCGAGCAGATCGACCAGGACACCGGCGAGCAGATGGGCAACTTCCCGCAGGCGTACTCGCACATCGGCCTGATCATCGCCGCCGGCCGCATAACGGACGCCGCCGCCCGAGCCAAGCCCGCCCCCACCGAGGCCCCCGCCGAGGCCCCCACCCCCGCCCCCGCCCCCGCCTCTCCGCGTCGATCATGAAGTTGGCGGCGTAGTCGATCTCCCTGAGTGCCGCCAACCTCATGATCGACCCCGAGGGTGCGGGGGTGGGGGAGGATGGCGGGGTGGAACTCGTGATCATGGCGGACACGCACGTGCCCAAGCGGGCTCGGGATCTTCCGGCGCCGCTGTGGGCGGCGGTGGAGGCCGCGGACGTGGTGGTGCACGCCGGGGACTGGGTGGACGTGGCGCTGCTGGACGCGCTGCAGGCGCGGTCGCGCCGGCTGGTCGCCGTGTACGGCAACAACGACGGGCCGGAGCTGCGCGCCCGGCTGCCCGAGGTGGCCCGGGTCGACCTGGACGGCCTGCGGGTCGCCGTGGTGCACGAGACCGGCCCGAAGACCCGCCGCGAGGAACGCTGCGCCGCCGCGTACGGCGACTGCGACCTGCTCGTCTTCGGGCACTCGCACATCCCCTGGGACAGCGTCGCCCCGGGCGGCCTGCGCCTGCTCAACCCCGGCTCACCCACCGACCGGCGGGCGCAGCCGTACGCCACCTACCTGACCGCGCGGGTGGCGGCGGGGCGGCTCGACCGGGTCGAACTGCACCGCCTGCCCCCGCGCTGACCTCAGCGGCCCCGGCCGGTCTCCGCCTGGAGCTCGTCGATCCGCCGGGACGCCTCGGCCTTGGTCAGGCCCTCCGGCACCGGCTCGCCCGCCTCCTGGGCCAGCGTGTGCAGGTACGACTCCTGGGCGGCGGTGGGCGGCTCGTCACCGGTGACCCAGTCGTCCGGGTCCTTGACGGCGGCGTCCGGGTTGACGTTCCTGGCGCTGGTGTTGTTGCGGTCGGCCATGCTGATCACCTCTCCTCGAACAGGTGTTCCACTACCCCCGGCCCGGCGGGTTCATGCCGCCCGCCGCCTACGATCACGTGATGACGGCGGAGCGGGCGGGCGTGGTGGTGGTCGGTGCGGGCATCGCCGGGGTGGCGTGCGCGACCGAGCTGGCGCGGGCGGGTGTCCCGGTACGGATACGCGAACGGGCCCGGGTCACCGGCGGGCGGATGGCCAGCAAACGCTTCGACGGCCGCCCGGCCGACCTGGGTGCCGCGTACTTCACAGTCGACGACCCGGACTTCGCCGCCGTGGTGGACCGGTGGCGGGCCGCCGGGCTGGCGCGGGAGTGGACCGACACGCTCGTCGCGTACGGGCCGGGCGGGCGCGAGCAGGTCGCCGGCCCGATGCGCTGGGCCGCCCCGCGCGGACTGCGCTCGCTCGTCGAGCACCTGGCGGGAGACCTGCCGGTGACGCACGACCGGCTCGTGATGGTGGTCGAGCCCGGCCCTCGGGTGGACGGGACCGAGGCCGAGGCGGTCGTGCTCGCCATGCCCGGCCCGCAGGCCGCGCTGCTGCTGGACCCGGCACTGGCCGCTGCCACCCGGGCCGTGGCCGCGCAGCGCTGGTCGCCGGCGCTGAGCGCGGTGCTGCACTTCCCGGCCCGCCGCTGGCCGGACTTCCGGGGCGCGTTCGTCAACGACCACCCCGTGCTCAGCCTGGTCTGCGACGACGGCGACCGGCGCGGCGACGGCGCGCCCGTGCTGGTCGCGCACACCACCGCCGGGTTCGCCGCCGGGCACCTGCTCCAGCCCACCGCCGCCCGTCCGGCGATCGAGCAGGCGGTCCGCGACCTGCTCGGACTGCCCGAGCCGGCGGTGTCGGCCCACGTGCACCGCTGGACGTACGCGACCCCGGCCGCGCACGCCGGGGAGGCGGCGTTCCACCTGGACGACGACGGGATCGGCCTGGCCGGCGACGCGTTCGGGCGCCCGCGCGTGCAGACCGCCTGGCGCTCCGGCCGGGACCTGGGCCGCGCGCTCGCCGCCCGGCTGGGCTGAACCGGGCCCGCCGATCCGGGGCCCGCCGATCCGGGGCCCGCCGACCCGGGGCGCGCTCAGCCGGTGGCGCCCACCGGTTGCGCCGCCGACCCGGCCTGCGTGTCCTCGCCGGTGCGTTCGCCCTCCCGGTCCAGCAACTGCATGACCGGTGTCGCGGCGATCCCGTGCGCCACCACCGACACCACCACCACGAGACCGACTGTGGCCCAGACCAGATCCGCCTGCGGAAAGTCGGTCTTGCTGGTGGCGTACGCCAGGTAGTAGAACGAGCCGACGCCGCGGATGCCGAACAGCGAGATGACCCAGTGTTCGGCCGGTTTGCCGGGCGCACCGCGCAGCGACAGCCACCCGGCCAGCGGCCGGATCACCAGCACCAGGGCCAGCCCGGCCAACGCCGCCGGCCAGGTCAGCGGCGCGAGCAGCCCGCCGATCACGGCGCCGCCGAACAACAGCAGCAACAGCACCGTGAGCAGCCGCTCCACCTGCTCGGCGAAGTCGTGCAGCACGGAGTGGAACTCGTGCGTACGCTCGGCGGCCCGGATCGCGCGGGCGGCCACGAACACGGCCAGGAAGCCGTACCCGCCGGCCACCTCGACCAGCCCGTACGCGAGGAACGTCGCGGCCAGCGCGAGGAAGCCCTCGGAGTGCTTGGCCAGCCGCAGCTTGCTCGGGGCGCGGAAGAACAGCTTGCCGAGCAGCCAGCCGACGAGCAGCCCGCCGCCCACCCCGGCGGCGAGCTTGTAGAGCACGTCGATCGCGAACCACTCGGCGAGCCAGCCGGACGGCGCGAGCCCGGTGGTGGCGATCGCGATCGCCGCGTACACGAACGGGAAGGCGAGCCCGTCGTTCAGACCCGCCTCGGAGGTGAGCGCGAAGCGCACCTCGTCCTCCGAGTCCTCCACATCGGTCGGTTCGCCCACCTGCACGTCGGAGGCGAGCACCGGGTCGGTGGGTGCGAGCGCCGCGCCGAGCAGCAACGCCGCGGCCGGCACCAGGCCGGCCCACCACCAGCCGAGCAGTGCCACCGCGGCGATGCACAGCGGCATGGCGATCGCCAGCAGCCGCCACGTCGACGACCAGCGGGCCCAGCTCAGCGGACGGTCGATCTTCAGGCCGGCGCCCATCAGCGCGACGATCACGCCGACCTCGGTGAGGTGGGTGGTCAGTTCCGGCCAGCGCAGCGGGTCCGGTGTGGGCAGACCGGTGGGCAGCAGGAACACCAGCATGCCGAGCCCGAGGAACGCGATCGGCATCGACAGCGGCCGTCGCTCCAGGACCCGGGGCAGCACCCCGGCCAGCAGCGCACCGACGCCCAGCAGAGCGAACGCGACATCGACCGGTTCCACGACACCACCCTTCCGGCGCCCGGCGCCCGGGCGGTGGAGTCCGGAAGTGCCCCGAAGCGGGCCCGGTTAAGCGTGCGCGGGTCCGCGGGTTGACCGGCCGGTCAGCCGAGCGTGCCGATGGCGCTGTCCGGCAGGGCGTCCAGCAGCGCCGCCGGGTCGTCGTAGACCGCCACCGCGCCCGCGCCGGCCAGTTCCGCGCGGCCGGTCCCGCCGCAGGTCAGGCCGATGCAGGGGATGTCCAGCTTGCCGGCGGCAGCGACGTCCCACACCGAGTCGCCGACGAACACCACCCGCTCGGCGGCCAGCCCCGACTGCTCCAGCGCGGCGACCAGGATGTCCGGCGCCGGCTTGCTCTCCTGCGCGTCGGCCGACGAGGTGACCGAGTCGATCACGTCGTCGGCGTCCAGCGCCGCCCGCAGCGCGGTGACCTCGTGCTCGGCCGCCGAGGTCGCCAGCACCACCCGCAGCCCGCGCTCCGCGCAGGCCCGCAGCAGCTCCCGCGCCCCGGGCAGTGGCGCGAGCCGCTCCCAGTACTCGCCGTAGAGCGCGTCGTGCGCGTCGCGCAGCCGGCCGTCGGCGTCCCGGTCCCGCTCCGCGCCCAGCAGGTGGTCGAGCAGCTTGTCCGAGCCCATGCCGATGGACCTGTGGATGCGCGCCATCGGCACCCGGTGGTCGGCCTGCCGCAGCGCCTCCCACCAGCTCACCGTGTGCAGGTACGTCGTGTCGACCAGGGTGCCGTCCACATCGAAGAGGACACCGCGTCGCTTGTCGTCGGCCATGCCCGGCTCCTACCCGCCCGGAGCGTCGCCGACGCGCGGCTCATCCGCCGGAATGAGGATCTCGAACCACACCGTCGAGCCGCGTACGGTCGGATCGGTGCCCCAGGCGTCGCTCAGCTCCTCGATCAGGCCCAGCCCGCGGCCCCGGCTGCTGAGCGTGTCGGTCTGCGCCCGGGTGACCTGACCCCGGGTGCCCGAGTCGGCCACCGACACCAGCAGCCGCTCCGCGGACAGGTCGACCTCGACCCGGGCGGCGGTGCCGGCGTGCAGCAGCGCGTTCGTGGTCAGCTCGCTCGTGCACAGCACCGCCGCGCCGATCACCGCCTCGGGCACGTTCCACTCGCCGAGCTGCGCGGTCATCCAGTGCCGGACCCGGCTCGGCGCGGTCGGCTCGGCCGGCACCTCCATGCTCGCCGACCGGCTGGGGCGCACCGCGTACTCCACCGCGAGTACCGCCACGTCGTCCTCGGTGGCGCCCGGCACCGACGCGGTCGCCACCGCGCACAGCGCGCGCGGGTCACCGCCGGCCGCCCCGGTCACCGCCGCGCCCAGCCCGGCCATCCCGGCGGCCAGGTCCTGCCAGCGTCGCTCCACCACGCCGTCGCTGTAGAGCAGCAGGGTGTCGCCGGGCCGGAACGGCACGGTGGCGGTACGCGCCCGCCCGCCCAGGCCCAGCGGAGGAGCGGGCGGCACGTCGACGAACTCGGCGGCCGCCGCGTCGGGTCCGGCGCGCCGGATCAGCGGCGCGGGATGACCGGCGCTGGCGAGCGTGATCAGCTCGCGGTCCGCCTCGACCACGCCGAAGACCACAGTCACGAACAGCTCCTGGGTGCCGCCCTCGACGCCGAGGCTGCTGACCAGCCGGTCCAGCCCGTCGAGCACCGCGTCCGGGCGGGGGTCGACCAGGGCGAGCGCGCGCAGCGCGGCGCGTACCTGGCCCATCCGGGCGGCGGCCTGCACGTCGTGCCCGGCCACGTCGCCCAGCACCACGCCGAGCGCGCCGGTGGGCAGCAGGAACGCGTCGTAGAAGTCGCCGCCGGCCGCGTTGCCGTCGACGCCCGGGTCGTAGCGCGCGGCGATGCGCAGCCGGGGCAGCTCCGGCAGCCGTTCCGGCAGCATGCTGCGCTGCAGCATCTGAGCGGTGCCGTGCTGGGTCTCGAAGCGGCGGGCCCGCTCGGCGGCCTGACCGACCAGCTCCGCGGACGCGGCCAGCAGCGCCCGTTCCGCGGGGGACCAGGGCCGCGGCTCCCGGTAGCCGATGGTGAGCGAGCCACGGACCACAGTCGTGCGCAGCGGCAGCGCCGCGAGCGCGCGGATCTTCTCGTCGTGCCGGTCCGCCGCGACGCCGCGCAGCGGCTGCCCGTCGGCGGTGAACGAGGCGACGCCACTGCGCGCGCTCACCACCGCCGGCAGGGCCGACTCGGCGGACATCCGGCGCCACAGCGGGGGCAGCCGCTCGTCGGCCTCGTCGAGCAGCTCACCGCGGATGCGGCGGACCAGCCGCCACGCGCTGCCCTCGTCCACCGCGAAGGACACCCGGTCGGCGTCGAAGGAGTGCAGGCAGTAGCGCAGCGCCACCCGCGCCACGTCGTCGAGCGTGAGCGTGCCGGCCAGCGCCGCCGCGAAGTCGCTCAGGCTCTGCAACTGCTGGGTCAGCTGGGTGGTCTGCGCCGAGACGGTGAGTACGCCGGCGATGCGGCCGGCCGAGTCACGGACCGGGCAGTGGCCCCTGGTGAACACGGCCGGCTCGGTCGGTCCGTGCCGGTCGGCCGGCAGCACCGCCTCCCGCTGCAGGAACGGCTCGCCGTGCCGGTAGACCCGTTCCAGCGCCTCGCCGGCGCCCGGGTCGCGCCACACCTCGGCGAACGCCTCGGCCGCCGGCCGGCCCAGCGCCTCCGGGTGCCGGTCGCCGATCAGCTCGGCGTACCCGTCGTTGTAGAAGACCACCAGGTCGTCGCCGAGGAGCAGCGCCATCGGCACCGGGGAGGCGAGCACCACGTCCGCGACGGCGCGTACCGCGGGGTCCCACGTGTGCGGGGCGCCCAGCGGTGTACCGGCCCACGGGTGGGCGGTCCCGGCCGCCTGCCCGGCGACGACGGGATCGGTGGGCGCTCCCGGTGCGGGGGCGGACGGTGTGGGAACCCGACCGACGGTGCCTGGCATGACCGCAGCCTAACCGGAGCGTGGCCGGGTGGTTCCGATCATGCGTCCGCGGCGGGTCCCGGCTCCCGGCGGCGGGGACATTCGGGCAGGTCAGGGCCAGTTCGATCAGCCATGTCGGGAAATTGGGCCGGTCCGGCCCGGCGTGCTGCCCAGGTCACCGGGTATGCGGGCGGCGCAGTTCACGCGACAGGAGGGACATCATGCCGAAAACCCTCGCGGTCGGACAGGTCGACATCAGTGCGGCCTGGACCGACTTCTGGAGGTCGGTGCTGCTCTTCGTACCGCGGGCGATCGCGTTCATCGCGATCCTCGTCGTGGGTTGGCTCATCGCCCGAGCCGTCCTCAAAATCGTGGACGCGGCACTGGAACGAGTGGGGTTCGATCGCGCCGTCGAACGAGGCGGCGTCAAACGGGCCCTGGAACGCACCAAGTACGACGCCAGCGACATCCTGGCCAAACTGGCCTACTACGCGGTCCTGTTGTTCACCCTGCAGTTCGCCTTCGGGGTGTGGGGACCGAACGCGATCAGCGACCTGATCCGCGGGGTGGTGTCCTGGCTGCCGCGGGCCTTCGTGGCGATCGTGATCGTGGTGATCGCCGCCGCCATCGCCAACGCCGTCCGGGACCTGGTCTCGGGTGCGCTCGGCGGGCTCTCGTACGGCCGGGTGCTGGCCGACGTGACGGCGATCTTCATCCTTGCGCTCGGCGTGATCGCCGCGCTGAACCAGGTGGGCATCGCCACCACGGTGACCACACCGGTGCTCGTGGCGTTCCTCGCCACCGTGGCCGGCATCCTGATCGTCGGTGTCGGTGGTGGTCTGGTCAAGCCGATGCAGGACCGCTGGGACGGGTGGCTGCACCGGGCCGCCGAGGAGTCCCGGGCGTTCCGGGAGCAGCGGCAGGCGCAGCAGGCCGGCCGTGGCGACTACGAGCGGCGGATGGCCGACCGGGGCGGGCAACCGACGCCGGCGGCGCAGCAGTCGTCCATGTCGGGCGCGGGCACGTACCGCTCCGGCGAGGCGGGCGACGAGACGCAGCAGTTCCGTCGGCCGGGCGGCTGACGGCAACAGGTAACGGGGTGTCCGCGGGGCGATCGCGGGCGCCCCGTAGCCGTGTCCGGGTCAGGCCAGGTGTCGCGGGTCCAGCCCGCGGGCCAGCAGGCACACCGCGAGCAGCCGGGTGAGCGTCCAGTCCGGCTCGGACCAGTCCGGCTCGGCCGGCGGCGTCCAGCCGTGCTCGGCCGCAGCATCGCGCAGACCCTCGGCGTACCCGGCGAGCGCCGCCACCGTCAGCGGGCGGCGGTCGCCGTCGAGGCTGTCGCGTACCCCGGCGGCGTGCTGGTCGACCTCGGCGAGCAGCCCGGGGTTGGCGTGGGCCGCGGCGAGGCCGGCGGTGCCGACGGCGGCGGTCAGCGAGGTGAGGGTCGACCGCGCGGCCACCGCCGCGGAGCGGGTCGCGACCCGGTTGTTCGGCACGCGCATGGTGTCCGAGGCTATCGCCGCCCACCGGGAGCCGGCCTCGGCCGAGCGGCGGATGCCCGGGTCGTCCGGGGGAGCCGTCGCCTCGTCCGCCGGGATTGAGTCGCCCGTGCGGGGGCAGAAGTCCGGTACGCAGACCACACGATCGAGGTCACGGAGGGACACGATGGGACAGCGGCCCGACGGACCGGACCAGGCACACCGGCGCCCGGACGGAGTGAGTGACGCCACGGTCGAGGCGCTGGGCAAGCTCAGCGAGGCCCTGGAGTGCGTCGAGCGGGCCCGCGGCCACCTGTACGAGCTGCACCAGCTCATCGGCCACGCCGACCTGATGCTCGACGACGCGGTTCAGATATTCCGCTCCGCCGGTCACCCGGCGCTCGCCGAGCGGATCGACAGGGAACTGCTCGGCCGCAACGTCATCGCCGGGCGGTGGACGTTCCAGATCGTCGAGGACTTCGACGACGGCTACTACGCGCTCTTCCGGGAGCTGGACCGGCAGGCCCGCGACGAGCTGGTCGAGGGCCGGCGGCACCTCTACGAGGCGGAGATGAAGGAGCGACGCCGCAGCCGGGGGGTGCCGGGACACGAGGCGCGCCCCGGCACACGCTGAGTCAGTCGGAGGAGCGTGCTTCGGCCGGGCGACGGCGGGCGCCGTCGTCGGCGATGATCACGGTCGCGACCATCAGCGCCACCACCAGGCTGAACAGCCAGGAGCTGTCCTCGGTGAACCGGGCGGAGACCGGAGCCTGGATCGCGGCGAGCAGGAAGCCCAGCCAGGCGAGCTTGCGCTGACGGTTGGAGAGGAAACCGGAGCCCTGTTGCATCCCGAAAGTCTTGCGCGCATCGGGGGGAGTGCCGTCAGCCGTTCGGCCGATTCTAGATGGGCTGTCCGTTTTCCCGGCCGTCCGTACCGCACTTTTTGTCGTTTCGGTCGAGCATGAATCCGGCGGCCGCGGGCACCGCAACGGGCACCCGCGACCGCCGGCGGATCACATGCTGTCCGGGCCGGTCCGCCCGATCGTCGACGGCCGGTACGCCCGGTCCGCATCGGTCATCTCCCGCCGCTCGGCCTCCGCGCCGGCGCCCCGGTCCACCGCCTCCGGGCCGTGGCCGAACGCGGCCTCCTCGCCCGCGTCGTTGGCGGTGACGTCGTCGCCCTGGCCGTCCGTGGCCGACCGGGCGATGGCCTGGTCCAGCTCGTGCAGGGGAGTACGGTCCTCGTCGCGCCACTGGCGGTCGTTGTCGGTCATTCCCCTGCGGTACCCGGACCGGGTGATCGCAAACGGCCGGACACGACGATGGCCGCCGGCACCGCCGGCGGCCATCGGAGACTCGGGTACGGGGGAAGTGGCTCAGGGGGTGGGGCGGTCGACAGCACCGCGCCAGGCGCCGGTCTCCTGACCGCGTCGCTCGATGAACTGCTTGAACCGCTCCAGGTCGCCCTTGGCGCGCCGGTCGACCACGCCCAGCTTGTCGCCGGCCTGCTCGACCACGCCGTGCGGCTCGAACTCCATCTGCAGCGTGACCCGGGTGTGCCCCTCGTCGAGGCGGTGGAAGGTCACCACGCCCGCCTGCTGGGTGCCCCCGGTGGAACGCCACGCCACCCGCTCGTCCGGCAGCTGCTCGGTGATCTCGGCGTCGAACTCGCGCTTCACGCCCGCGATCTCGACGGTCCAGTGAGTCATCGTGTCGGAGAGCTGCCGGACCTCCTGCACGCCGTCCATGAAGTGCGGGAACTCCTCGAACTGGGTCCACTGGTCGTACGCGGTCCGGATCGGGACGTCCACGTCCACGTGCTCGGTAACGCCACTCATGTCGGGGTTCCTCCTGTTCCGCCGGTGGGATGTCTCGTACGGGCCGTGGGCCGGCCCGCTCACCAGCGCGTCGTCTCGTTCCTGTGCCCGAGTGCGGCCCACACCTCGGAGATCGTCTGGTAGCGGGCGCCGTCGGGCAGGGTCTCCAGGGCGGCGACGATGTCCGTCGGCGCCTCGTTCTCCCGCGCGTTGGCAAGCAGCGCCTCCCGGTCGCCGGGCAGGGCGGTCATCGTGATGAACCGCCCCAGACGGCTGCGCGCCTCGACGTCCTCGGAGCTCATGCCCTGCGGCGCGCCGCTGCGCAACTCCCCGGCCGGCGCCGTGGTGGCCTCCGGCTGGTCCTCGCCGGCCGGCTCCGGGACCCGGAACTCCTCGGCCCGCGAACCGCCGGTGCCGGTGCCTTGGACGAGACCGCTGACCTCGCTGCTCATCTGGTCGTCGACCCTGGGCGAGTGCTTGCTGCTGCCACGTTCCATGCCTTGGGAGATGCCCCGGGGGGCCGCCGGTAAACCGGCGCCGGCCGGGGAAGCCGGTCATCCGGGCGGCAACCGGTCGGCCGTCTTCTGCGCAGTCGCCTTCTCGCCGTCGGCCTCTTCTGCCTTCTCGTCGTCCGCCGGCGCGCGCGGCGGCAGCACCGGGTCGTCCGGCTCCTCGACCCCGGCCTGCATCGCCCGCCCGCGTTGCAGCTCGGCGTTCACCTGTACGCCGAGCATCAACGCGCAGTTGGACAGGTAGAGCCACACCAGGAACGCGATGACCGCGCCGAGACTGCCGTACGTGACGTCGTACGAGCCGAAGTTCGCCACGTACAGGCCGAAGCCGAAGGAGGCGAGCACCCAGGCCACCAGCGCCAGCGCGCCGCCCGGGGTGAGCCAGCGGAACCGCGGCTGCCGCACGTTCGGCGCGATCCAGAACAGCAGCGACAGCAGCGTCATGGCGACCACCGCGAGCAGCGGCCACTTCGCCACCGACCACGTCGTACGGGCCACCGCCCCGGCGTGCAGCAGGTCACCGACCGCGTCGGTGACCGGGCCGCTGACGATCAGCCCGGTGGCCACCACGGCGAGCAGCACGATCGTCACCGCGGCCATGCCGATCTGCAACGGGCGCAGCCGGTAGAACGGCCGGCCCTCCCGCACCCGGTAGATCGCGTTGGAGGCGCGGGTGAACGCGCCGATGAACCCGGACGCGGACCAGAGCGCACCGAGCAGACCGAAGCTGAGCAGCACCTTCGCCGAGCCCTGCTGCTCGACCACGTTGCGCACCACACCCACGAACGCGTCGTTGCCGACCACCGAGCCCGCGCCGATCTCCCGGGCCAGGTCGATCACCGTGTCGACGGTGCGCGGGCCGTCGGAGACCAGGCCGACCAGCGCCACCACCACGATCGTGGACGGGAACAGCGCCAGCACGCCGTAGTAGGTGAGCGCCGCGGCCCAGTCCGCGCAGTTGTCGGTGACGAAACCCTTGCCGCTGCGTACCAGTACACCGCGCCAGGTGCGCCAGTTCAGCTGACGGATCCGGCGGGGGAAACGGGACCGCGTCCGGGTGCCGGCCGTCTGCGGTGTCGTCACGGTCATGTCCGCCTCCTCCAGGCCCCGCCGTCGGGCGTGGGCGGGCGGTACCCGCGGGGGGAAATCGACAAACCGGGTGCCGGTTTGCCCGCCGGGCGGGAGGGAACCACACCAGACAGCCGATCCCGACTCCAGGAGGACGAGATGCCCGGGCGCGAGGTACTGCCCAGCACGCTGCGGCGCTCCCCGGCGAAGGCGCAGCGGACCTGGGAGAAGACGCACGACTCGGCGGTCGAGACGTACGGCGAGGGGGAGCGGGCGCACCGCACCGCCTTCGCCGCGGTCAAGCACGAGTTCGAGAAGGTGGGCGACCACTGGGAGCCCAAGGGCCGCAAGGGGCCAAGCGACAAGCAGGCCGCGGGCGGCGGCCCGGCCCGGCGCGCGCCGACGGCCGGCGGGGTGGACGCCAACGCCACCAAGGACCACCTCATGGAGGTGGCGAAGAAGCTGGACGTGCGCGGCCGGTCCCGGATGACCAAGCCGGAGCTGGTCAAGGCCATCGAGAAGGCGAACAACAACGCGACCCGCAAGGCCCGCGGGGGTCGCTGACCCCTGGGGGTACGCGTCGAGCCCGGGACCGCCTCGGTCCCGGGCTCGTGTCGTGCCGTCTCACCAGTGGCCGCCGCCCGGCGCCTCCAGGTGCACCGCCTTCACGGTGCTGAACTCGTCCAGCAGTTCCGGGCCGTACCCGAAGCCCTGGCCGCTGCCCCGGCGCGGCTGGGCCGCACCGCCCGGCGCCCCGCCGAACACCGAATTGATCTTCACAGTCCCGACCGGCAGCTCCCGCCAGGCGCGCTGGGCGTGGCTCATCGAGCCGGTCAGCACGGTGGCGGCCAGGCCGTACGGGGAGTCGGCGGCGCAGCGCAGCCCTTCGCTGAACGAGTCGACCACCACCACCGGCGCGACCGGCCCGAACGTCTCCTCGCGGACCAACGCCATGTCGTGGCGGCAGCCCTCGACCACGGTGGCCGGGTAGAACGCGCCGGGCCCGTCCGGCAGCACGCCGCCCGCGCGTACCCGGGCGCCGTCGGCGAGCGCGGCGGTGACCTGACCGTGGACGTGGTCCCGGTGCCGCCGGTCGACCAGCGGCGCGAGCTGCGTGCCCGGGTCACGGCCGGGGCCCACGGTGAGCGCCTCGGCGCGCGCCACCAGCGCATCCAGGAAGCCCTCGGCGACGTCGCGGTGCACGTAGATCCGCTCGACCGCGACGCAGATCTGACCGGCGTTGGCGAAGCAGCCCAGCGCCGCCTGTTCGGCCGCCCAGATCGGGTCGACGTCCGCGTCCACCACGAGCGGGTCGCTGCCGCCGTTCTCCAGCAGCACCTTCGCGCCCGTCCGCGCGCCCGCGGCGGCGATCGCCCGGCCGGTCGCAGTGGAACCGACGTGGGCGATCACGTCCAGCTCCTGACCGGCCAGCGCGGCGCCCACCTCGCCGCCGCCGGTGAGCAGCGACAGCACCCCGGCCGGCAGCGCCGAGTCCAGCGCGCGGGCCAGCAGCCAGCCGGTCGCCGGGGTCCGCTCGCTCGGCTTGTGAACCACCACGTTGCCGGTGACCAGCGCCGCGCCGAGCAGGCCGCAGGACACCGCCACCGGGTCGTTCCACGGGGTGATCGCGGCGACCACGCCGCGCGGCTCGGGGGCCATGAAGTCCAGCGCGTCGTGCGCGCCGTGCAGCGTCCGGCCGCCCCGTACCGGGGCCAGCTCGGCGTACTGTCGCAGCGTGCCGATGCCCGCAGCCACCCCGCCCCGCGCGTCGTCGAGCGGCTTGCCCATCTCCGCCGTGGTCGCCTCGGCCAGCTCATCGGCCGCCGCCTCGACCGCGTCCGCCGCCCGGTGCAGTGCCGCGGCCCGTAGCGCCGGTGCGGTCGCGGCCCATTCCGCCGCCACGCCCCGGGCCGCCTCCACCGCCTTGGCCACCTCGTCGGCCGTGGCGACGGGCGCCCGGGTCACCGGCGACCCGTCCGCCGGATCGTGGACGACCAGTTCGCCACCCTCGCCGCCGGCGCCCCACACTCCACCAATGAGCTGCGCAACCGTGTACATGCGGCCCTGCTTGCCCCGGCCTGGGCGGGGCAAACGCGTTTCGCCCGGTGACCGGCCGGGTAGGCGGATCGGATGACCTCCACCGCAGACGCCGTCGTCATCGGGGCCGGGCACAACGGGCTGGTGGCCGCGAACCTGCTGGTGGACGCCGGCTGGGACGTCGAGGTCCTGGAGGCCACCGAGGCGCCCGGCGGGGCGGTCCGCTCCGCGTACGTGACAGCGCCCGGTTACCTCAGCGACCTCTACAGCTCCTTCTACCCGCTCGGCTACGCCTCGCCGGTGCTCGACGGGCTGGGCCTGCAACGGCACGGCCTGTCCTGGACGCACGCGCCGGACGTCCTGGCGCACCTGCTGCCGGACGGCCGGGCCGCAGTGGTCAACCGCGATCTGGACACCACCGCCGCCTCGCTGGAGGCGTTCGCGCCCGGCGACGGTGAGCGCTGGCGGCACGCGTACGCCGACTGGCTCCAGGTGGCCGAGCCGATGCTGCAGACCATCACCACGCCGTTCCCGCCGGTACGCGGCGGGCTGGGCCTGCTGCGGCAGCTCCGCATCGGCGGCGCGCTCCGGCTCGCCCGCCGTCTCGTGCTGCCGGTACGCAAGCTCGGCGCGGAACTGTTCGCCGGCGAGGGCGGTCCGGTCCTGCTGGCCGGCTGCGCCCTGCACACCGACCTGTCCCCGGAGGAGGCCGGCTCCGGGGTGTACGGCTGGCTGCTCGCCATGCTCGGCCAGCAGGTGGGCTGGCCGGTGCCGGTCGGCGGCGCCCAGCGGATCACCGACGCGCTCGTCGCGCGGCTGGTCGAGCGGGGCGGGCGGATCACGTACGGCGCCCGGGTCGAGCGGGTGCTCACCGCCCGGGGCCGGGCGATGGGCGTGCGCACCGCCGGCGGCACCGACTGGCGGGCCCGGCGGGCGGTGCTCGCCGACGTACCCGCCCCGGCGCTCTTCCTCGACCTGGTCGGCGCGGCGGCGCTGCCGCCCCGGATGGTCGAGGACCTGGCGCACTTCAAGTGGGACGGCTCCACGCTCAAGGTCGACTGGGCGCTGTCCGCGCCGGTGCCGTGGAAGAACCGCGACCTGGCCGGCGCCGGCACCGTGCACCTGGGCGCCGACATGGACGGCCTCACCACGTACGCGGCGCAGCTGGCCCGCGGCGAGCTGCCACGGGATCCGTTCCTGCTGGTGGGGCAGATGTCGGTGGCCGACCCGAGCCACTCACCCCCCGGCACCGAGTCGCTCTGGTCCTACACCCACCTGCCGTTCCGCCGGGACTGGCGGGCCGAGGAGGTCGCGGGGCACGTGGAGCGGATGGAGGAGGCGCTGGAGGCGGCGGCACCCGGTTTCCGGGCGTCGATCGTCGGGCGGCACGTGGCCGGCCCGGCCGACCTGGAGGCCGCCGAGCCGAGCCTGGTCGGGGGAGCGCTCGGCGGCGGCACCGCCGCGGCGTACCAGCAGTTGTTCCTGCGGCCGATCCCCGGCCTGGGCCGGGCCGACACCCCGGTGGACCGGCTCTACCTGGCCAGCGCCTCCGCCCACCCGGGCGGCGGCGTCCACGGCGCGCCGGGGGCGAACGCGGCGCGCGCGGCGCTGGCGCGCGACCGGGCCGTCACCGGCGCGGTGTACGCCCGCACGATCGCCGCCGCTCACCGCACCGTCTACCGCTGACTGTGAGCATGGCGGGGTCGGTTCAGTAGTGATGAGCTGATGGCTGGCAGTGGCAGGCGTGACCCTTCGTCTGACTGGCTTTGTGCCCTTGGCGGGACTTGTCCGTCTGCTGCTGCCAGCGCCGGCCCGGCGGGAGACGTTTGGCCTGATCAGGAGCTTGACCGCCAGTTAGCGGCTGGCGTGTCTCATCACAGTCCTGCCATCTCCGCGCCGGACCGGACCTCGCGTCCCCCACGGTGAGGAGAGAACGCATGTCCATGCTGGCAGATCTGGTCGAGGTCGTCATCGGCGTCGACACGCACAAAGACACCCACACCGCCGCGGTCCTCGATGCCCGCACCGGTGCCGTGCTGGCACGGGTCAGGGTGAACACCGACCCGGACGGCTACGCCGAGCTGGTAGCCCTGGCCGATGAGCAGTCAGGGTTGCGGGCCTGGGCGCTGGAGGGCACCGGCGGCTACGGCGCCGGCCTTCACCGTTATCTGGCCGATGCCGGTGAGCTGGTTGTCGAGCTGGACCGCCCCAAGCGGCCGACTCGCCGGGCCGGGGCGAAGTCCGACCCGATCGACGCCGAACGCGCCGCCCGTGATGCCCTGGCCCGCACCCGGCTGACGCAGCCCAAGACCGGGCCTCAGCGGGCAGCGCTGCAGATGCGGCTGACCGCCCGCCGGGCGGCCGTCGAGGCTGCCACCGCCGCCCAGCGGCAGCTGCACGCGATGGTCATCACCGCTCCCGAAGCGGTGCGAACCCGCTTTCGCGGGCAGCGCACCCGAACGATGATCACCACGGCTGGCCGGCTGCGACCGACCACGGCCGGTGGCGACATCGAGGCCGCCACCGCGCTGGCAGTGTTACGTGATCTCGCCCGACGCATTCGGACCTTGGAAACGGAGGCAGCCAGCCACGAGACAGCCATCCGCATGATCGTGCGCTCCTGGCGCCCCGACCTGCTCGACCTCACTGGCGTCGGACCCATCGTCGCCGCCACCGTCCTGACCGCCTGGTCCCACCCCGGACGCTGCCGCAACGACGCCGCGTTCGCCATGCTCGCCGGCGCCGCCCCGATCCCTGCTTCATCCGGCAAAACCATCCGCTACCGGCTCAACCGCTCAGGCGACCGGCAACTCAACCGCGCCCTGCACACCGTCGCCCTGTCCCGACTGCGCTACGACGAACCCACCCGCGCCTACGCCGACCGCCGCCGCGCCCAAGGCAAAACCGACCGAGAGATCAAACGCTGCCTCAAGCGATACATCGCAAGAGACCTCTACCGACGCCTCGAAAGCCCACCCCAGCCACTTGACGCGCCATAGGAGCGTCCCACCGCGCAACCTCGCCGCCGGGACCGCCGCCGGACGGAGGCGCTCAGCGGCATCGGCCGACCGCCGACTGCGCGACTGCTCATCGTCGCGCCGCACTTCACCTGTGAGGGCCGTTCCGGGCGTCACGCTGAGTGTCCGGTATCGCGCCGACGGAATGACCGCACCGCCGCCTTTGCTCTGCAGCCGCATGCGCATCGGTCACGTACCGTTTCCGGAGTCGG
Organism: Micromonospora sp. WMMA1947; assembly: GCF_027497355.1. Taxonomy (NCBI): domain Bacteria; kingdom Bacillati; phylum Actinomycetota; class Actinomycetes; order Micromonosporales; family Micromonosporaceae; genus Micromonospora; species Micromonospora sp. WMMA1947. Next base: position 6,093,166 of record NZ_CP114909.1, on the reverse strand, counting down.
CATCCGGCGAAACGGTGCTCCGAGGAGCGCCCCTGCTCAGGGCGGTGCTGCGCCGATGGCTGCAGAGCAAAGGGGCCGACGAGGGAAGTCGCCGCGCGACCGCGCCCTCACGCGCGGTGACAATGACGCAGCGTGAGGGCGCGGTGGAGACACGGAAAGCGGTGTCAGGAGTCCAGGTTGCGGTGCCGGCTGCGCAGCTTGAACGGCATCAGCGCGCTCTCGATCTTCGTGGCGGTGGTCATCTTCGAGTCGCCGTCGCGGCGCTCCTCGAAGCGGATCGGCACCTCGAGGATCGTGTGGCCCAGCTTGGTGGCGAGGTAGTGCATCTCCACCTGGAAGCTGTAGCCGTTGGACTGCACCCGGTCCAGCCCGATCGCGCGCAGCGCGTCGGCCCGCCAGATCTTGAAGCCGGCGGTCAGGTCGCGGATGCGGACCCGCAGCAGCGTGTGCACGTACAGGTTCGCCCAGCCGCTGAGCGCGCGCCGGTACAGCGGCCAGTTCTCGTCCAGCTCACCGCCGGGCACGTACCGCGAGCCGATGACCACCGACGCCTGCGTGGACAGCAGCGCGCCGAGCATGCCGGGCAGGGCCTCCGGCGGGTGCGACAGGTCGGCGTCCATCTGCGCGACGAAGTCCGCGCCGTCGTCGAGCGCCCGGCCGATGCCGTCCACGTACGCCCGGCCGAGGCCCTCCTTGCCCGGGCGGTGCACGACCATCACCCGGTCCGGGTGCTCGATGGCCAGCTTGTCGGCGACCTCGCCGGTACCGTCCGGGGAGTTGTCGTCCGCGACCAGCACCTTCAGCCCCGGCAGCGGGAGCGCCAGGAGGCGCTCGACCAGCACCGGGAGGTTGCCCGCCTCGTTGTAGGTCGGAACGACGACGGTCAGGCGCGCATCCCCCCACGGGGAGGGTAACTGCACGGGTTCGATCATCACGGACATCCTCGGTCAGCCGACAGGTTCACCTGAGAGGGTAGCCAGTCCCTCGCGCGGCGGGCGCACAGACGCCCCGCCGGCGATCGATCACCGCTCCGGCTTCTGCCGCGTCGCGATGTCGGACAGCCGGGCCAGCGTCTCCCGGTTACGAAGATGCAGCACCAGGTCGTTGAGCTTGGTCCGGACCCACCGCAACGGCCCGGCGGCGAAGTCCTCACCGAGCGTCACCCGGGTCCGGCCGTCGTCCAGCGGCTCCAGGTCGAACGCCACGATCGCCTCCCCGGCCGGCCACAGCCCGGCGCGCAACACCAGCCGCTGCGGCGCCTGGCACTCCAGCACCGTGGACTTGTCCTGCAGCGAGAACGGCCAGGGCCCGGCCCGGTGGTGCAGCCGGCTGCCGACGCGCGGCCACGTGTCGTCCACGTCCCGCACGTGCGCGGTGCCCACCACCCAGTCGCTGTACGTCCACCCGTCCGCGAGCACCTCGAACACCTGCTCCGGGGGCGCGTCGATCACCTTCTCCACAACCGCCATCACCGAGCGGTACCCCGGTGAGGGCGGTCGCTAACGGCGGTCGGGTTAGCTTCTCCGGGGCGGCGGGTATCGCCGGACCGGGCAGGTCGTGGCAGGCGTGCACCGGTCGTGCGGCACCGGCGGGGACGCCTGGCGCCGACGTCGACGTTTACTCCTCGGGGCCTCGGGAACCCGCCGCCCGTGCGACGGGACCAGGAGCGGGATCAGTGCAGGTCAGCCCGGGTTGACCCGGGTGCTGACCGGTTCCCGTCCGGCCTGTACGACGCGGTTCTGCTGGACCGCGACGGCACGCTGGTGGAGGACGTGCCGTACAACGGCGACCCGGAGAAGGTACGGCCGGTGCCGGGTGCCCGGGAGGCGCTGGACCGGTTGCGGGCGGCCGGACTGCGGCTCGCCGTCGTGACGAACCAGTCCGGCCTGGCCCGGGGCTACTTCACCGCGCACGACCTGCGCCTGGTCAACGCCCGGGTGGAGGAACTGCTCGGGCCCTTCGACCACTGGGCGATCTGCCCGCACGCGGAGGCCGACGGGTGCGCCTGCCGCAAGCCCGCTGCCGGCCTGGTGCACGAGGCGGCGGCCGCGCTCGGGACCACGCCGACCCGGTGTGTGCTGATCGGTGACATCGGCGCGGACACGGCAGCCGCCGCGGCGGCCGGCGCCGCCGCGATCATGGTGCCCACGCCCGCGACCCGGGCCGCCGAGGTGGCCGCCGCGCCGACGGTCGCCGCCGACCTGCCGGACGCGGTGGGCATCGTGCTGGCCCGGATGCGCCTGACGGCCGCGCCGCAGCCCGCACGCGGGTCGCGCCGGGGCACGGTGCTGGCGGTCCGCAGCGACGCGGCGGGCGACGTGCTGGTCACCGGGCCGGGCATCCGGGCGGTGGCGGCCGGCGCGGAGCGCGTGGTGCTGCTGTGCGGGCCACGCGGCCGGGCCGCCGCCGAGCTGCTACCAGGCGTGGACGAGATCATCGAGGCGCCACTGCCGTGGATCGACGCGCCCGCCCCACCCGTCGACCCCGGCGCCGTGCGCGCGCTCACCGACCGGCTGTCGGAGGTACGCGCCGACGAGGCCGTCGTGTTCACCTCCTTCCACCAGTCCGCCCTGCCTCTCGCGCTGCTGCTGCGCCTGGCCGGGATACCGCGGATCAGCGCGATCAGCGACGACTACCCGGGCAGCCTGCTCGACGTCCGCCACCGCGTTCCGGCAGGCGTACCCGAACCGGAACGTGCCCTGTCCCTCGCTGCCGCCGCCGGCTTCGCGCTGCCCGGCCACGACGAACCGGCGCTGCGCATCCGCACCGACCGGCTTCCGCCGCCCGCGGCCGCCGCCGGCGAGCCCGGCTACGTGGTCCTGCACCCCGGATCGTCGGTGGAGACCCGCGCCTGCCCGGAGGAACTGGCCACCCGTGTGGTCCGCGTGCTCGGCGCGGCCGGCTACCGGGTCGTGGTCACCGGCGGACCGGACGAGCGGGATCTGACCGCGCGGGTCGCCGCGGCGGGCGGCGTCGACCTGGGCGGGCGAACCGGGCTGGACGAGCTGGCGGCGGTGATCGCCGGAGCCGGCGCGCTGGTGGTGGGCAACACCGGCCCGGCGCACCTCGCCGCCGCGTTGGGTGTGCCGGTGGTGAGCCTGTTCGCCCCCACGGTGCCGTTCGGACAGTGGGGGCCGTACCGGGTGCCGACGGTGCGCCTCGGTGACGCGGGTGCGGCGTGCCGGGACACCCGCGCCACCGTCTGCCCGGTCCCCGGGCACCCGTGCCTGTCGGCGGTCGAGCCGGGGCGCGTGCTGGAGGCGTTGCGGCTGCTCGGCGTGCCGACACCGGTGGCGGACGGGGTGGCCGGATGAACATCCTGCTGTGGCACGTCCACGGGTCGTGGACGACGTCCTTCGTGCACGGCAAGCACCGCTACCTGGTGCCGGTCACCCCGGACCGGGGCCCGTACGGGCTGGGCCGGGCGCGCACCTACCCGTGGCCGGACAGCGCCGTGGAGGTCACTCCCGAGGAGCTGCGCGACACCGACGTGGACCTGGTGATCCTGCAACGTCCGGAGGAACTCGACCTGGCCGCCGAGTGGCTCGGCCGCCGGCCCGGCCGGGACGTGCCGGCGATCTACGTCGAGCACAACACGCCGAAAGGCGACGTGCCGAACACCCGGCACCCGATGGCCGACCGCGACGACCTGCTGCTGACCCACGTCACCGCGTTCAACGAGCTGTTCTGGGACAACGGCGCCACCCGCACCACAGTCGTCGACCACGGCGTCGTACCGCCCGCCGTCGAGTGGACCGGCGAACTCGACCGCCTCGCCGTGGTCATCAACGAGCCGGTACGCCGCTGGCGCGTCACCGGCACCGACCTGCTCGCCCGGTTCGCCGCGCTGGCGCCGCTGGACGTCTACGGGATGAAGGTCGACGGTCTCGCCGCCCACCTCGGCCTGCCCGAGAACCGGCTGACCAGCCACGACGACGTACCCCAGCACGCCATGCACGCCGAACTCGCCAAACGGCGCGCCTACCTGCACCTGTGCCGCTGGACCTCACTCGGCCTCAGCCTCATCGAGGCCATGACCATGGGCATGCCCGTGGTGGCACTGGCCACCACCGAAGCGGTGGAGGCGGTGCCACCGGCCGCGGGCGCGCTGTCCACCCGCGTCGACACGCTCGTCGACGCCGCCCGTGGCCTGCTGGACGACCCGGAGTCCGCCCGCCGGGCGGGCGCCGTGGCCCGGGCCGCCGCCCGGGACCGCTACGGCCTGGAGCGATTCCTCGCCGACTGGGACCGGCTGCTGGAGGAGGAAGTATGCGCATCGCGATGATCTCGGAGCATGCCAGCCCGCTCGCCGTCCTCGGCGGGGAGGACGCCGGTGGCCAGAACACGCATGTCGCGGAGCTCTCCGCCGCGCTCGCGGCCGCCGGTCACGACGTGCGCGTCTACACCCGGCTCGACGCGGTGGACCTGCCGGTGAGCGTCCGCACCCCGGACGGGTACGAGGTGGTGCACGTACCGGCCGGGCCGGCCGAGCCGGTGGCCAAGGACGACCTGCTGCCGTACATGCCGTCGTTCGGGCAGTGGCTGGCCGATCGGTGGCGCACCGGCGACTGGCAGCCCGAGGTGGTGCACGCGCACTTCTGGATGAGCGGGCTGGCGGGTCTCGCCGCGGCCCGCCGCGCGGGGGTGCCGGTGGTGCAGACGTATCACGCGCTCGGCACCGTCAAGCGCCGCTACCAGGGCGTGCAGGACACCAGCCCGCCGGGCCGGGTCGAGCACGAGCGGAAGCTGGGCCGCTCGGTGGACCGGGTGGTCGCCCAGTGCCAGGACGAGGTGGCCGAACTGGTCCGGATGGGCGTGCCCCGGTCCCGGATGACAGTCGTGCCGTCGGGGGTGAACCTCACGACGTTCTCCCCGCTCGGCCCGGTCGCCGACCGCGACGGCGGCCGGGCCCGCATCCTCACCGTCGGCCGGCTGGTCGAGCGCAAGGGCTTCCAGGACGTCATCCGGGCCGTCGCCGAGGTGCCCGACGCCGAGTGCGTGGTCGTCGGCGGGCCGCCGGCCGGGCTGCTGGAGACCGACCCGTACGCGCTGCGCCTGCGCGCGCTGGCCCACTCCCTCGGTGTCGCCGACCGGGTACGGCTGGTCGGCGCGGTGCCCCGGGAGGAGATGGGCCGCTGGTACCGGTCGGCCGACGTGCTCGTGGCCGCGCCCTGGTACGAGCCGTTCGGGCTCACCCCGCTGGAGGCGATGGCCTGCGGAGTACCGGTGGTGGCGACGGCTGTCGGCGGGCTGATCGACACGGTGGTGGCCGGACGCACCGGCGACCTGGTGCCGCCCCGGGAACCGGCGGCCCTCGGCGCGGCCCTCCGGGGCCTGCTCGACGACCGGATCCGCCGCTTCGCGTACGCGACCGCGGCGCTGGAGCGGGCCCGCACCCGCTACTCCTGGGCCACCACGGCGGACCGCCTCACCGAGTTGTACGGCGAGGTGGCCACGGTGCGCCGCCCGACCCGGGTGGTCGCCTGATGACGGCCGGGACGCCGCCGGCCGGCGCGACGGTGCTGGAGGACCACCTGAGCCTGCTGGCCGCCGCGCTGCTGCCGCTGCGGGAGGCGGAACAGATGCTGGCCCGCTGGGGTGAGGAACTGGCGCAGCGGCTGGCCGCCGGTGGCCGGCTGCTGGTGGCGGGCAACGGCGGCAGTGCCGCCGAAGCCCAGCACCTCACCGCCGAACTCGTCGGCAAACTCCGCCACGACCGCCAACCGCTGTCCGCCATCGCCCTGCACGCCGAAACCAGCGCCCTCACCGCCATCGCCAACGACTACGGATACGACGAAACCTTCGCCCGACAGGTCCGCGCCCACGGCCGACCCCACGACATCCTCCTGCTCCTGTCCACCAGCGGCACCAGCCCCAACCTCCTCACCGCCGCCCACGCCGCACACCAGGCCGGACTGCGCTGCTGGGCCTTCACCGGACCCGCACCCAACCCCCTCGCCGACCTCTGCCACGAGCACCTGGCGATCGACTCGCCGGACGGGCAGGTGGTGCAGGAACTGCACCTGGTGGCCTCGCACGTGCTCTGCGAGTACGTCGAACTGGCGCTGCCCGCCGCGCTCGCCGCGAAGACGCCGGCCGGGCCGGTACGCGCCGGCGTCGAGGTCGTCGTCGGCGAGCCGGACCCGACGGCGCCGGCCGGGCGGGGAGGACCGGCATGAGGGGCCCGGTGGTGGTGCTCGGTGACACGCTGCTGGACCGCGACGTCGAGGGTCTGGTGAACCGGCTCTGCCCGGACTCCCCGGTGCCGGTGCTGGACGAGACCGTCTCCGTCGACCGGCCCGGTGGCGCCGGGCTGGCCGCCGTCTTCGCCGCCGCGCAGGGCGCCGACGTCGCGCTGGTCACCGCCGTCGCCGACGACGCGGGCGGGGCGCGGCTGGGCACGCTGCTCGCCGCCGCCGGCGTCCGGTTGTACGCGCTTCCGCTGGCCGGCGCCACCCCGGAGAAGATCCGGCTGCGGGCGCGCGGCCGGGTGCTGCTGCGCCATGACCGGGGCGGGACGTCCGGTGCGCCGGGTCAGCCGAGCGACGCGGTGCTGCGGCTGATCGCCGACGCGTCCGCCGTGCTCGTCAGCGACTACGGCCGGGGCGTGGCAGCGCATCCCGCGCTGCGCGCCGCGCTGACCGCCACCCGGGCGCCGGTGGTCTGGGATCCGCATCCGCGCGGGCCGGGGGCCGTACCCGGGGTGCACCTGGCCACGCCGAACGAGCCGGAGGCCCGCGACTTGGCCAAGACGCCGCCTGGCGGTTCCCGCCTGGCCGTCGCGTCCCGTAGCGCGCACGCGTTGCGCCGCCGCTGGCAGGCGCGCGCGGTGGCGGTGACGCTCGGCGGGGACGGCGCGCTGCTCAGCCACGCCGGGTCCACGCCCCTGGTGGTGCCGGCGCCGCCCGCCGAGGGGGACACCTGCGGCGCGGGGGACCGGTTCGCGTCCACCGCGACGCTCGCCCTGGCCCGGGGCGCGCTGGTGTCCGAGGCGGTGCAGGAGGCGGTCGCGGAGGCGTCGGCGTACGTGGCCGGGGGCGGTGTGGCCACCGCGCTGCCCGCGCCGGTGCGGGCGGTGGCCCCGGCGGTGGTCACCGGCGGCGGGGACCGGATCGGCGCCGCGGCGGCCGGTGAGGTGGTGGCCCGGGTACGCGCGGCGGGCGGCACCGTGGTGGCCACCGGCGGCTGCTTCGACCTGCTGCACGCCGGGCACGTGGCGACGCTCCAGGCGGCCCGGCAACTCGGCGACTGCCTGGTGGTCTGCCTCAACTCCGACGCCAGCGTCGCCGGGCTCAAGGGGCCGGAACGCCCGGTCGTGCCGCAGGGCGACCGGGGACGGCTGCTCGCCGCGCTCGGCTGCGTCGACGCGGTGCTGATCTTCGACGAGGCGACCCCGGAGGCGGCGCTGTCCTGGCTGCGCCCCGACATCTGGGTCAAGGGCGGCGACTACGCCAGCGGCGGCGGCCCGGAGACGCTGCCGGAGACGGACATCCTGGCCCGCTGGGGTGGTCACACGGTGGTCGTGCCGTACCTCGACGGGCGCTCGACCACCGACATGATCGCGGCGGCGCGGGCCGGGCGGGGCAGCGGCGGCTGGCCGGTCGACCAGACCGAGGCGGTCGCGCAGGTCCGGTCCACGGCGAAGGGAGCACGATGAACGAGCGACGCATCCGACCCGGCGCGGTCGCGCCCGCCGGTCCGACGGTGGCGGCGTGAGCGCCGGCGCGCCCGGAGCCGGGCCGACCGTCCTGGTCACCGGCGGCTCCAGCGGGCTCGGCGCGGCGGTGGTCGCCGCGGTGGCCCGCGCCGGTGGACGCCCGCTGGTGCTGGACCGGCAGCGCCCCGCCGACGGGGTGCCCTGGGTCGAGTGCGACCTGGCCGACACCCGCGCCGCCGAGGCCGGCACCCGTGATCTCGCGGAACGCTCCGGCGGGCTGGACGCCGTGGTCACCGCCGCCGGGATGGACGTTCCCGGCAAGCTGGCCGACATCCCGGCGGAGACCTGGGAGCGGATCGTCACCGTCGACCTGCTCGCCACCGCCGCGGTGATCCGGGCCGCGCTGCCCTGGCTGGAGGCGTCCCGCGGCAACATCGTCACCGTCGCCTCGACGCTCGGCGTCAAGGCGGTGAGCGACGCGACCGCGTACTGCGCGGCGAAGTTCGGGGTGGTCGGCTTCACCCGGGCGCTCGCCGCCGAGCTGGCCGGATCGGTGGGCGTGACGCTGCTGATCCCGGGCGGCATGCGGACCGCGTTCTTCGACGAGCGGGACGCGCAGTACCGCCCCGGCCCGGACGCGGTGCTCAACGAGCCGGCCGACACCGCCGCCGCGGTCATGTTCGCGCTGTCCCAGCCGGCCGGGTGCGCGGTACGCGAGATGGTGGTCTGCGCCGCGCAGGAGTCCTCGTACCCGTGATCCTGGTGCTGCGGGCGCTCGGGGTCGGCGACCTGGCCACCGCCGTGCCGGCGCTGCGCGGGCTGCGCGCCGGCCTGCCGGGCCGGGAGCTGGTGCTCGCCGCCCCGGCCTGGCTGGCGCCGCTGGCGGAGCTGACCGGCGCGGTCGACCGGGTGCTGCCCACCAGCGGGCCGGACCGGATCGCGTGGACCGGCCCGCCGCCGGAGGTGGCGGTCAACCTGCACGGCCGCGGGCCGCAGTCGCACCGGGCGCTGGCCGCCGTCCGCCCCGGCCGGCTGCTCGCCCACCGCAACCCAGGCGCCGGACACCCGGACGGCCCGTCCTGGGACGACGACGAGCACGAGGTCCGCCGCTGGTGCCGGCTGCTGCACGCGTACGGGCTGCCCGCCGACCCGGGGAACCTGGCGCTGCGGCGTCCGGCGGTCGACGGCGTACCGGCCGGGGTGACGCTGCTGCACCCGGGCGGCAAGATCCCGGCGAAGCGCTGGCCGGCGGACCGGTTCGCCGGGCTGGCCCGGTTGCTGACCGCGCGGGGGCACCGGGTGGCGGTGACCGGCTCGCCGGACGAGCGGGCGCTGGCCGAGCGGGTCGCCCGCGACGCCGGGCTGCCGCCGCAGGCGGTGTTGGCCGGCCGGACCGGGCTGGTCGAGCTGGCCGCGCTCGTGGCGTGCGCGCGGCTGGTGGTCAGCGGGGACACCGGCGTGGCGCACCTCGCCACCGGCTACGGCACCCCGTCGGTGGTGCTGTTCGGCCCGGTGCCGGCGGCGCACTGGGGCCCGCCGCCGGACCGGCCCCGGCACCGGGCGCTGGGTGCGATCGAGCCCACCCCCGTCACCAGCGATTCGACCGGGTGGGGCGGGGTAGGAACCCACCCGACACTGAGTGCCGTCGGGATCGACGAGGTGGTGGCTGCGGTGGCCGACGTGGAACGGGTCTCCGGTGCGGTTGCGGCGTAGCGATCCGGGCCGGCCGGGGTACGCCCGCCGGCGGCGCGGCAAGGGCTGGCTGTTCCTCGACCCGGCCGGCGAACCGGTTCGCGAGGGCGAGGAACTGGCCCGGCTGCGCGAGCTGGTGATCCCGCCCGCCTGGCAGGACGTGTGGATCTCGCCGTACCCGAACGGCCACATCCAGGCCACCGGCATCGACGCGGCGGGCCGCAAGCAGTACCTCTACCACCCGGGCTGGCGGCGCAAGCGCGACGAGGCGAAGTTCGACCACGTGCTGGAGGTGGCGCACCGGCTGCCCGCGCTGCGCGACCGGGTCACGCAGGACCTGGCGCTGCGCGGCCTGCGCCGGGAACGGGTGCTCGCCACCGTCGCCCGGCTGCTCGACATGGGCGCGTTCCGGGTCGGCAGCGACCAGTACGCCACCGGCGACGACCCGACGTTCGGGGTGGCCACCCTGCGCCCCGAGCACGCCCGCTCCCGGGGCGGCTGCGTGGTGTTCGAGTTCCCGGCCAAGGGCGGCATCGACCAGGTCCACCGGATCGAGGACGCCGAGCTGTGCCGGGTACTGCTCAACCTGCGCCGCCGCCGGCGCGCCCAGGAGCGGCTGTTCGGCTACTGGGACGGCCGGGCCTGGCGCGACGTGCGCAGCGACGAGGTGAACGACTACCTGCGCGACGCCAGCGGCGGCGAGATGACCGCGAAGGACTTCCGGACCTGGCACGCGACGGTGCTGGCCGCCGCCGAACTGGCCACCGTCGGCCCGCAGCGCTCGGCGACCGCCCGCAAGCGCGCCGTGGCGGGGGTGATGCGGTCGGTGGCCGACCTGCTCGGCAACACCCCGACGGTGGCGCGGACCTCCTACGTGGACCCGCGCGTGGTCGACCTCTACCACGACGGGGTGCTGGCGCCGGTGCAGCCGGAGATGCCGCGCGAAGCGGTGGAGAAGTCGGTGCTGGCGCTGCTGGAGGAGGAGGCCGGCTGACCGCCGACCGGCCCCGTCGGTCCTGGGGGGAAGCGCGACGGGGCCGGAAACCTCGGCCGCTGGTGCGGTCCCGGGGGCGCCTACCGGGCGGGGCCGCCCGCGGCCGGGACCGCCGCGGACGCCACGCCCGGCCCCCCGATATCCGTGGGCCACCGCGAGCGGTGGCCCAGGTTTCAGTATGTACGGGACAGGTTGACGGCGGATGCCGTGCTGTTGACGATCCGTGCCGATTCCAGGTGACGAGCCCGGTACGTCTGCGGCGTCTCACCCTGCGCGGCCCGGAAGACCCGGCTGAAGTGCGCCTTGTCCCGGAAACCCCAGCGGGCGGCGATGACCTGGATCGAGCGGTCGCTCAGCGCCGGGTCGGCGAGGTCGCGACGGCACCGGGCCAGTCGCTCGTCCCGGATGTACGCGGCCACCGTGGTCTCCTCGTCCTCGAAGAGCCGGTGCAGCGAGCGCACCGAGATGTGGTGCGCGTCGGCGATCGCGCCCGGGTCCAGCGTGGCGTCGCCGAGGCGCTGGCGCACGTACGCGCGTACCTGGGCCAGCAGGGCACGCCGCCGGACCTCGGTGGGCACCGCGTCCTCGGAGACGAGGTTGCGGCCGAGCAGCGTGGCGACCAGGTCCAGGCCGATGGCGCCGAGGCGCTCCGCGTCGGCCGCGTGGTACTGCTCGGGGTTCGCCGTGATCCGGACGAGGAAGTCGGCGACCAGGCCGCCGACACCCTCGGAGCCGGACATCCGGCCGGCGAACAGGGGAGCGAGCCGGCGGGGCGGCAACGGCAGCGCGTCGTACGGCATCAGGGCCACGATCGAGCGGGCGTACCCGGACCCGGCGGCGTCGGCGTGGTGACTGACCTCGTGCGGACGGGAGCAGTCGTAGAAGGTGAGGTCGCCGGGGCGGCACCGGGCGCGCTGCCCCTCCTGGTCGGCCTGGCTGTTCCCGCTGAGCGTCAGCGCGAGCAGGTAGTAGTCGGGGTCGGAGCGCTGGATCAGTTTCGAGGTGCGCACGCAGTCCACCGAGGGGTAGCGGTAGCGGATGAGCTGCATCCGGCCCAGGTCGATGAACTCGGCCCGGGCGACGAAGTCGTCGGCGTGCGCGGTGTGCACCCGCAGCGGCGTCGGCGTGCTCGCCATCATGTCCAGCCACATGCCGAAGCGCTCCGGTGGCGGCAGCACCTCCGTGTCGAGGACCTGACGTTGCAGCTTCCCGTCCATCAACGACCCCCCGTGGCTCGTCACTCCTGCTGTAAGCAGGACGCCCCACGGGGCCCGAAAGCGACACCGGTGGGGCGTGACGTCCGTCATTGACGGAACTGCGAGCCTTCTGTTAGGAGTCCGTCTAGTCGTTCAGCACCTGGGCCAGCCGGTCCCGGAACCGGCGCTCGGAGTCGGTGACCGTGTCGCCGCCCAGACCGAGGATGCCGCCGGTGGAGGCGGCGCCCACCACCTGCTCGGCGATGTCCACCAGCCAGTGGCGGTACGCCCCGGCCTGCCCCTCGTCCACCCGCGCGGCGAGCAGCGCGGACGCCTGCCCGGCCCGGGCCAGCACGTCGTCGATCATCGCCTTCGGGTCCGGCGGCGTGATGACCGGCAGTTCCGCGCCGGTCTCCGGGTCGCCGACCCGGTCGACGACCTCACCGGCCACCGCGGCGACCAGCGGGCTGGCCGACTCACGGCCGGCGGCGATGGTCTCCAGCCCGGCGGCGTTCTCGGCCATGGTGCGGCGGGTGCCGTCGGACTCGGCGGCGGCCGCCGCGGTGAGCACCGACTGCGGCAACCCCACAAGCAGTCCCCACTCCTCGTCGGAGACGCCGAACCGGGTGTACGCCGGCTGCTCGATCACGATCAGGCCCCTTTCGCCGTGGTCGTCGTTGTCGACGGGCGCCCCCGCGGCGCCCGGGTCAGGCTAGTCCAGCTCCAGCAGGCCCTGTTCGGACACCACGCGCACGGACAGCGTCTTGTAACCCACCTCGTCGAAGAGCACCGTCATCCGGTCCTCCTCGTAGCTGAGCACCAGGCCGGCGCCCCACTCCGGGTGGCGTACCTGGCTGTGCACCGGGAACGGCCCGACCGCGCCGTCACCGGCCACACTGGTGCCCGCGTGGCAGTTGTCGCAGTGCCCGCAGACCTCGCTCATCTGCTCACCGAAGTACGCCAGCAGGGCTTGGCCCCGGCAGCCCGTGGTCTCGGCGAAGGCGCGCATCATGTCGGTACGCGACCGGGTCACCGTCTGCTGCCGTTCCGCCTCGGCCAGCGCGGCGCGGCCGGACTCGGCGGCCGGCGGCGCGTACCGGGGCGCCGCGATGCGCTGCCTGGCCCGCGGCTCGGCGGCGCCGACCTGCTCCAGCAGGGACAGGTACTGGCCCAGCTTGCGCGGGCCGAGACCGGTCAGCTCGCGCAGCTCCTTGCGGTTGCGGGCCTTGCCGCGCAGCACCGCGGCGAGTTCGGTCAGTTCCTTGGAGTCCGGCAGTCCGCCGCTGAAGTAGCGCTGCAGGCCGACGTCCTCGGAGCGCCACAGCAGCAGCACCCGGGCCGGCGAGCCGTCCCGACCGGCCCGGCCGATCTCCTGGAAGTAGCTGTCCGGCGAGTCGGGCAGCGCCATGTGCACCACCCAGGCGATGTTCGGCTTGTCGATGCCCATGCCGAACGCCGAGGTGGCCACCATGATCGGCACGCGGTCGGCCAGGAACGCCTCGTGCAGCTCGTGCCGGGCCGCGGTGGGCATGCCACCGTGGTAGAACTCGGCCGGGTATCCGGCGCCGGTGAGCCGCTCGGCCAGTTCCTCGGCCGCCCGGCGGGTCGGCACGTAGATGATGCCGGGCCGCTCGTCGTCGCGCAGCAGCGCGATCAGCCGCCGCCACCGGTAGTCGTCGGTCGGGCAGTGAGCCACCTCGAGGAAGAGGTTGGGCCGGTCCAGCCCGGAGACCACCACCTCCGGCTCGCGCAGCCGCAGCCGGGCGATGATGTCGTCGCGTACCGGCGGGGAGGCGGTCGCGGTGAGCGCCACCACCGGCGGGCGGCCGAGGCCGTCGATCAGGTGACCGAGCGCCAGGTAGTCCGGCCGGAAGTCGTGGCCCCACGCCGAGATGCAGTGCGCCTCGTCGATCGCCACCAGCGCCGGCTTCAGCTCCCGGACCTCGGCGAGGCGGTCCGGGTTGCTCAGCGCCTCCGGCGTGATGAACAGGAACTCCGCGCGCCCGGCGCGGATGTCCTCGATCGCCTCGGCCTGCTGGGCGGCGCTCTCGTCCGAGCTGATCCGCACCGCGCGCAGCTCCGGGCGCTGCCGTTCGTTGAGCGCGGCGATCTGGTCCTGCTGCAACGCCAGCAGCGGGGAGATCACCACCGTCGGACCGGGGATCAGGCTGGCCGGGATCTGGTAGATCGCCGACTTGCCGGCGCCGGTGGGCAGTACCACCAGTGCGTCCCGGCGCTTCATCACGGCGCGCATGGCGGCGAGCTGGTTGGGCCGCAGCGCGGTCCAGCCGAACAGGTTCCGTGCCGCCCGGCGCAGGCTGGAGGAGTGCGTGGTCAGTTTCATCAAGCGCCTCAGCTACCCCCGGTGATCCCGCGCGAAACCGCCCCCGCCGCTCACCGCCCGGCGGGGATCAGCGGCGGAACATGGCCCGGATCGCGATCAGCAGGAACAGGCCGCCGACGACCAGACCGAGCAGGCGTACGCCGGGGATGTCGGCGGCGCTGGTGGCGTCGGCGAGCGGCAGGGCGGACATGTGGGAACTCTCCCACGGGAGGTCGCGAGGCGCCAGCGGCTAACAGTAAGGATTGTTGACTATTTAGCGGCGCGGTGTGACCATGGCAGCACCCGCCGGCCCCGGCGGGTCCGTGGGGGAGACGGGGGTACGACAGCGTGAGCGAGCGGACCGTGGGATCGACCGGAGACCTGGCGGCGCTCGCCGCCGCCGTCCTGCAACCGGGCTTCGTCGGCACCACACCGCCGCCATGGGTGTGCCGCTGGCTCGGCGAAGGGCTCGGCTCGGTCGTCCTGTTCGCCCGCAACGTCGTCGACCACGAACAGGTCGCCACCCTCACCGCGACCCTGCGGGCCGAACGGCCGGACGTCATCGTGGCGATCGACGAGGAAGCCGGCGACGTCACCCGGATCGAGTCCGCCCGGGGCAGCTCCCGTCCCGGCAACTACGCGCTCGGCGCGGTCGACGACCCGGCGCTGACCGAGGAGGTCGCCCGCGACCTCGGCGCCGAACTCGCCGCCGTCGGCGTCACGCTGGACTACGCCCCGGACGCCGACGTCAACTCCAACCCGGCCAACCCGGTCATCGGGGTACGCGCGTTCGGCGCCGACCCGGACCTGGTCGCCCGGCACACCGCCGCCTGGGTACGCGGCCTGCAGTCCGGCGGCGTCGCCGCCTGCGCCAAGCACTTCCCCGGGCACGGCGACACCCGGGTCGACTCGCACCACGACCTGCCCCGCATCGGCGGCGACCGGGCCCGCCTCGACGCGGTCGAGCTGGCCCCGTTCCGCGCCGCCGTGGCCGCCGGGGCGCAGGCGGTGATGACCGGCCACCTGCTGGTGCCGGCACTGGACCCGGAACTGCCCGCCACGCTGAGCCCGCGCGTGCTCGGCGGCCTGCTGCGCGAGGAGATGGGCTTCGGCGGTGTGGTGGTCACCGACGCGGTGGAGATGCGGGCGGTGGCCGACCGGTACGGCTTCACCGGCGCCGCGGTGCGCGCGCTCGTGGCCGGCGCCGACGCGATCTGCGTCGGCGGGGAACGGGCCACCGAGGCCGACGCCCGCGAGCTGCGTGACGCGATCGTGGCGGCGGTGATCAGCGGGGAACTGCCCGAGGAACGGCTCGCCGAGGCGGCGAAGCGGGTCGGCCAGCTCGCCGCGTGGAGCGTCGCCGCCCGCGCCCGCCGGATCGCCGGCCCGCCACCCGCCGACGGCTCACCGATCGGGCTCGCCGCCGCCCGCCGGGCGGTACGGGTCAGCGGCGACACCGGGCTGCTGCCGCTGGCCGGTCCGGCGCACGTGGTGGAGTTCGCGCCGCCGCGCAACATCGCCATCGGCGAGGAGACGCCGTGGGGCATCGCCGCACCCCTGACCCACCTGGCGCCCGGCACCACCACCGCCCGCTACGCCGCCGACGCCGTACCGGCCGACCCGGGCGCGACACCGGCCGGTCGGCCGCTGGTGCTCGTGGTGCGCGACCTGCACCGCCACGACTGGATGCGGGACGCGGTACGCCGGGCGCTGGCCGTACGCCCCGACGCGGTGGTGGTCGAGCTGGGCGTGCCCGAGCTGGTCACCGGCGCCGTGCACCTGGCCACCCACGGCGCCACCGCCGCCGCGGCCCGGGCCGCCGCCGAGGTGCTGACCGGCGTGCGCTGACTCCCGGCCCGGCCGGGTGGGGAGGTCCCCCGGCCGGGCCGGGCCTCACGGCTTCTCGGCCACCAGGTCGGCGTACTCCGGGTGGCGCTCGATGAACGAGGCCACGAACGGGCACTGCGGCACCACCCGGCCGCCCCGGGCACGGACCTGGTCCAGCGCGCCCCGGACCAGCGCCGCACCGACGCCCTGACCCTGGAACCGGTCGTCGACCTCGGTGTGCGTGAAGACCAGCGTCTCGCCGCGCGGCGTGTACGCGGTGAACCCGGCCAGCGCGTCGTCCACCAGGATCTCGAAGCGGCGCTTGGCGGCGTTCTCCTCGACCAGAAAACTCACCGGATCATTCTCCCTCCGGGCCCGGCCAGCCGGTCCAGTTCGGCCAGCAGCCGGTCCACCTCATCGACGGTGTTGTAGTGGTAGACACTGGCCCGCACGGCGCCGCCGCTGTCGCGCAGACCCATGGCGTGGAAGTACTCGTAGGCGTAGTAGTCGCCGTTCGACAGGCACAGGCCCGCCTCGCCGAGCGCCGCCGCGGTCTGCACCGGGGTCAGTCCGGCCACCCGGAACGACACCGTCGGGCAGCGCCGGGCGGGTGAGCCGTACACGGTCACGAACGGACGGTCGGCCAGCCCGGCGAGCAGCCGGTCGAACACCGCCTCCTCGTGCGCCTGCGCGGCGGCCAGTCCGGCGCGTACCCGCTCCCGGCGGTCGCCGGTCGCCTCCGGGTCCAGTCCGGCCAGGTGGTCCACCGCGGCGGTGACGCCGGCCAGCAGCGGGAAGCTCGGCGTGCCGTACTCGAACCGGTCCGGCACGCCGTCGGCGGAGGGGACCAGCTTCGCCGGGTGCAGCGCCGCCCAGCGCGCCGGGTCGGCGACCATCGCCGCCAGGTGCGGACCGGACCACTTGTACGCGCTGGTCACCAGGAAGTCCGCGCCGAGCGAGGCCAGGTCGGTCGGGCCGTGCGGCACCGAGTGCACGCCGTCCACGCAGACCAGCGCGCCGGCGGCGTGCGCGGTCTTGGCGATCGCCGCCACGTCCGGGACGGTGCCGATCGCGTTGCTGCCGGCGGTCACCGCGACCAGGCGGGTGCGCTCGCCGACCAGGTCGGCGTACTGGCCGGCGGGCAGCTCACCGGTCGCCGGGTCGAACTCGGCCCAGCGCACCGTGGCGCCGGACGCCTGCGCGGCCTGCACCCACGGGCGGACGTTCGCGTCGTGGTCCAGCCGGGACACCACCACCTCGTCGCCCGGACGCCAGCCGGCGCCGAGCGTCCGGGCCAGCGTGTACGTCAGCGCGGTGGCGCTGGGCCCGAGCACCACGCCGGACGGCTGCGCGCCGAGCAGGTCGGCGACCGCGGCCCGCGCGCCGGCGACCAGATCCAGCGCCCGGCGGCCGGGCCGGAAGGCGGTGCTGCGGTTGCCCGTCGCGGCGCGCATCGCCCCGGCCACCGCCTCGACGACTGTGGCGGCGGTCTGGGTGCCCCCGGCGCCGTCGAAGTGGGCGAATCCCTCGCTCAGGGCAGGGTAGGCGGCCCGGACCCGGGCGACGTCGAAAGCCATTCCGGCACCCTAGCGCGCACCGGGTGGGCCCCGCCCGGCGTGGCCTGCGCCATCCGCCTACGACGGGCGCGTGGAACGGGCCGCCTATCCTTGGGCGGGTGACGATGCGACGCGCCACCTCCGCCCCTGCCCGCCGTACCGCCGGTCTGCTCGCCGCTCTCGCCCTCGGCGCGGCACTGCTCGCCGGATGCAGTTCCGAAGGTGCCGAGACCGACTGCGGGCTGGACGCCTGCACGATCACCTTCGACCGTGGCGTCGAGGCCAGCGCCCGGATCCTCGGCGTCGAGGCGAAGCTGGTCGGCGCCGAGGGCGACCAGGTCACCGTCGAGGTGGCCGGGGAACAGCTCTCGCTCACCGTCGGCCAGCAGGCCACCGAGGTGGCCGGCTTCCAGGTCAGCCTGGACAGCGTCACCCACCAGCAGGTGGTGCTGCGGGTCGCCCGCGATCTCAACGGCTGATCCGTTTCGGCCGTCCCGGCGGGCGAGACGTTTGGAAAATCGCCCGCCGGGAGATTGAGGGCTCATGTCTCTCACCCGGAATGCCGGAGCCACCGCCGCACAGGCTCGAAACAGCCGGTGGCTCGAACTGTTGACCCGTGCCGGATTCATCGGATACGGGGTGGTGCACCTCCTCTTCGCCTGGCTGGCGCTGCAGATCGCCTTCGGTAACTCGGGCGAGGAGGGAAACCAGAACGGCGCGCTGCGCACCCTCGGTGAACAGCCGCTCGGGAAGTTCCTCCTGATCGCGGTCGCGGTCGGCCTGTTCGCCATGGCGATCTGGCAGGCCTTCGAGGCGATCTCCGGCCACGTGTCCAAGACCGGCAAGGAACGACTGTTCGAACGGATCGCCTCGGCGGTCCGGGTCGTCGTGTTCGTCTGGCTGGGCTGGACCGCGATCAAGGTCTTCCAGGACGCCAGCTCCAACGCCTCCGACCAGCAGCAGCAGCTCTCCGAGAAGCTGATGGCCTCCGACGGCGGCCGTTGGCTGGTCGGACTGGCCGGGCTGGTGCTCGCCGCGGTCGGCATCGGCATGGTGATCTACGGCCTGAAGAAGAAGTTCGAGCGCAACCTCAAGACCGGCGAGATGAGCCCCAAGACCCGTCAGCTCACCCGCCGCCTCGGCATGGCCGGGTACGCCGCCCGGGGTGGCGTGTTCGCCATCGCCGGCCTGCTGGTCGTGATCGCCGCGGTGAACTACGACCCGGAGAAGGCGCGCGGCCTGGACGCCGCCCTGCGGACGCTGCGCGACCAGTCGTACGGGCCGTGGCTGCTGGCGCTCATGGCGCTCGGCATCGCCGCGTTCGGTGTCTACTGCTTCTTCCAGTCCCGGTACCGCAAGGTCTGATCCTGGTCGATACCCGGGCCGCCGGGCACCATTGGGCCTTTGCCCGATGCCCGCCCGGTCGGAGGGAGAGAGAGTACGTGCAGAGTTATGTCGTGACCATCGCCGCCGCGCTCGCCGCGGCGGCGATCGCGTTGGTGCTGGCCCAGGTGGTGCACCGGGTCACCCGCCGCCTCGGCCGCCGCTCGCTGCTGATGACCGAGCTGACCGAGCACGCGCACCGCGCGTTCCAGGTCGCGCTCACCGTGGCCGCGGTGCAGTTCGCGGTCCGGTTCAGCACCGGGTACGCGATCGGCAGCCCCTGGCGGCAGTTCGTCCTGCACACGCTGGTGCTGGCGACGATCGCCGCCACCGCCTGGCTGGTGGCCTCGCTGCTGGTGGTGGCGGAGGACACCGCGCTGGCCCGGTTCCGGGTCGACGTGCCGAACAACAGGCACGCCCGGCGGGTACGTACCCAGGTGGTGCTGCTGCGCCGGCTCACCATCGCGGTGATCGTGATCCTCACGGTCGGCGTCATGCTGATGACGTTCCCGGCCGTACGCGGCGTCGGCGCCGGTGTGCTGACCTCCGCCGGTGTGATCGCCGCGGTCGCCGCGCTGGCCGCGCAGAGCCTGCTCGCCAACGTCTTCGCCGGTCTCCAGCTCGCGTTCAGCGACGCGGTACGCCTGGACGACGTGGTGGTGGTCGAGGGGGAGTGGGGCCGGATCGAGGAGCTGACACTCAGCTACGTGGTGGTGCAGATCTGGGACGACCGCCGGCTGATCCTGCCCACCTCGTACTTCACCAGCCGGCCGTTCCAGAACTGGACGCGTACCGAGGCGGCGGTGCTCGGCACCGCCGAGTTCGAGCTGGACTGGGCCGTCCCGGTGCAGGCGATGCGGGAGGAACTGCGCCGCCTGTGCGAGGGCACCGAGCTGTGGGACGGGCGCGTCTGCGTGCTCCAGGTGACCGACGCGACCGGCGGCATGGTCAAGGTCCGCGCGCTGGTCAGCGCCGCCGACGCGGGCAGCCTGTGGGACCTGCGGTGCCTGGTCCGCGAGCACCTGGTGACCTGGGTACGCGACCAGCGCCCGACCGCCCTGCCCCGGCTGCGTGCCGAGGTGGGCGACACCACCGGCCCGCTGCCCTGGCAGGCGGTGCCGCTGCGCCGCCCGGTCCGCCGCGCGTCGGACACCGAGGCGCCCGACGACGCGCGGGTCTTCGGCGGCAGCGACGACGGCGAGGCCCGCAGCGAGGTGTTCGTGGGCAGCCGGGAGGAGCACGCCGAGGCGCGTCGCTGACCCCGTACCCCGATCGGAACCCCCGGCCGCCCCGGCGCCGGGGGTTCCGCGCGTGCGGAGGGGGAGCTTTCGGGGGCTTTCGGGCCGGACGGGTTTGCCCGGCCCGTTGCGGGGGACGTGGTGCGCACGCCCCGGATCCGGTGCTCGCGGCACCGGGGTCCGGCGGCGCGCGGCCGGGCGGACCGGCCGCGCCGCGCAGGATTGACGGGCGGCGACTCCGGGCATACAGCGCGGTGATGACGAAAGGAGGACAGCATGGCTGACGTCGCGAGTCGCAGCACGTCGCGGACCGGGAGCGAGCCGTCCACCGCCGAACTGGTGCAGCGCGCCACCGAGCAGGTCACCCGCCTGGTGCGGGACGAGCTGGCCCTGGCCCGGGCGGAGCTGACCCAGAAGGGCAAGCACGCCGGGATCGGGATTGGTCTGTTCGGCGGCGGCGGGGTGATGGCGCTCTATGGCGCGGGCGCTCTGGTCGCTACGGTGATCCTGCTACTGGCGCTTGTCATGCCGGCGTGGCTGGCCGCCCTCATCGTGGCGGTGGCACTGTTCCTGCTCGCCGGGATCCTGGCGCTTGTGGGCAAGAAGCAGGTCAGCCGTGCAGTCCCGCCGGTGCCCGAGGCGGCGGTGCGCAGCGTTCGGGCGGACGTGGACACGGTCACCGCCGCGGTGAAGGACGGGAGGCGGGCATGACCGGTAACGGGACCGGGGACGTGGCGGCGCTCCGGGAGGAGATCCGCCGGACCCGGGTGGAGCTCGGTGAGACGATGGAGCTGCTCGCGGCGCGGGCCGATCCGAAGGCGCTGGTGCGGCACTCCGCCGAGGCGGCGAAGGCGCGGATGCGGGAGCAGGCGTCGCTGACCGCGGCCAGGGTGCGCGGGCGGGCGGCGGAGCGGGCCCGGCTGGTCCGGGCGCAGGCGTACGAGAAGGGTGAGGCGGTCGGGCGCAACCCGTTGCCGTGGGCGGCCATCGCGGCCGGCGCGCTGGTGACGGCGGTGGTGCTGGTGATCGTCAGAGGGAGGCGCAGGTGAGTGGAAGGGTCGGCAAGGCGGCGTACAAGCCGGTGGGGGTGCTGCTCGGCCTGGCCGCCGGTGCCGTCGCCGGGGCGATCTTCCGTCAGGTCTGGAAGGTGACGGCGGGCGACGGCGAGGCGCCGAGCGCCACCGACGAGGACCGCCGCTGGGGCGAGGTGCTCGCCGCCGCGGCCCTGCAGGGGGCCATCTTCTCGGTGGTGCGGGCCGCCGTCGACAGGGGCGGAGCGGTGGGCGTACGCCGGCTGACCGGCCGCTGGCCGGACTGACGAAAAGGCCGGAAAGGCCCCTTTCCCGAGTACGGGAAAGGGGCCTTTCGCATGGCTGCGACGGGGCCGCGCGGCGGCCTCCGCGAGACCTTCAGATCACATGTCGGAGAAATTTCGTCCGTTAGGCTGTGCGAAGTTTTTGCGTACGTGGTTTGCTGTCTCACGCTGTTGAGAGACGCGTGGGTTGAGAGAAGTCTCCTGCATTGGGGGCCGCCTCAGGCGCCGCTGCTCGAAAACGGCCAATCGGCCGCACGGCGTGCTCGGCCGCCAGTTTTAGAAGGAGATACACATGGCGCAGGGAACCGTGAAGTGGTTCAACGCTGACAAGGGCTTCGGCTTCATCACCGTCGACGGCGGGGGTGCTGACGTGTTCGTCCACTTCTCGGCCATCCAGACCAGCGGCTACCGCACGCTGGAGGAGAACCAGCGGGTGGAGTTCGAGATCGCCCAGGGTCAGAAGGGTCCGCAGGCCGAGCAGGTCCGCCCCATCTGAGCTGACCGCACCGGCCGCGCCGGCCGGTGCCGGAAGCCCCGCATCCCGTACGGGAGGCGGGGCTTCGCCTTGCCCGCGACGTCAGCGGCGCCGGGCCCGCATGCCCCACCACAGCCCGGTCAGTCCGATCAGGACCAGTACCGGGCCGACGAGCGCCCAGACCCGCTGGTCGCTCATCACGCTGCCCTCGACGTACCCGAGGCCCAGCACCGTCCACAGCGCACCGAGCACCACGGCGACCAGTCCCAGGGTGAGCCGGAACCAACCCCTCATCGTTCCCCCTCCGACGACGACAGTCCCGCTCCAGCATGCCCGCCGCCGCGGGTGCCCGGCGACGCCGCGCCGGCCGGCCGGCTCACCACCGGTCGTGCACCTGCGGGCGGATCAGCTCGTCGTAGGTGGCCCGCACCGCGGTCAGCTCCACCTCGGTCAGTGCCGGCTGCCCGGCCGCCTCGGCGTTGCGGCGCGCCTGCTCGGGGGATCGGGCGCCGGGGATCACCACGGTCACGCCGGGCTGGTCGAGGATCCACCGCAGCGCGAACTGCGCCATCGTCCGGTCGTCGCCGACCAGCGGCGCGAGCCGGCGTACGGCGGCCAGGCCGCTGTCGTAGTCGACGCCGGAGAACGTCTCGCCCACGTCGAACGACTCGCCGTGGCGGTTGAACGTGCGGTGGTCGTTCGCCGGGAACGTGGTGTTCTCGTCGTACCGCCCGGAGAGCAGGCCGCTGGCCAGCGGCACCCGGGCGATGATCCCCACCCCGGCGGCAGCGGCGGCCGGCAGCACCCGCTCCAGCGGCTTGTGCCGGACCGCGTTGAGGATGATCTGGACGCTCGCCACCCCGGGCCGGGCGATGGCGGTGAGCGCCTGGTCGCAGGTCTCCACGCTGACGCCGTACCCGGCCACGCGGCCCTCGGCCACCAGCGTGTCCAGCGCGTCGAAGACCCGGTCGTCGGCGAAGACGGCGGTGGGCGGGCAGTGCAGCTGCACCAGGTCCAGCGTGTCGACGCCGAGGTTGGTGCGGGACCGGTCGGTCCAGGCCCGGAAGTTGTCGAGCGTGTACGCCTCCGGCGTCTGCTCCACCCGGCGGCCCATCTTGGTGGCCACGGTGAGTCCGTGCCCGGGGCGGGACCGCAGGAACCGCCCGATCAGCGCCTCGCTGCGGCCGTCGCCGTACACGTCGGCGGTGTCCAGGAAGGTGACGCCCGCGTCGACGGCGGCGGCCAGGACGGCGAGCGCGTCGTCCTCGCTGACCTCGCCCCAGTCCGCGCCGAGCTGCCACGCGCCGAGTCCGATGATGCCGACGTGCCGGCCGAGCCGGTCGAAGCTGCGCTGTTCCACCCGGTCGAGCCTAGTGAGCGGCTTGCCGTCGCGCTCGGCGGGCCGTACGGTCTAGCAAGACGTACGTACGGTTTGGAGGCTGTCATGTGGGATCCGCGCACCTACCTGCGCTACGGCGACGAGCGTTCCCGGCCGTTCCACGACCTGCTGGCCCGCGTCGGCGCCGCGCACCCGCGCGCCGTCGTCGACCTCGGCTGCGGCCCCGGCACCCTCACCGCGACGCTCGCCGGCCGTTGGCCCGGCAGCCGGGTCACCGGCCTGGACTCCTCCCCGGAGATGATCGCCCGGGCGAGCGCCGACGGCGGTCCGGTCGCGTACGCGGTCGCCGACGTCCGCGACTGGCGGCCCGAGCCGGACGTGGACGTGCTGGTCGGCAACGCCGTGCTCCAGTGGGTGCCGGAACACCGCGACCTGCTGCGCCGCTGGGCGGGGGAGCTGCCGGCCGGTGCCTGGATGGCGTTCCAGGTACCCGGCAACTTCGACGCGCCCTCGCACCGGCTGCTGCGCTCCGTGGCCGCGCAGGACCGATGGCGGGACGCGCTCGCCGCGAAGCTGCGCGAGGCGCCCGTCGACGAGCCCGTCGGCTACGCCACGCTGCTGACCGACGCGGGCTGCGCGGTCGACGCCTGGGAGACTACGTACGTGCATCTGCTGCCCGCCGCCGGCGCCGACCACCCGGTGCTGGCCTGGATGGAGGGCACCGCGCTGCGCCCGGTGCGCGCCGCGCTGGACGCCGCCGGCTGGGCCGACTTCCGCGCCGAGCTGGGGGTACGGCTCGCGCAGGCGTACCCGGTGCGGCAGGGTCAGGTGTACTTCCCGTTCCGCCGGATCTTCATGGTGGCCCGTACCGGCGCCCGCGCAGAGGAGAACTCGTGACCGACCTGCCCACCTTCATCGCCGGACTGCCCAAGGTGGAGCTGCACGTGCACCACGTCGGCTCGGCCTCACCCCGGATCGTCGCCGAGCTGGCCGCCCGGCACGAGGGGCGCAGCCCCGTCCCGGCCGACCCGGAGGCGCTCGCCGACTACTTCGCGTTCCGCGACTTCGCCCACTTCATCGAGGTCTACCTGAGCGTGGTGGACCTGATCCGCGACGCCGACGACGTCTGGCTGCTCACCCACGAGGTCGCCCGGGAACTGGCCCGCCAGCAGGTCCGCTACGCGGAGCTGACTGTGACGCCGTACTCGCACGTCAACCGCGGCATCCCGGCGCCGGCGTTCTGCGAGGCGATCGAGGACGCCCGCAAGCGCGCCGAGGCCGACTTCGGCATCGCGCTGCGCTGGTGCTTCGACATCCCCGGCGAGGCCGGACTGCCCGCCGCCGAGCAGACGCTGCGGATCGCGCTCGACGAACGACCGGACGGGCTGATCAGCTTCGGCCTCGGCGGTCCCGAGATCGGTGTGCCCCGCCCGCAGTTCAAGCCCTGGTTCGACCAGGCGCGGGCGGCCGGGCTGCGGTCGGTGCCGCACGCCGGTGAGACCACCGGCCCGGAGACGATCTGGGACGCGCTGCGCGAGCTGGGCGCCGAGCGGATCGGCCACGGCATCTCCGCCGCGCAGGACCCGGCGCTGCTGACCTACCTCGCCGAGCGGCGGATCCCGCTGGAGATCTCCCCGACGTCGAACGTGCGCACCCGGGCCGTACCGAGCCTGGACGCGCACCCGCTGCCCCGGCTGGTCGAGGCCGGGGTGCCGGTCAGCATCAACTCCGACGACCCGCCGATGTTCGGCACCACGCTCAACGACGAGTACGCGGTGGCCGCCCGGCTGCTGCGACTCGGCCCGGACGGGGTGGCCGCGCTGGCCCGCGACGCGGTCGCCGCGGCGTTCCTCGCGCCGGCCGAGCAGGCCCGGATCACCGCCGAGATCGACGCGTACCTGGGGAGCGCGGCACGCTGAGCGGCCGTACGGGCGCCGGCCGCCGGGATCCCCGGGGCGGCCGGCGCCGCGCGGTCAGCATCAGCCCGGACAGCGCCAGCGCGGTGAGCGCGGCGGCGGAACCGGAGGCGACGGGCGCGGGCCGGACGGGACCGTGCGCGAGCACCGGGTCCTGCCAGAGTGCGAGCGTGAGCGCGATGCCCAGGCCGATGACAGCGGCCCAGCGGAGCAGACGGCTGACGGCCGGCGGCATGACGGTCACCTCGCGCCCGGGATCGACGGGAGAGCGCGCGCGACGGGAGCGAGGTGTGGGGGGACCGGACTCCCGCCGCGCGCATGATCCGCCGGCCGGAAGGTCTTACGGGGCGTCCCGGCCGACGGAACTGATGGGTTCTGTCAACGATCCTGGCAGTTCACGCCGGTTTTCCGGCCCGCGTTAAACCACCTTTAAGGAGAACTTGCGCCGGTCCACAGTCACGGGTCAGCGCGGGCGCGGCCAGCGTCGTCCGGTCCGCGGCTCGCGGGCCTCCCGGGCCATCCGCCCGACCAGCCCGAACCGGTTCACCTGCCGGGGTGCCGCGTCCGGGTCGGCCAGCAGCATCACCACGCTCGCCCCGCCGAGCCGGGCCCGGTCGATGCTGACCGAACCGTTCGCCTGCAACGCCACCCGCTTGGCGATGTCCAGACCGAGCCCGGTGGAACCCCTGTCGCTCTCACCCCGGCGCAGCGCCCGGTCCGGGTCGGCGATGCCCGGCCCGGCGTCGTCGATGCGGATCGCCACCCAGCCGTCCCGGCGGCTCACCGCCACCTCGAACGCGGTGCCCTGCGGGGTGTACCGGAACACGTTGCCGATCACCGCGTCCAACGCGGCGGCCAGCTCGGCGCGGGGCACCGGTGCCGGGATGCGCAACTGCGCCCCGACCACCCGGTGCGGCCGGTTCTGGTCCCCGGCCAGCGCCGACCAGAAGACCATCCGGTCCCGGACCACCTCGCTCACGTCGCACGACGCCGGCGCCGACTCCTGGGCGACCGCCTTGCGGGTCGTCTTGATGAGCTGGTCGACCTCGCCCTCGAGCGTGACGATCGCCTGCCGGATCCGCCGGATGCCGCGCCGGCGGTCCAGCTCCGCCTCGCTGAACGTGCCGATGCTCGTGTCGTCGGACTCCAGCGCCTCGGCGTCCAGCCGCAGCGCGGTCAGCGGCGTCCGCAGCCGGTGCGACAGGTCGGCTACCAGTTCGTGCTCGTCGGCACGGAGTGCCACCAGCCGTTCCGTCATCCGGTTGAACGCGTGCCCGGCCTCGGCCAGCTCACGCGGGCCGGTCGGTTCGACACGTACCCCCAGCTCGCCGTCACCCACCGCGAGCGCCGCCTTGACCAGGTCGCCGGTGGCGTCCACCGCCCTTGCCGCCACCCGGTCGACCACCGCCACCGCCGCGCCGACCAGCGCCAGGCCGATCGCGAGCAGCAGCAGCCACCGCCCGCCGCCGCCGGAGTCGAGCACCTCGTCGGGGACGAACACCTCCACCACGGCGACCCGGTCACCGAGCACCACCGGGTCCAGCCGCAGCACCCCGCCGTCCACGTCGGTCACCACCGACTGCCGCTGCGCGGCGGCGTCGGCGAGCATCTGCGGGTTCGCGCGCCCGGCGGACTCGTCCGCCCCGATGCCGTGCACGACCGGACGCAGCGCCGGATCGTCGCCGGCCGCGGCGGCCACCGCCCGCTCGACGGTCGCGGTGTCCGTGCTGACCGCCAGCGCGCCGGTCACCAGCGCGGCCCGGCGGGCCGCGTCGGCCAGCTCGGCCTCCCGGGTCCGGTCGCCGAGTGTGAGCCCGAGCGGGATGAGGAATGCGAGCGCGATCAGGCCGCACAGCCCCGCGGTGAGCCCGGCGAGGCTGAACCTCAGTCCGGCGCCACCAGCCGGAAGCCGACCCCCCGCACGGTGCGCAGGTAGCGCGGCTTCGCCGCGGACTCGCCCATTTTGCGGCGGAGCCAGTACAGGTGAACGTCGATGGTCTGGTCCTCGCCGACCGATGGCTGCCGCCATACCTCCTCCAAGAGTTCCCGCCGGGACACTACCCGGCCGGGACGCGCGGCGAGATACGCCAGCAGGTCGAATTCCTTGCGGGTCAGGGCCAGCGCCTCCCCGTCCAGCACGGCGCTGCGCTCGCCCACGTCGACCCGCAGGCCGCCGACCGTGTGCACGGCCGGCGCGACGGTACGGCTGGCCCGGCCGGCCCGGCGCAGCACCGTGGTGATCCGGGCGTCCAGGTGCGCTCCGGTGAACGGCTTGACCATGTAGTCGTCCGCGCCGGCGCGCAGCAGCCGTACCACCGACTGCTCGTCGTCGCGGGCGGTGGCGATGATGATCGGCACGTCGGTGATGCCGCGCAGCATGCGCAGCGCGTCCGAGCCGTCCAGGTCGGGCAGGCCGAGATCGAGCACCACCAGATCCGGTGTCTCCGCGGCGACCCGCCGCAGCGCGTCGAGCGCGGTGCCGACGGCGTGCACCGCGTGCCCCCGGTCGGTGAGCGACCGCAGCATGGCGCCGCGTACGACGTGGTCGTCTTCGACCAGCAGGACGGTTGCCACGTCAGCACCGTACTCGGCGTGGCAAGCCGGACGCGTTGCGGCGGTCCGGCGAAGCGGGCAAGCTGGGACGGCGATGACGTTCACGCTCTTCCCCGACACCCGCCTCGCGCTCGCCCGCGACGCGCTGGCCGGCCTGTCGGTGGGCGACGCCCTCGGCTCCCAGTTCTTCGTCCCCGGCCGGCGCCCGGACGACCTCGCCGCCGGTCGGCTGCCCGCGCCGCCGTGGGAGTGGACCGACGACACCGAGATGGCCTGCTCCGTCGTGGCCGAGCTGGCCGCCGCCGGGCGGATCGACTCCGACCGGCTGGCGTTGGCGTTCGCGCAGCGCTGCGAGCCCTACCGGGGGTACGGGCCGGGCGCGGTGACGGTCCTGCGGCTGATCCGCACCGGCACGCCGTGGCCGGTGGCCGCCGCGTCCGCGTTCGACGGGCAGGGCTCCTGCGGCAACGGCGCCGCGATGCGGGTCGCGCCGCTCGGCGCCTGGCACGCCGACTCCACCCGCCGTGCCGCCGCGCAGGCCCGCGCCTCGGCCGAGGTGACACACGCGCACCCGGAAGGGGTCGCCGGGGCGGTGGCGGTCGCGGTGGCCGCCTCGCTCGCCGCCCGCGCCCGCCTCGACGGCGACCGGCCCGACCCGGCCCGGCTGCTCACCGCCGTCGCCGGGGCGCTCGACCCGGCCGGTGAGGTGCACCGAGGGGTACGCCGGGCCGCCGCGCTGCTCGGCCGTAGCGCCGCGGAGGTGGCCGACGCGCTCGGCAACGGCTCCCGGGTCACCGCGCAGGACACCGTGCCGTTCACGCTCTGGGTCGCCGCCACGCTGCTGCACGACTACCCCGCCGCGATCCGGGCCTGCGTGGAGGCGGGCGGCGACGTGGACACCACCGCCGCCATCGTGGGCGGGATCGTGGCCGCGTACACCGGGGTCGGCGCGCCGGGCGGGGTGCCGGAGGGCTGGCTGGCCGCCCGCGAGCCGCTCCCCGGCTGGCTGACCGCCACCGCCTGACCCCACCCCACCCGCGCCCGCGGCTGCGTTCCGCCGCCGCAGCAGTCCGAGATCTTGGTACGAAATGGCCCCCAGGGGGGCCGTTTCGTACCAAGATCTACTGTGGTCTCGCATCGTGGATTGGTTGTCCGCTTGTTGGGCGGGTGGCGGTCAGGGGCGCGTGGGGGCGGTGCCGGCGGTGACGGGCTCGCCTGCTTCGGGGGTCGCGCTGTCGGAGGCCGCGCCGACGAGGGGCGCAGTCTCGGGCGTCGCGCTGCCGGTCGCGGTGGTTTCGGAGGTCGCGCTGTCGGGGGTGTCGCTGGTGTTGGAGGGGCCGTTGCTGTCTTCCGGGAGGGGCGTGGTGTCGTGCCGGCGGCGACTGAGCAGCCAGCCGATCGCCGCGCCA
Source organism: Micromonospora sp. WMMA1947 (assembly GCF_027497355.1). Classification (NCBI taxonomy): domain Bacteria; kingdom Bacillati; phylum Actinomycetota; class Actinomycetes; order Micromonosporales; family Micromonosporaceae; genus Micromonospora; species Micromonospora sp. WMMA1947. The sequence goes on along the minus strand of NZ_CP114909.1, from coordinate 6,064,293 downwards.
CCGGCCAGCCCGGCGAGCAGGCCGCCGCCGAGCAGCAGGTCGGCGCTCGGCCCGTCGTCCGCGGCCCCGGCCGCCGGTGCCGTGCCGCCCTGCGCGCCACCCTGCACCCCGCCGAGGGCGCCCGGCGCGCCGTGACCGCCGTGCCCGGCGCCGCCCGCTGCGGGGGCGCCGTCGTGCGTCACGGTGCCCGGCAGTGGCGGCAGCAGGGCGAGCGTCGGCGCGGGGTGCGCGCCACCCGCCGGGTCCGCCCACCGGACCACAGTGCCGTCGTCGTACGTCTGCGTCACGGTGAACGTGAGCCGGTCGGTGGCGGGCATCGGTCCCATGCCCAGCGGCAGCCGGGCCGGCCCGGTTCCGGTGCCGGGCATCCGCAGCCAGCTCACCGCGTGGGTCACCTGGTTCAGTTCGGCCGCGTGCATGCCGGGGACCGGCTGGTCGAGCGTGCGGGTGGTGATGGTGGGCGCCCAGTCCGGCACCGACAGCGGGTACACCTCGCCGATCGGGGCGTCAGCGGGCATGGTCAGCTCGATCCGGGTCGTCCGGGTGCCGGGCTTGTCGGCCGGCACCAGCACGGAGAGTTCGATCGCGTCGCCCTGGCGGACCTGTGCGGGCGAGGTCGTGACGGTCACCCCGGCCGCGTTCGCCGCGCCCGGCCAGCCCACCGCCCCGGCGAGTACGGCCGCCAGCAGCGCTGCCGCCCACTGGCCCTGACGGGTCATCCTCATGATCGTCCCCATCCTTCTCGACTGGGGCCGGTTCCGGCTCCGGCCCCACCTGGTAGTTCGGGCGGCGGGGCGAAAAGGTTCAACCCGGCACGGAACTCTCCGGGGACGGGCGGTGGCGTCGGCGGCGGTCCGGGTCCGGGCGACCGATAGCATCGCAGGGGCCGTTCAGCGGCCCTTCCGTACCGTCGACGACTAGGAGTCACCGTGTCCGCACCCCGTACCCCCGTCGTGGCCGACCCCGTCGTCGTCGCCGCCGGGACCACGGCGGCCGACGCGGTGGCCGCGGCCGGCCTGCCGATGACCGGGCCGAAGGCGATCGTGGTGGTCCGCGACCCGCAGGGCCAGCTGCGCGACCTGGACTGGCGCCCGGCCGAGGACGTCGCCGTCGAGCCGGTCGCCCTGGACAGCCCGGACGGGCTGAACGTGCTGCGCCACTCCACCGCCCACGTGCTGGCCCAGGCGGTGCAGGACGTCTTCCCGGAGGCGAAGCTCGGCATCGGCCCGCCGATCGACAACGGCTTCTACTACGACTTCGGTGTCGACAAGCCGTTCCAGCCGGACGACCTCGCCAAGCTCGAGAAGCGCATGCAGGAGATCGTCAAGTCCGGCCAGCGGTTCCGCCGCCGCCGGTTCGCCGACCTGGACGAGGCCCGCGCCGAGCTGGCCGCGGAGCCGTTCAAGCTGGAGCTGATCGAGGTCAAGGGGGAAGGGCTGGACTCCTCCGAGGTGATGGAGGTGGGCGGCGGCGAGCTGACCATCTACGACAACCTCGCCGCGAACGAGGACAAGGTCTGCTGGTCGGACCTGTGCCGCGGCCCGCACCTGCCGAACACCCGGCTGATCGGCGCGTTCAAGCTGATGCGCTCGGCCGCCGCGTACTGGCGCGGGTCGGAGAAGAACCCGCAGCTGCAGCGCGTGTACGGCACGGCGTGGCCGACCCGGGACGAGCTCAAGGCGTACCTGAAGCTCCTGGAGGAGGCCGCCCGCCGCGACCACCGCAAGCTCGGCGCGGACCTCGACCTGTTCAGCTTCCCCGACGAGATCGGCTCCGGCCTGCCGGTCTTCCACCCCAAGGGTGGCGTGCTCAAGCGGGTGATGGAGGACTACGTCCGGGCGCGCCACATCGAGGAGGGCTTCGACTACGTCGGCACGCCGCACATCTCCAAGGAAGGTCTCTTCCACACCTCGGGACACCTGCCCTACTACAAGGACACGATGTTCCCGCCGATGGAGATGGAGGGCAGCGACTACTACCTCAAGGCCATGAACTGCCCGATGCACAACCTGATCTACCGGTCGCGCGGGCGGTCCTACCGGCAGCTGCCGCTGCGGCTGTTCGAGTTCGGGTCGGTCTACCGGTACGAGAAGTCCGGCGTGATCCACGGCCTGACCCGGGTGCGTGGTTTCACCCAGGACGACTCGCACTCCTACTGCACGAAGGAGCAGGCGCCGGCCGAGATCAAGCACCTGCTCGGCTTCGTGCTGAGCCTGCTGCGCGACTTCGGCATCGACGACTTCTACCTGGAGCTGTCGACCCGCGACGACTCCCGGCCGGACAAGTTCGTCGGGTCCGACGAGGACTGGGCGACCGCCACCGCCGTGCTGGAGCAGTGCGCGCTGGAGACCGGGCTGGAACTGGTGCCGGACCCGGGCGGCGCGGCGTTCTACGGCCCGAAGATCTCCGTGCAGGCCAAGGACGCGATCGGCCGCACGTGGCAGATGTCGACCATCCAGTACGACTTCAACCAGCCGAAGGGCTTCGGGCTGGAGTACCAGGCGGCCGACGGCACCCGGCAGCAGCCGGTGATGATCCACTGTGCCAAGTTCGGGTCGATCGAGCGGTTCATCGGCGTGCTCACCGAGCACTACGCGGGCGCGTTCCCGGCCTGGCTGGCGCCGGTGCAGGTGGTCGGCATCCCGATCCGCGAGGAGCACGGCGACTACCTGGTCGACTTCGCCGCGACGCTGCGCCGGCACGGCGTCCGGGCCGAGGTGGACCTGGGCGACGACCGGATGCAGAAGAAGATCCGCAACGCGCAGCAGCAGAAGATCCCGTTCATGGTGATCGCCGGCGACGACGACGTGGCTGCCGGCACCGTCTCGTTCCGCTACCGCGACGGCTCGCAGCGCAACGGCGTACCGATCGACGAGGCGGTGGCGCACGTCCGCGAGGTGGTGGAGTCGCGTACCAACGCCGGTCCTGCCGCCGAGCGGGCCGGATCGTAGGATCGCCGGTGTGACAGGGGCGGAGCGGGACACCGGGTACGGCGGCGACAACGGTCTGGCGGACGGGCTGGACCGGCTCTGGACGCCGCACCGGATGACCTACATCTCCGGCGAGGACCGGCCCGAGGGCGGCTACGAGAAACCGGCCGGCTGCCCCTTCTGCCGCGCCCCCGGTCTGCCGGCCGAGGAGAGCCTGGTGGTGGCCCGGGGCGAGCACGTCTTCGCGGTGCTCAACCTCTACCCGTACAACCCCGGGCACCTGCTGGTCTGCCCCTACCGGCACGTGGCCGACTACACCGAGCTGGACGAGCCGGAGACGGTCGAGCTGGCCGCGTTCACCAAGGCCGCCATGCGGGCGGTCCGGCACGTCTCCAGCGCGCACGGCTTCAACCTGGGCATGAACCAGGGCGGCGTGGCGGGCGCGGGCATCGCCGCGCACCTGCACCAGCACGTGGTGCCGCGCTGGGGCGGCGACGCCAACTTCATGCCGGTGATCGGCCGGACGAAGGTGCTGCCGCAGCTGCTCGCCGACACCCGGGAGCTGCTCGCCAAGGCGTGGGCGGCGGCCTGACGGCGGCCCGTTCCGACAGTACGATCTCGCGCATGGCTCTCCTGCACCGCGCGGAACTGCGCCCCTCGAAACTGGAGCTGCTCGTACCCTGGCTGCCCGGCCGGTCCTGGTTCGCCGGGGAGGCGGGCGCGGAGGTCACCCGCGTCGCGGCGTACCGGTTCGACGACCCGGCCGGTGAGGTCGGCGTGGAGACGCTGCTGGTGCGCGCCGGTGACGGGCCGGTGCTCCAGGTGCCGCTGACCTACCGGGGCGCGCCGCTGGCCGGGGCGGACGAGCACCTCGTGGGCGTCATCGAGCACTCGGTGCTCGGCCGCCGCTGGGCCTACGACGCCTGTGGCGACCCGGTGTACCCGCCGCTGCTGGCCGCCGCCGTGCTCGCCGACGCCGGTCAGGCCGAGGAGTACTTCGAGGTCGACGGCAAGCGTGAGGTGCGTCCGGCCAGCATGACGCTGACCGGCAGCCGGACCGGCCGACCGGTGCCGACCGGTCCGGTTTCGGCTGGTCCGGTTGACAGCGGCGGGACGGTGGTCCGGGTGGGGGAGGTCGAGCTGGCGGTGGTCCGGCAGCCGGTCCCGGCCGACGTTCCGGCGGCGGGCGGGCTCACCGGCACCTGGCCCGGCCAGGACGAGCCGGTGCTGCTGGCCTACGCACGCTGACGGCCTGCCGGACAGCGGCGTTCCTCCTCGGCGCCGGATCGGGAGGGACGACCTCGGACCGATGTACCTCAGAGGCATATTCATGACTCTCAGGCATATCGCGTTCACCGTGACTGTTCGCCGCCGGGCGTCACGCGGCGTGATCGCGTACGGACTCGTCGGCCACGAACCGGCCCGCGGGCGCGGGGAAGGTGACAGGATGCGGCGGTGGCAGTCGACACACGACAGTTGGGGCGCAGCGGCATCGAGGTGAGCGCCCTCGGGATGGGGTGCTGGGCGATCGGCGGCCCGTGGGCCGAGGGCGCGCGCCCGCTGGGCTGGGGCCGGGTCGACGACGACGAGTCGGTACGGGCCATCCGCCGCGCGCTCGACCTCGGCGTCACCCTGTTCGACACCGCCGACACGTACGGCGCCGGACACGGCGAGCGGGTGCTCGGGCGGGCGCTCGCCGGCCGGCGCGACGAGGCGGTGATCGCCACGAAGTTCGGCTACACGTTCGACGAGCACACCCGCCAGGCCACCGGCGAGAACGCCTCGCCGCACCACCTGCGCCGGGCGGTTGTCGACTCGCTGCGCCGGCTGGGCACCGACCACATCGACCTCTACCAGCTGCACCTCGGCGACCTGCCGCTGCCCCGGGCCGAGGCGCTCGTCGGCACGCTCGACGAGCTGGTCGACGCAGGGCTGATCCGGGCGTACGGCTGGAGCACCGACCGGGCCGACCGGGCCGGCGCGTTCGCCCAGGTCGCCCGCGGTGCCGCCGCCGTGCAGCACGCGCTGTCGGTGCTCCGGGACGCCCCGGCCATGCTCGACGCCTGCGACAAGCACGACCTCGCCAGCCTGGCCCGGGGACCGCTCGGGATGGGTCTGCTCACCGGCAAGTACACGCCGGAGTCCACGCTGCCCCGCGACGACGTACGCGGACTCGGGCCGACCTGGCTGGAGTGGTTCCGCAGCGGCCGGCCCGCCCCGGAGTGGCTGCGCCGGGTAGCCGCCGTCCGCGACGCGCTGACCGCCGACGGTCGTACCCTCGCGCAGGGGGCGATCGGGTGGATCTGGGCGCGCAGCGACCGGGCCGTACCGATTCCCGGCGCCCGTACCGTCGCGCAGGTCGAGGAGAACGCTGCCGCGCTGGCTTGGGGCCCGCTGGCGCCGGACCACTTCGCCGAGGTGGAGCGGCAGCTGGCGGCGGTACGCTCGGCCGCCCTCCGGGACGCCGACCGCCCTCACTGGCCGATGCCCCCGATCCCCGCCGTCCGCCCCTGACCGCGCTTCCCGGCCACCCGCTCCCGGTCACGCCGCCAGCCGGCCACTCGCCCGCCCGCCGACCCGATCAAGCTCGCCGACCCGATCACGCCCGCCGGGCCCGTCGCGTTCGCCGAGCCGCCCGCCCGCCGATCACTCTTGCCGGACTCGCTCCCCGCTGACCGCTTCCGCTAAACGAGATCCGCTTCCCATATTCCGAGACGGCTGCAGATCTTGGTGCGAAAGCGCCCCATAGGGGCCACTTCCTACCAAGATCTGCAGTTCCCGACCCACCCCCCCCGTCGGCGCCGATCTTGCAGTCGCGGCCCTTCCGGTGCCGGGAATGTCCCCTTTGCGGGGGCCGCAAGTGCAAGATCGCGGGACCGAAGCGGGAGGGCGCGGGGACGGCGGGGGTCAGCGGGTGGTGGACTCCTTGCGGGCCTGGTCGGCCAGGTGGGCCGGCATGGGCTCGTGGCGGGCGAACTCGCGCCGGAACGTGCCGGTGCCGGCCGTCATCGAGCGCAGCTCGACGGCGTACCGCAGCAACTCGGTCGCGGGCACCTCGGCGCGGACCAGAGTGCGCCCCTCGGCATCCGGGTCCGGTTCGGTGCCGAGCACCCGGCCGCGCCGCCCGGACAGGTCGCCCATCACCGCGCCGACCGACGAGTCGGGCACCCGGACGGTGATCTCGTCGACCGGCTCCAGCAGCGTCGGCTGGCCCTTCTCGGCGGCGTCACGCAGCGCCAGCGCGCCGGCGGTCTGGAACGCCGCGTCGGAGGAGTCGACGCTGTGCGCCTTCCCGTCCACGAGCGTGACCCGCAGGTCCACCACCGGGTAGCCGGCGACCAGGCCGCGTTCCATCTGCGCCCGGACGCCCTTCTCCACGGAGGGGATGTAGTTGTGCGGGACCGCGCCGCCGACCACCCGGTCGACGAACTCGAAGCCGGCGCCCCGGGGCAGCGGCTCCACCTCGATGTCGCAGACCGCGTACTGGCCGTGGCCGCCGGACTGCTTGACGTGCCGGCCGTGCCCGCGCGCGGCGGCGCCGAACGTCTCGCGCAGCGGCACCCGGACCGGCTCGGTGTCCAGCTCGACGCCGCCGCCGCGCAGCCGGTCGAGCACCACGTCGGCGTGCGCCTCGCCCATGCACCAGAGCACCAGCTGGTGGGTCTCCGCGTTGCGTTCCAGCCGCAGGGTGGGGTCACCGGCGACGAGCCGGGACAGGTTGCGGGCGAGCGCGTCCTCGTCGGCCCGGCTGCGCGCCACGATCGCCACCGGCAGCAGCGGCTCCGGCATCTCCCAGGGCGCGATCAGCAGCGGGTCGTCCTTGGCCGAGATGGTGTCGCCGGTCTCCGCGCTGCCTGACTTGGTGATCGCGCACAGGTCGCCCGCGACGCAGGCGGCCACCTCGCGCAGCGTCGCGCCCAGCGGGGTGTAGACGTGGCCGACCCGCTCGTCGGCGTCGTGGTCCGGGTGGCCACGCTCGGCCATGCCGTGGCCCGACACGTGGATCACCTGGTCGGGGCGGAGCGTGCCGGAGAAGACTCGCACCAGCGAGACCCGCCCGACGTGGCGGTCGACTGTCGTCTTGACCACCTCGGCGACGAGCGGGCCGTCCGGGTCGCAGGTCAGCGGCGGGCGGGGCGAGCCGTCCACGCCGGTCACCGCGGGCAGGTCGTGCTCCAGCGGCGACGGGAACGCCGCGACCAGGCCGTCGAGCAGCGCGTCCAGGCCGACACCGGTTTCCGCGCAGACCGGCACCACGGGGTAGAAGTGACCGCGGGCGACGGCCGTCTCCAGGTCGGTGATGAGCACCTCGGGGTCGATCTCCTCGCCGCCGAGGTAGCGGTCCATCAGGGTCTCGTCCTCGCTCTCCGCGATGATCCCCTCGATCAGCTCGTTGCGGGACTCCTGGATGGCGGGCAGGTGCTCCGGGTCCGGTTCGCGTACCTCGGCCGGCAGCCCGGCGGAGTAGTCGTACACCCGGCGGGTGATCAGGCCCATCAGGCCGGCCACCGACTCGCCGTCGTCGCCGAGCATGGGCAGGTAGAGCGGGAGCACGTTGTCGCCGAAGACGCGCTGGCACAGCGCCACCGCCTCGTCGAAGTCGGCGCGCGGGTGGTCCAGCCGGGAGACCGCCACCGCCCGGGGCATGTCGACGGCGGCGCACTCCTCCCAGAGGGCGGCGGTGGCGGCGTCCATGCCGTCGACGGCGGAGACCACGAACAGTGCCGCGTCGGCGGCGCGCAGACCGGCGCGCAGCTCGCCGACGAAGTCGCCGTACCCCGGGGTGTCCAGCAGGTTGACCTTGACGTCGCGGTGCGTCAGCGGAGCGCAGGCCAGGCTCACCGAGCGCTGCTGGCGTACGGCGGCGGGGTCGTGGTCGCAGACGGTGGTGCCGTCGGTGACGGTGCCGGCCCGGCTGATCGTGCCGCTGGCGGCCAGCAGCGCCTCGACGAGTGTCGTCTTGCCGGCGCCGGAGTGCCCGACGAGCACCACGTTGCGGACCCTGCCGGGCTCGGTCACCACCGGCGCACCGCCGGTGACACCCTTCTCGTTCTTCTGCGCCATCGCGGCGCACCTCCCTCAACCGGTGGTGGTGGCGACCGCCGCGGGCGACGGGGGAGCGGACCCGGGACGGGCGCCGCGGCGATATCTTCCGGTGACTTCCTGCTGGACGGGAACGCGGACCGGTGATCCGGTGAACTGGCTCACCTCCTGGCTCGATCTCACACCCGCGCGGGTGCCCGCACAAGGGCCGTCGGGCGGGTCGTACGCCCGGCTGTGTCCCCGGCGGTTGCGGGCCGTTATCGTGGGACCGCCATGGCGAAGATCTTCCAAGTGACGGCCCGCGCGGGCATGACCCGCGTCGTGGAGCCGATCGCCCGCGCGCTGCTGCGTGCCGGCGTGTCCCCCAACGCGGTCACCGTGACCGGCACCGTCGGCGTGCTCGTCGGCGCGCTCGGCTTCGGCGCGCGCGGCCACCTGGTCGCCGGTGCGCTGATCGTCACGGTCTTCGCTCTCACCGACCTGCTCGACGGCACGATGGCGCGGATGAGCGGCGGGTCCACCCGGTTCGGGGCTTTCCTCGACTCGAGCATGGACCGGGTCGCCGACAGCGCGGTGTTCGGCGCGGTCGCGTACTGGCTGGCCACCGAACACGACTACTCGGGCGTGGCGGCGGCGCTGATCTGCCTGGCCGCGGGCGGCCTGGTCTCCTACGTCAAGGCCCGCGCCGAAGGGCTGGGGATGACCTGCAACGTGGGCATCGCCGAGCGCACCGAGCGGCTGCTCATCGTGGGTGTCGGCGGCCTGCTCACCGGCGTCGGCGTCCGTCCGGCGCTGGAGATCGCGCTCTGGCTGCTCGCCGCCGTCTCGATCTTCACGGTGGGCCAGCGGATGGCCCACGTCTACCGGCAGGCCCAGCGGGTCGGCGCCGAGTGAACCTCACCGAGGCGGGCTTCGTCGCGGGCTGGCGCCTGGTCCGGGCGCTGCCCCGGCCCGTCGCGGTCGCGGCCTTCCGGGCGGGCGCCGACCGCGCCCACCGCAAGGACGGCGGGGGTACGCGTCGACTGCGCGCCAACCTGCGCCGGGTGGTCGGCCCGGAACTGCCCGACGCGGAGCTGGACGCGCTGGTGCGCGAGGGCCTGCGCTCGTACGCCCGGTACTGGATGGAGGCGTTCCGGCTGCCGGGCCTGAGTCGCGCCGAGATCCTCGCCGGGTTCCGCCTGGACGGGCAGGAACTGCTCGCCGCCGACGTGGCGGCCGGGCGCGGTGCCGTGGTGGCGCTGCCGCACGCCGGGAACTGGGACGCGGCGGGCGCCTGGGTGGCTGCCACCGGCTGGCCGATGACCACGGTGGCCGAGCGGCTCCCGGACGGCGTGTACGAGCGGTTCGTCGGGTTCCGGGAAGGGCTGGGGATGGAGATCCTGCCCAACACCGGCGGCCCGCGTCCCGCCTTCGACGTGCTGGTGGACCGGCTGCGCGCCGGTTACGTGGTGCCCCTGCTCGCCGACCGGGACCTGTCCGCCCGGGGCGTGGAGGTCGACTTCTTCGGCGGGCGGACCCGGATGCCGGCCGGGCCGGCGATGCTGGCCATCCGCACCGGAGCCCCGCTCTACGTGGCCTCGATGTGGTACGAGCCGGACGCGGCCTGCGCCTCGATCGAGGGCCCGCTGCCGCTGCCGGATCCGGACAGCGCCCCGCTGGACGCCCGCGTCCGCGCGGTGACGCAGCGGATTGCCGACGGTCTGGCGGCGGGCATCGCCCGGCATCCGCAAGACTGGCACATGTTGCAGCGGATGTGGCTGGACCAGAGCCGGGACGGTACGCCCACGTCGGCGGCGCCGCCGGCCACCACCGGGACGGTCTAGGGGGAGGGCGCAGTGCGTATCGGCATCGTGTGCCCGTACTCGTTCGACGTGCCGGGCGGCGTGCAGAACCACGTCATGGACCTGGCCGAGGCGCTGCTCGGGCTCGGCCACGAGGTGAGCGTCCTGGCGCCCGCCGACGAGGACTCGGCGCTGCCGCCGTACGTGGTGTCGGCCGGCCGGGCGGTGCCGCTGCCGTACAACGGGTCGGTGGCCCGGATCGCGTTCGGCCCGGTCTCCACGGCCCGGGTGCGGCGCTGGATCACCCGGGGCGACTTCGACGTGCTGCACGTGCACGAGCCGCTCACGCCGAGCCTGTCGATGCTGGCGGTGCTCTGCGCCCGCGGCCCGGTGGTGGCGACGTTCCACACCGCGATGACCCGCTCCCGGGTGCTGTCGGCCGCGCAGGGCGCGCTGCAGATCGTGCTGGAACGGATCACCGCCCGGATCGCGGTCAGCGCGCTGGCCCGCAAGGTGCAGGTCGAGCACATGGACGGCGGCGCGGTGGAGATCCCCAACGGGGTGGCGGTGGCGAAGTTCGCCGGGGTGCCGCCGCTGCCGGGCTGGCCGGGGGAGTGCGCCCCGGGCACCGGCGGCACGCTGGGGTTCCTGGGCCGGTTCACCGAGCCGCGCAAGGGCTTCCCGATCCTGCGGGACGCGTTCGTCGCGCTCGCGCCGCACCGCCCGGGACTGCGGCTGCTGGTCGCCGGGCCGGGTGACGCCGACGAGCTGTACGGGCGGTTCCCGGCCGGCCTGCGCGACCGGGTCACGTTCCTCGGCCTGGTCTCCGAGGCGGACAAGGCACGCATGCTGCGCAGCGTGCACCTCTACGTCGCACCGAACACCGGAGGGGAGTCCTTCGGGATGATCCTCACCGAGGCGCTGGCCGCCGGCACGACAGTGGTCGCCAGTGACCTGGACGCGTTCCGCCGGGTGCTCGACGGCGGACGGGCCGGCCTGCTGTTCCCGACCGGCGACGCGGCCGCGCTGGCCGGCGCGCTGTCCGGACTGCTCGACGACGACGGGCGCCGCGCCGGGCTGACCGCCTGCGGCGACCAGGTGGTGGCGAATTTCGACTGGCCCGTGGTTGCCCGCCGCGTTCTGGAGGTATACGCAGCCGCGATCGAGGCCACCGACGGCCGGGTCATGGACCAGGAGTGGGCGGGTCTGGGCTGACCGCTGTGGCCGCTGCGGCCGCTGTGACGAGCGCGTCGACCGGTGCACCGCGCCGGCCGGCCGGGATGAGGAGCAGCACTACGATGCCGGGCATGTGGTGGGTGGTGGGCGCGGTCGCGGTGCTCGGGCTGCTCTCGGCGTACCTGATCTGGACCTCCGGCCGGGTGCAGCGGCTGCAGGTCCGCGCGGACTCGGCGGCCCGCGCGCTGGACGCGCACCTGCTGCGCCGCGCGGCCGCCGCCGCGGTCCTGGCCGAGCAGCGGTACGGCGTGGAGCTGTACGCCGCCGCCCGGATCGCGCTGGACGCCGCTCCGGAGGAGCGCGAGGCGGCCGAGAACGACCTGACCCGGCAGTTGCGCGCGGTACGGCTGGACCCGGACGACCCGGCGTGCGCGGCGGTGATCGCGGCCAGCCGGCGGCTGGCGCTGGCCCGGCAGGTGCACACCGACCTGGTCCGGGACGCCCGCTCGGCCCGGGGGCGTCCGGTGGTGCGGCTGTTCCGGATGGGACGCGGGCGGGAGTGGCCCCGCTACTTCGACATCGACGACCCCACGCTGGCGTCGCACGCGGACGTGACCACCGGCTGATCGCCACCGGGCGTGACGGGGGCCACACGGCAGGCCACCGGGGGTTCGATTGGCGCTCGGCACGGCGTCGCGCCGGTCATAGCATTCCTGCGCAGTCACCTCCCCAGCACGCCGAGGAGCGATGTCCCGTGTCTGAATCCGCAGCCCCGACCACCGCCACCGCCGTCGGCACCGCCCGCGTCAAGCGCGGCATGGCCGAGATGCTCAAGGGCGGTGTGATCATGGACGTGGTCACCCCCGAGCAGGCGAAGATCGCCGAGGACGCCGGCGCTGTCGCCGTGATGGCCCTGGAGCGCGTACCGGCCGACATCCGCGCGCAGGGCGGCGTGTCCCGGATGAGCGACCCGGACATGATCGACGGCATCATCTCCGCCGTCTCGATCCCGGTGATGGCCAAGGCCCGTATCGGCCACTTCGTCGAGGCGCAGATCCTGCAGGCGCTCGGCGTCGACTACGTCGACGAGTCCGAGGTGCTGACCCCGGCCGACTACGCCAACCACATCGACAAGTGGGCGTTCACCGTCCCGTTCGTGTGCGGCGCGACGAACCTGGGCGAGGCGCTGCGCCGGATCACCGAGGGCGCCGCGATGATCCGCTCGAAGGGCGAGGCGGGCACCGGCGACGTCTCCAACGCCACCACCCACATGCGCAAGATCCGGCAGGAGATCCGCCGGCTCCAGTCGCTGCCCGACGACGAGCTGTACGTCGCGGCCAAGGAGCTGCAGGCCCCGTACGAGCTGGTCAAGGAGGTCGCCGAGCAGGGCAAGCTGCCGGTCGTGCTGTTCACCGCGGGCGGCATCGCGACCCCCGCCGACGCGGCCATGATGATGCAGCTCGGCGCCGAGGGCGTCTTCGTCGGCTCGGGCATCTTCAAGTCCGGCAACCCGGCGCAGCGGGCCGCCGCCATCGTCAAGGCCACCACGTTCCACGACGACCCGGACGTGCTCGCGAAGGTGTCCCGTGGCCTGGGCGAGGCGATGGTCGGCATCAACGTCGACGAGATCCCCCAGCCGCACCGCCTGGCCGAGCGCGGCTGGTGAGCGCGGCGTGACCGTACCCGTGATCGGCGTGCTCGCGCTTCAGGGCGACGTACGCGAGCATGTCGCGGCGTTGACCGGCGCGGGCGCCGACGCCCGGCCGGTGCGGCGGCCGGGCGAGCTGGACGCGGTCGACGGCCTGGTGGTCCCCGGCGGCGAGTCGACCACGATCAGCAAGCTGGTGGACATCTTCGAGATGCGCGAGCCGATCGACAAGCGCATCGCCGCCGGCATGCCGGTCTACGGCTCCTGCGCCGGCCTGATCATGCTCGCCACCGAGGTGCTGGACGGACGCCCCGACCAGCGCGGCTTCGCCGGCGTCGACATGACGGTGCGGCGCAACGCGTTCGGCCGTCAGGTCGACTCGTTCGAGGCGCCGGTGGCGCTCACCGGCGTCGACGGCGGTCCGTTCCACGCCGTGTTCATCCGCGCGCCCTGGGTCGAGCGCGTCGGCCCGGACGTCGAGGTGCTGGGCCGGGTGACCGACGGCCCGGCCGCGGACCGGATCGTCGCGGTGCGGCAGGGCAACCTGCTGGCCACCTCGTTCCATCCGGAGCTGACCGGCGACCTGCGGCTGCACCGCCACTTCGTGGAGCTGGTCCGGGCCGCTTCCTGAGCATCCGGTCCGTCCCTGGTTGTGCCGGTTCGGGCGGGCTGGGGCGGGCCGGTGCCGTGCGGCGCGTGACAGTGACCCGCCCGCCGCCGGTAGGATTGCCGAGATTCGGCAGGGCCATCAGCCAGCCGCGGCTCCCAGCGAAGATCACAGCACCTCGACGTGCGCCGGTGGGGGAGCGGGGCGTGTGCGGTGCGGTCGATGCAGACGGCGGGTAGCAACGGAGGTAACAGATGTCCGGCCACTCAAAGTGGGCGACGACCAAGCACAAGAAGGCGGTCATCGACGCCAAGCGCGGCAAGATGTTCGCCAAGCTGATCAAGAACGTCGAGGTGGCGGCCCGTACCGGCGGCGGCGACCCGGCCGGCAACCCGACTCTCTACGACGCCATCCAGAAGGCGAAGAAGAACTCGGTCCCGAACGACAACATCGACCGCGCGGTCAAGCGCGGCTCCGGCCTGGAGGCCGGCGGCGCCGACTGGCAGACGATCATGTACGAGGGTTACGGCCCGAACGGCGTGGCGATGCTGATCGAGTGCCTCACCGACAACCGCAACCGTGCCGCCACCGAGGTGCGTACCGCGCTGACCCGCAACGGCGGCTCGCTGGCCGACGCGGGCTCGGTGTCGTACATGTTCTCCCGCAAGGGCGTGGTGATCGTCCCCAAGGGCGGCACCACCGAGGACGACGTGATGATGGCCGTCCTCGACGCGGGCGCCGAGGAGGTCAACGACCTCGGTGAGGCGTACGAGGTGGTGTCCGAGCCGGGTGACCTGATCGCGGTCCGCACCGCCCTGCAGGACGCCGGCATCGAGTACGAGTCGGCCGAGTCCTCCCTCATCCCCAGCGTGAACGTGCCGCTGGACGAGGAGGGCGCGCGCAAGATCTTCAAGCTGATCGACGTGCTGGAGGACTGCGACGACGTGCAGAACGTCTACGCCAACTTCGACGTCTCCGACGAGGTGATGGCCGCGGTCGGCTGACCCCGGTCCGATACGCCGAGCGCCGGCCCCCCCGCTCCCGGGGTGGCCGGCGCTCGGCGTATCGCGGTCAGCCGATCGGCTCGCGCTGCCGCCACGCCGCCCGCATCGAGGTCCGGCCGTTTGTGCGCAGCAGCGAACCCTCGTAGATCCGCGCCCCGGCGAGCAGGAACCCGGCCGCCGCGAGCAGCAGCAGCGCCAGCGACACGAACGGCTCCCACGGCGCCGCGTCGCCGGTGAACAGCCGGACCGGCATCGCTGTGGGCGACGAGAACGGCACGTACGACAGGATCCGCATCGCGGTGGCGTTGTCGTTGAGGAACACCACCGCGAAGAACGGCGCCATCACCGCGAGTTGCACCGGGGTGGACGCCCCGGCGATGTCCTCCTGCCGGTTCACGAGCGCACCCGCGGCCGCCCACATCGCCGCCAGCAGCAGGAAGCCGCACAGGAAGTACGGCACGAACCAGCCGATCGCCGGCGCGATCAGGCCCAGCAGGTCACCTCCGCCGGTCAGGCGCATGCCGATCAGCGTGGCGGCCGCGATCAGGGTGATCTGTCCGAGCGCCAGCGCGCCCGCGGCGAGGATCTTGCCGGCCAGCAGCGCCCGGGCCGGCACGGCGGCGACCAGGATCTCCACGATCCGGGTCTGCTTCTCCTCGGTGACGCTCTGCGCGATCTGCATCCCGAACGTCTGGGACAGGAAGAAGAAGACGAACGCGAAGGCGAACGGCACCAGGTACGCGACGAGCGGATCCACCGCGTCCGGGTCCAGCAGCTTCACCTGCGGGGCCGCGCTGAGCGCGGAGACCACGTCGTCCGGGGCCCGCTCGTCGGCGACCACGACCGGACCGGCGACCACCGCGGCGTCCGCGTCGCCGTCGCGTACCGCCTGCTCGGCGGCGCCGTCGTCGGCGACCACCAGGACGTCCAGCCCGGCCGCGCGCAGCGGTTCGGCACCGGCGGCGGTCACCGCCACGGTGGACGGACCGCTGCTCAGCATCGCCGGCACCACCGTGGCGACGACGGCGAGCAGCAGGAAGATCAACGTGCTGTAGAGGAACGTCTTGTCGCGGACCTTGACCTTGATCTCGCGGGCCGCGACCAGCCGGGTGGCCTGGATCGTGTTCACTGGTTGACCTCTCGGAAGATCTCGGCGAGGGACGGGGTGACCGGGCCGAACGCGCGCACCGGGCCGCGCTCCAGCGCCGCGCGCAGCACCGCCTGGTCGTCGGTGGGCGGGTCCACCTCGAACACGGCGCGGGCGCCGTCGAGGTCGACCAGCCGCACGCCGGGCTGGTCCCGCAGCCAGCCGGCGTCGCCGTCGACCACGAGCGAGAACCGGGGCAGGGTGTACGCGGCGCGCAGCTCCTCGCGCGGGCCCGCGGCCCGGATGCTGCCGTCCGCGATGAGCACCAGGTCGTCGCAGAGCCGCTCCACCACGTCGAGCTGATGGCTGGAGAACAGCACCGGCGCTCCGGCGGCGGCCCGTTCCCGCAGCACAGTCACCACCATGTCGACGGCGAGCGGGTCGAGCCCGGAGAACGGCTCGTCCAGGATCAGCACCTCCGGGTCGTGCACCAGCGCCGCGGCGATCTGCGCGCGCTGCTGGTTGCCCAGCGACAGCGTCTCCAGCAGGTCGTCGGCCCGCTCGCCGAGACCGACCCGCTCCAGCAGCGCGTCGGTGCGCCGCCGCGCCCCGGCAGCGTCCAGCCCGTACAGGCGGCCGAGGTGGACCACCTGCTCGCGGGGGGTCATCTTCGGGTAGAGGCCGCGCTCCTCGGGCATGTAGCCGAACCGGGCCCGGGCCTCGCGGCCGAGCGGCTGCCCGCGCCACGTCACCTGCCCGGCGTCCGGGGCGAGCACGCCGAGGATGATCCGCATGGTGGTGGTCTTGCCGGCGCCGTTGCCGCCGACGAATCCGGTCATGCGCCCGGCGGTCACGTCGAAGGAGACGTCTTTGAGCACCTGACGGCCGCCGAAGCTGCGGTCGACGCCGTCGAGGCGGAGCACGCTGGTCATGACCCCGACGCTACGGCCGGTCCCCGCTCCCGTCGTCCCACCACGGAGCGATCATGAGGTCCGTCGCGCGACGGACCTCAGCCGCCGGGCCGGACCACCCCGTGCTCGTACGCGAACACCACCGCCTGCACCCGGTCGCGCAGCCCGAGCTTGGCCAGCACGCGGCTGACGTGGGTCTTCACGGTGGCCTCGCCGACGCGCAGGACGTCCGCGATCTCGGCGTTGCTGGCCCCGCGCGCGACCAGCTCCAGCACCTCCCGCTCGCGCGGGGTCAGGTCCGCCGTCGCGGCGTCGTGCCGGGGGTCCGGCGGCACCGCGCCGGGCCGGGCGAAGGTGGAGATCACCCGCCGGGTGAGCGCCGGCGCGATCAGCCCCTCACCGCGGGCCATCACCCGGACCGCCTCGACCAGGTCCTCCGGGGTGCCGTTCTTGAGCAGGAAACCGCTCGCCCCGGCACGCAGCGCGGCGAACAGGTAGTCGTCCCGGTCGAACGTGGTGAGGATCAGCACGGCCGGGCCGCCCGGCGTCGCGTCGGCGGTGATCCGGCGGGTGGCCTCCAGACCGTCGAGCACCGGCATCTCCACGTCCATCAGCACCACGTCCGGCCGCAGCGCGGACGCCATCGACACGGCGCGCTGCCCGTCGGCGGCCTCGCCGACCACCTCGATGTCGTCCTCGACCTCAAGGATCACCCGGAAACCGGTCCGGACCAGGTGCTGGTCGTCGACGAGCAGCACCCGTACCGGCGCGTTCACGCCGCCCGCCCGGCGGCCTCGACCGGCAGCGGCATGCGGGCCCGGACCCGGAAGCCGCCGCCCGGACGCGGCCCGGCCTCCACCTCACCGCCGTGGGCGGCGACCCGCTCCCGCATGCCGACCAGGCCGAGCCCGGCCCCGGCGGCCGGCACGCCGCCCTGTCCGTCGTCGCTCACGTCGATCTCCAGATCCCGGGCCAGGTAGCGGATCCGCACGTCCAGCGTCGTGGCGTGGGCGTGCTTGACCACGTTCGTCACCGCCTCCTGCACGATCCGGTACGCCGCCTGCGACACCGAGCGCGGCAACGGTACCGGTTCCCCGTACACCCCGAGGTCGGCCCGCAGCCCGGTCTCCCGGGCCCGGTCGACGAGCGCGGCGACCCGGTCGATGCCGGCGATGTCCTCGGGGGCCGCGGCCACGCCGGACGCGGAGTCCGGGTCGCGCAGCACGCCGAGCATCCGGCGCAGCTCGTCGACCGAGGTACGCGCCGTCTCCTCGATCGCGGCCAGGGCGGTCCGCGCCTTGTCCCGGTCGCGGTCGAACACGCGCCGGCACGCGGCGGCCTGCACGCCCATCACCGACACGTGGTGGGCCACCACGTCGTGCAGCTCGCGGGCGATGCGGACCCGCTCGCCCATCACCGCGCGCTCGCGCGCCTCCGACTGGGAGCGGCGCAGTTGCTCGGCCTGTTCGCGTAGCTCGTGCCGGCGGCGCGCGGCCACCCAGGCGGTCTGCCCGGCGTAGTAGGCGAACCCGAAGAAGAGCACGTTGTAGAGCACGCCGTTCACCACCGCGGCGAGCACCGGCGGCACCGGGCCGGCGGCGTCGGCGAAGGAGGCCGCGGAGATCTGGTCGGCCCGCAACGCGAGGGACAGCCAGAGCCAGGCGAACATCGCCACGATGATGCCGGCCCGCAGCCGCCCGGCCAGCCGCCGGTCGGCGCCCCACGCGCCGAGCGTGAACAGGGCGGCGAACAGCGCGCCCGACGGGAGCTGCGCCAGCGGGACCGCCCGGGCCTGCCCGGCGACGAAGGCGACGGCCACGATCACCGCGACGGTGGCGGGCCAGCGCCGCCGTACCGCCAGCGGGGCGGTCACCGCGACGGTCCACCAGATCTGCTCGGCGACGCTCGGTGGTGGTCCGAGCAGGAAGGCCCCGGTGCTGTACGCCAGGGTCAGCTCGAACAGGGCCAGCACGGTGACCGCGAGCCCGATCCAGAGGTCGGCACGCAACTGGGCGGCTGTGGGAGCCGGCCGGCGCCAGGCGGTGGTGGTTGCGGTGCTCACCGTACGACCATGCCACCGCTGCCGCCGGTGCGGTGCCCGGGGCGTAAACGGGTGGGCCGGACGACAGCCGGGACGTAGCCTGCCGGGGTGTTCGTGCCCGATCTGCCGTTACGTACCGAGCGCCTGCTGCTGCGCGCCTTCACCGCCGACGACCTCGCCGTGGTCCGGGACTACCGGGGCCGCCCGGAGGTGACCCGCTACCTCTACCACGAGCCGTACGACGACGCGGCCGCCCGGGCGGCGATCGAGCGGCTGGTCCGGCGGACCGCGCTGCGTGCCCCCGGCGACGTGCTCAACCTTGCCGTGACGTCGGCGGACACCGGCGAGTTCCTCGGGGACGTGCTGCTGAGCTGGACCAGCGGGGAACACCGGCAGGGCGAGATCGGGTACGTGGCGCACCCGGACCACACCGGCCGGGGGTACGTCACCGAGGCGGCCCGGGAACTGCTGCGGGTCGGCTTCGAGGGGCTGGGCCTGCACCGGATCGTCGGGCGGCTGGACGCCCGCAACACCGCCTCGGCCCGGGTGCTGGAGCGGCTGGGCATGCGCCGGGAGGCGCACCTGCGGGAGAACGAGTTCGTCAAGGGGGAGTGGACCGACGAGGTGGTCTACGCGCTGCTGGCCCGCGAGTGGCGAGTGGCGGCCTGAGCGAGGGCGGACGCGGGCCCGGCGTGACGGCCGGGCCCGCCACTCCTCAGCAGCAGCCCTGCCGGAACGACCGCTCGACGTACGACGCCGGACCGGCCGCGTAGAAGCCGACCCCGGGCCGGATCGGGTGGTCGCTGAACAGCTCGACCCGCGACCCGAACCGGACCAGGTACGCCTCGGCGTCACCCGCGTCGTTGCGGATCATGCGGCCGCGCGGCCCGTAGATGCGCTCCAGCTCGGCGAAGGACATCCCGACCGCCCCGCCGGCCGGGGAGCGCGGCGGGGCGGTCGCCGTGCCCACCGAGACGAGCCGGCCGGCCCGGAAGGTCAGCATGATCGCCCCGGCCCAGGAGCCGGTGACGCCGGCGTGCACGATTCCGGGACAGCCCGGCGCGGTCCAGTCGATCAGCCCGGCCGCGACGAGCCGGTCCAGCCGGGCCCCGATCCGGAACGGGCCGGCGCCGTGGACGCTGAGCACCTCGTTCTCCGCGACGGCCGGCCGGACGGGGGCGGCGTCGGCGGCGGCGAGGGCGGGGGCGGCGTCGGCGGCGGCGAGGGCGGGGGCGGCGGCGACCGGCGCGCCGGCGGTGACCGGCACGACAGCGGTCAGCGCCAGCAGCCCGGCGAGGACTGTGGACGGGATTCGGTTCATGGCGGTTCTCCTTCGGTCGGATTCTCCTGTCCTGTTGGTCTCCGGCCGGTCCGGTTCGGTTCGGGATCGTCTACCGTCGACGTGACGGTGATCGTGGCGGCGGTCGGCGGAGGTGATGCCGATGACCACGCCGACGCGGATCGGGGCGTTCCGGGTGGAGCGTCTGCTCGGCGCGGGGTCCTTCGCCACGGTCTGGCTGGCGTACGATCCGGCGCTCGCCGACCGGGTCGCGGTCAAGGTGCTGGCCGAGAACTGGAGCCACGACCTGCGGGTGCGGGAACGCTTCCTCGACGAGGCCCGGCTGCTGCGGCGACTGGACGACGACCGGCTGGTCCGGGTGCACGGCGTCGGCGAGCTGCCGGACGGACGCCCGTACGCGGTGCTGGCCTGGGCGGACGGCGGCAGCCTCCGGGACCGGCTGGCGCACGGGCCGCTGCCCGTGGGCCGGGCCGTGGCGGTGCTCGACGAGATCGCGGCGGGCGTGGCGGTGCTGCACCGGCACCGGGTGGTGCACCGCGACCTGACGCCGAGCAATGTCCTGTTCCACTCCGTGCCGGACGGTGAGCGGGTGCTCATCGCCGACCTGGGCCTGGCCAAGGCGCTCGCCTCCGCCTCCGGGCTCACCGCGCGGGCCGGCACGCCCGGCTACATGGCGCCGGAGCAGAACGAGCCGCTGGCGGTGGTCGACACCCGGGCCGACGTGTTCGGACTGGGCCGCCTGGGACTGCGGCTGCTCGGCCGTACCGGCCCGGCCGACGGAGAACCGGCCGCCTCGCGGCTACGGGCCGGCGTGCCCGCCGGTGTGGGCGCGGTGCTGCGGACGGCCACCGCCGTACGCCCGGCCGACCGCTACCCGGACGCTGACGCGTTCCGGCAGGCGCTGCGGCGCGCGGTGGACGGTGGGCCCGCGCTCGCGCGGACGCGGCGGGCGCCGCGCCCGGGCCGGATGGTCGCCGCGGTCGCGGTGACGCTCGCCGTCGGCGGCACGGGCGCCGGGGACGCGGCCCGTCCCGGCCCGGCCGGCGCGGTGGGCCGCAGCGGCCCGCTGACAGTGGTCCTGCCGGCCGGCTGGCGGGCCGAGGGCACCGGCTGGGCCGGCCAGTACGGCGACGACGGCGACCTCGAACCGGCGCTGGTGATCTCCCCGGATCCGGGGAGCTGGGCGGTCGACCCGGCCCTGCCCGGGGCCTTCGTCGGCCTCTCCGCCGCCACCGCCCGCCGGACCGGCCCGGCGGGTTTCCTGACCGAACGGCCGCACGCGGACTGTGCCGGGGCGCCGCCGCGCCGCAGCCGGCAGGGCGGCGTCGAGTGGACTGTCGTCACGTTCACCTGTCCCACCGGCCGCCCGGTGATCGTCGAGGCCGCCGGACTGGCCACCGGCCGAGCCGGTCTGCTCTACGTCCAGCTCGTCCCCCCGGCGGGCGCGGGCGCGGACTTCGTCGACGGTGTGCTCGCCGGGGTGCGGGCCGGATAGCCGGCGCGGTCAGACCACCACGACCGTGATCGGGTACGCGCGGCCGTCCTGCGGAATGGTGACCACCACCGTCCCGGTACGCACGAACCGGATGTCCACCACACCGGCCTCGTAGTTGCGTGAGACCAGGTCCTCGCGGTCCACCGTGACCTCGCCCGGCCCGATCCCCTGGATCCGCAGCACCCCGCCGGCGGCGAGGCAGAGGGACTTCAGCAGTGCCAGCTCGGTCTCGGCGAGGACCAGGTCGTAGCGGACCGGCCCGAGACACGCGGCCGGTGGCGTGGTGCGTACCGGCGGGGTGGGTCTCGTGGTCCGGGGCGCGGCCGGTGGCCGTACCCGGGTCGGCGGGCTCGGCGGCGCGGCGTCCGGCGGTGTGGTGACCTCGCCGACCGCGGGCGCGGGGGTGGGGGCGAGCGGGGACGCCGTGGCGGACGGCGCGGCGGCGCTGGTCACCGGCGGGCGCGCGGGCAGCGGTGAGACCGGGCGGTCGGCGCAGGCGGGCATCCCGGCGAGCAGCGCGAGCGTGGCGAGCGTCGCGACACGGCGGCGGGGTGGCTCACGCATCGGACATCCGCCGGCGCAGCTGCCGGCGGGCCTCGTGGACGCGGGACTTCACGGTGCCCTCGGGCACGTCGAGCAGGTCGGCGATCTCCCGGTAGCTCATCCCGAGCACGTCACGCAGGGTGACCGTCTCGGCGAGCTGCGGCGGGACCGCGTCGAGCGCGTCGAGCAGGTCGAGCCGGGTGCCGGCCACCACGCTGGTCCGGCGGGGGTCGGGCGGGTCCGGCAGCGGGACGGCGCCGGCTTCCCGCTGCCACCGCCGCCGCAGCGCGCGGTAGGTGGAACGGGCCCGGTTGGCGGTGATCCGGTACAGCCAGGTGTCGAACGACGAGCGTCCCTCGAATCCGGCGATGCCGTGGGCGAGCGCGAGCAGCGTGTCCTGGCATGCCTCCTCGGCGTCCTGCCGGTGCGGCAGCAGGCGGGCGCACTGGCGCAGCACCTCCGGCCGGACGGTGGCCAGCAGGGCGTCGAGCGCCTGCCGGTCGCCGCGTGCGGCCGAGCGGGCCAGCTCGTCCGTGCCGTCGGGGAGGGGCATCAGGGGTGTCCAGTGCTCGCCGGTGGTGCGGAAAGACCAGGCTATGCCCGGGGCGACCGTGCCGCCGCCGCTGAGTCGGGCAGCCGACGGCGGGCCGCCCCGGCACCGACGGGTGCCAGGGCGGCCGGAGGATCGGCCCGGCTTCAGCGGGTGGCGCGGGCGGCCTTGATCGCGCTGTCGATCACGTCCCAGATCGCGACCAGCACGACCACCGCGCCCGCCACCCGGGCGAACTCGACGGTCCCGCCGTCGCGCAGCCAGGCGAACCGCTCGACCAGCTCCGGGTTGAGCAGCCGGTCGGTGGCCAGCAGCCAGAGCACCGGGGCGGCGAACGCCACGTTGAGCACCGCGTTGACCGCCACCAGCGGCCAGGTCCACCGGCCCGAGCGGTACTTGGCGATCTCCAGGCCGACGGTGGCCAGCAGCACCACGATCAGGGCCGGCAGCCAGAAGCTCCAGAGCGCCGGGTCCAGCGCCGGCAGCCGGGTGCCGTCGTCGGTGGTCCAGCGCTGGAAGTGCTGGCCGACCAGGAGGCCGATGGTGG
This sequence comes from Micromonospora sp. WMMA1947, assembly GCF_027497355.1. Lineage (NCBI taxonomy): Bacteria > Bacillati > Actinomycetota > Actinomycetes > Micromonosporales > Micromonosporaceae > Micromonospora > Micromonospora sp. WMMA1947. The sequence continues at coordinate 6,041,630 of NZ_CP114909.1, read as the reverse complement.
CGAGCAGGAACACCACGGAGGCGATGCTGTCGGAGTGGCTGATCTGCCGCTCCCGGGTCTCCTCGGGGAGCTGGTCGACGGTCCACTCGGGCAGCCCGAGCGGCGTGCGGGTGCGTTCCAGCACGGCGAACACCAGCGTGACCCAGAACGCGATCTGCACCGCGGTCTGCATCGCGGAGACGACGGCCGCGCCGATCGCCGCGCCCGGCTCGCCGTCGACGAGCGCCTTCGTGACGCCGGTGAGCACGCCGACGATCGCCGGGATCCAGGTGAGCAGCAGCCGCAGCAGCCGCCACCAGGTCAGGTAGTAGCGCGGGCCGATGAGTTGCAGGGTGCGGTCGCTGTAGCGGGCCGCGAGCTTCTCCGGGTGGCCCAGCTCGGTGAGCACCTCGCGTTCGGCGGAGGCGTGGTCCTGCCCGCCCGAGGTCCGGTCGTCGATCATGTCGGCGATGGAGCCGCGCAGTTCCTCGGCGAGTTCCAGGCGGCGCTGCGCGGGCACGGCCCGCATGGTGGCGGCGACGTAACGGTCGGTCAGGGAACTCATCGTTCCGCTCCTTCGATCAGTTCGGTGACGGACGTCCGCACTGCGCTCATGTCGTCGAGCAGGCGGTTCAGGACGGCTTCGCCGTCGTCGCTGGTCCGGTAGAACTTGCGCGGCCGGCTCTCCTCGGTGTTCCACTCGCTGGTCAGCAGGCCCTGGTCCTCCAGGCGGCGCAGCAGCGGGTAGAGCGTGTTGGCGTCGACCGCGAAGCCGTGCGCGGCCAGCCGTTGCAGCAGGGCGTATCCGTAGTCGGGGCGGCGCAGGGCGACCAGGCTGGCCACCACGACAGTGCCGCGTCGTAGCTCCTGGAGGTGGGTCCGGAGGACCTCTTCGCTGACCATGTCCAACACGATACTGTGTGTCACACACCATTGCAATAGACAAGAACATCGCGTGCCGTACACCGGCCAGTCGGAGAGACCCGGACCACCCTCGGCGCGGACGGTGGAGCCCGCACGATCACCTCGGTAGGGTGGGTCGGTCGACTCCGACGCAGCTTGATCCACAACCCGGGGGGCGCCACGCATGGGCGATTCGTTCGCGCATCTGCACGTACACACCGAGTACTCGATGCTCGACGGGGCGGCCCGGCTCAAGGACCTCTTCGCCGAGGCGGCGCGGCTCGGCATGCCGGCGGTGGCGATCACCGACCACGGCAACATGCACGGCGCGAACGACTTCTACAAGCAGGCCATGGACGCCGGGGTCAAGCCCATCCTCGGCGTCGAGGCGTACGTCGCGCCGGAGTCGCGCTTCCACAAGGCCCGGGTCAAGTGGGGCCGCCCCGAGCAGAAGAGCGACGACGTCTCCGGCAACGGCGCGATCACCCACATGACCATGTGGGCGAAGAACCGCGACGGCCTGCACAACCTGTTCAAGCTCAACTCCCGCGCCTCCATGGAGGGCCACTACGTCAAGTGGCCCCGGATGGACATGGAGCTGATCGCCGAGCACGCCGAGGGCATCATGGCCACCACCGGCTGCCCCTCCGGCGCGGTGCAGACCCGGCTGCGGCTGGGCCAGTTCGACGAGGCGCTCAAGGTCGCCGCCGCGTACCAGGACATCTTCGGCAAGGACAACTACTTCCTGGAGATCATGGATCACGGCCTCGACATCGAGCGCCGGGTCCGCGACGGGCTCACCGAGATCGCCCGCAAGCTCGACGTCCCGCCGGTGGTCACGAACGACTCGCACTACACCCACGAGGCGCAGGCCGAGGCGCACGACGTGCTGCTCTGCGTCCAGACCGGCAGCAACGTGGCCGACCCGAACCGGTTCCGCTTCGAGGGCGGCGGCTACTTCGTCAAGTCCGCCGACCAGATGCGCGCCGTCGACTCCTCCGAGCTGTGGCAGCAGGGCTGCCGCAACACGCTGCTGGTGGCCGAGAAGGTCGACCCGGCCGGCATGTTCACGTTCCACAACCTGATGCCGCGCTTCCCGATCCCCGAGGGCGAGACCGAGGAGTCCTGGTTCCGCAAGGAGACGTTCGCCGGGCTCAAGCGCCGCTTCCCCAACGGCATCCCCGAGGGCCACGTCGTCCAGGCCGAGTACGAGCTGGGCGTCATCATCCAGATGGGCTTCCCGTCGTACTTCCTCGTGGTCGCCGACTTCATCCAGTGGGCCAAGAGCCAGGGCATCGCGGTCGGCCCGGGGCGTGGCTCGGCGGCCGGCTCGCTGGTGGCGTACGCGCTGGGCATCACCGACCTCGACCCGATCCCGCACGGCCTGATCTTCGAGCGGTTCCTCAACCCCGAGCGCGTCTCCATGCCCGATGTCGACATCGACTTCGACGAGCGCCGGCGCGGTGAGGTCATCAAGTACGTGACCGACAAGTGGGGCGAGGACAAGGTCGCGCAGATCGCCACGTTCGGCACGATCAAGGCGAAGGCCGCGATCAAGGACTCGGCCCGGGTGCTCGGCTACCCGTACGCGGTCGGCGACCGGATCACCAAGGCCATGCCCCCGGCGGTGATGGGCAAGGACATCCCGCTGTCCGGCATCTTCGACCCGAAGCACCCCCGCTACGCCGAGGCGGGCGAGATCCGCGGCCTCTACGAGTCCGACCCGGACGTCAAGAAGGTCATCGAGACCGCCAAGGGCATCGAGGGCCTGATCCGGCAGACCGGTGTGCACGCCGCCGGCGTCATCATGTCCGCCGAGCCGATCATCGAGCACATCCCGTTGATGCGGCGCGACTCCGACGGCGTCATCATCACGCAGTTCGACTACCCGACCTGCGAGTCGCTCGGGCTGCTGAAGATGGACTTCCTCGGCCTGCGCAACCTGACGATCATCGACGACGCGGTGAAGAACATCCAGCTCAACCACGGCCGGGAGCTGGACCTGCTCGGCCTGCCGCTGGACGACAAGGCGGCGTACGAGCTGCTGGCCCGCGGTGACACGCTCGGCGTGTTCCAGCTCGACGGCGGGCCGATGCGCTCGCTGCTGCGGCTGATGAAACCGGACAACTTCGAGGACATCTCCGCCGTCCTGGCGCTCTACCGGCCCGGCCCGATGGGCGTGGACTCGCACACCAACTACGCGCTGCGCAAGAACGGCCTCCAGGAGATCACCCCGATCCACCCGGAGCTGGAGGAGCCGCTGCGCGAGATCCTCGCGCCCACCTACGGCCTGATCGTCTACCAGGAGCAGGTGCAGCGCGCCGCCCAGATCCTCGCCGGCTACACGCTCGGCCAGGCCGACCTGCTGCGCCGGGCGATGGGCAAGAAGAAGAAGGAGATCCTCGACAAGGAGTTCATCCCGTTCCGGGACGGCTGCCGCGAGCGCGGCTACTCCGACGAGGCCATCCAGGCCGTGTGGGACGTGCTGGTCCCGTTCGCCGGCTACGCGTTCAACAAGGCCCACTCCGCCGCGTACGGTCTGGTCTCCTACTGGACCGCGTACCTGAAGGCGCACTACCCGGCCGAGTACATGGCCGCCTTGCTCACCTCCGTCGGTGACGACAAGGACAAGATGGCCATGTACCTGTCCGAGTGCCGCCGCATGCGCATCCAGGTGCTCCCGCCGGACGTGAACACCTCGGCCGGGCCGTTCACCCCGGTCGGCAAGGAGATCCGCTTCGGTCTCGGCGCCGTGCGCAACGTCGGCGCGAACGTGGTCGCCTCGATCATGCGGTGCCGCGAGGAGAAGGGCGACTACGCCGACTTCTACGACTTCCTGTCCAAGGTCGACGCCGTGGTCTGCAACAAGAAGACCATCGAATCGCTGATCAAGGCCGGGGCGTTCGACTCGCTCAAGCACCCGCGCAAGGGCCTGCTCGCCGTGCACGCCGACGCCATCGACGCGTACGCCGACGTCAAGCGCAAGGAGGCGGTCGGCCAGTACGACCTGTTCGGCGCCGGCTTCGGCGAGGCGGAGACCGGCGGCACCACCACCGTCATGCCGGTCATCGGCGAGGGGGAGTGGGACAAGCGCGACAAGCTCGCGTTCGAGCGCGAAATGCTCGGCCTGTACGTCTCCGACCACCCGCTGTTCGGCCTGGAACACGTGCTCGGGGCGGCCGCCGACACCACCATCGCCGCGCTGTCCGAGGAGGGCACCGTGCCCGACGGCGCGGTGGTCACCCTGGCCGGCATCCTCTCCGGTGTACAGCGCCGGGTCACCAAGCAGGGCCGGGCCTGGGCGTCGGCCACCCTGGAGGACCTCGCCGGTGGCGTGGAGACGCTGTTCTTCCCGAACACGTACGAGGTGATCGGGCAGTACATCGCCGAGGACGCCATCGTGGTGGTCAAGGGCCGGGTCGACCGGCGCGACGACACCCCGCGCATCATGGCGATGGACATGTCCATGCCGGACGTCACCAGCAACCCGGCCAACAAGCCGGTCACGCTGACCATCCCGGTGCACCGCTGCACGCCGCCCCTGGTGGAACGGCTCAAGGAGACGCTCGTGCTGCACCCCGGCGACACCGAGGTGCACGTAAAGCTGCTCAACGGCGGCAAGGTCACCACGCTGCGCCTCGGCCCGTTCCGGGTCGCGCCCACCACCGCGCTGATGGGTGATCTCAAGAGCGTGCTCGGCCCGGCCAACGTGAGCTGACCGGGCCGAGCGGGGACGTGCCGCTCAGACGCGGGTGACGCGGATGGCGTCGGCGATCACGTACCCGGTGCTGCCGGACCACCTGCTGACACCGACCTTGTTGGCGTCCCCGGCGGCCAGGGTGAAGGTGCCCAGCGACCGCCACGCACCGCCGTTGGCGCTCTGGTTCACCGAGACCGTCTGGTTGCCGCTGGTCGTCGCCACGATGTACGGCGTGGAGGTGTTGTAGCCGGCCACGGCCGGATACCAGACCTCCACCCGGTAGGTGGCGGTCGCCGGGATGTTCACCTTGTACCAGGCGGTGTCGCTGGCCGCGACCGGGTTGGCGTACCGGTAGTCGGCGCCGTAGCGCTGCGCCGAGTACGTCGAGGTTCCCCAGTTGGCGCTCGCGGTGAACCGGCCGGCGGTGGTGTTGTCCACGATCGTCGACCAGGCGGTCGGTGGGGGCGTGGTGCCGCCGGTGACGAGCTGCATGTAGTAGGTCCAGTTCCAGTTCGAACCCGGGTCGGTGTGCGTGGCGCCCGGCACCTGGTTGTGCCCGATGATGTTGGTGCGGGTCTTCGGGATGCCGTACTTGTCGCACAGGTACCGGGTCAGCGCCGCCGACGACCGGTACATCGCGTCGGTGTACCAGGAGGCGTTGTCGACGTACCCCTCGTGCTCGATGCCGATCGACTGGGTGTTGTAGGTCCAGTTGCCGGCGTGCCAGGCGATGTCCTTGTCCCGCACCATCTGGGTGACCGCGCCGTCGGAGGAGCGGAGCAGGTAGTGCGCGCTGGTGCCGGCGGCGGCGTTCTGGAACCAGCTGATCGAGCCGGCGTAGCTGCCCTGCATGGTGTGGATGACGATGTAGTTGATCGGGTACGCCGACTCGCGGCTGGAGACCGTGTAGTTGGACGAGTTGGCCGGCACCCAGGCCGCCGGGCCGTAGTCGGTGCTCAGGGTGCCGAAGTCGCCGGTGCCCAGCGGCGCCACGTCGGCGTACCGGCCCCGCTGGGGCGCGACCGGACGGCCGTCCACGCTGACCTCGCCGCCGGCGGTGGTCGCGATGAAGCCCCGGGCGAGCAGGTCGTACACGGAGTCGGCGTACAGCCGGGCGGTGGCCGCGTCGGTCGCGCCGCCGTAGCGGGCGATCGGGCCGTACCACTGGTTGACGTCGTCGCGCTGCGCCGCGCTGAGCCCGGCCTCGTCGGCGTAGGAACGCAGCACCGCCGCCGCGCCGGCCACGTTCGCCGCGTCCCGGGTACGCAGGTCGGCGCGGTCCAGCCGGGTCCGGCGCGCGGCCTCGTCGAGGGTGCGCACCTTCGGGTTGCTGGTCAGGTGCATCACGCCGTATCCGCCGGAGGCGCTGGGCGCGCCGCCGTGGCCGTCCAGGCGGGTCTCGGCGTACCCGAGTGCGGCGAGCAGGTCGCGCGGCACGTCGGAATCGGCTGCGGCCTGCGCGAAGGCGGCGGCGAGAGGCTGCGCGCGGTGCTCCGGCGCGGCCTGGGCCGGCTGGCCGGTCAAACCGAGCATGAGGATCATGGCGCCGCCGAGCAGGCTCACCCGACGCGACGGTCTCCGAATCGTCACAGGCACTCCTCGTCCACTGCAGGGGGCGACTGGGCTCACGTCGCCGGTTCGCCGCACCCTATAGCGTGACGTTCATCTATGTCGATACCTTGCATCGACATGGGTCTTTGCTGAAGACTTCCTTCACGACTGCGGGACGACCGGGGCGCACTGTCCCCGTACCGTCGTGGTGTTGCCCGGCGCGCCGCGGCCGGGCAGCTGCGCCGCCACCACTCCCTGCCTGACCTGGCCACCTGGCCCCTGCCCCGGATCCGCGCAGAGATCGCCGCAGCGCTGCCCCACCTCCCCCCACCCTCAGCGCGACGATCATGAACTTGGCGGCGACAAATCGGACCGCCGACGGCGCCAACTTCATGATCGACAGGGCGGGTGCCCCCGTCGCGCGATCTTGCAGTTTCGGCCCTGCGGTTGGTGAGTTTGCACCTTTTGTCGGGGCTGAAAGTGCAAGATCGGCGGGGGTGGGGGTGGGGGTGGGGGTGGGGGTGGGGGGCCACGGGGGTGGGATTGGCGGTGTTGGGGTTGGGGTGGGGGTGGTTAGCGTCGGGAGCATGGAGCTTGAGCAGGCGCGGAAGTTGTGGCAGCCGGAACCGGGCTGGTTGAACACCGCCACCTACGGGCTGCCGCCCGAGCCGGTGTGGGACGCCGTGCAGCGGGTGCTCGCCGACTGGCGGACCGGGCGGGTGTCGTTCGAGGTGTGGGACGAGTCGGTCGGGCGGTCCCGGGCCGCGTTCGCCCGGCTGGCCGGTGTGGACGTCGCCGACGTGAGCATCGGCTCCGCCGTGTCGCAGCTCGTCGCGCCGATCGCGGCCGGCCTGCCGGCGGGGGCCACCGTGGTGGTGCCCGAGGTCGAGTTCACCTCGAACCTGTTTCCGTGGCTGGTCCAGCGGGAGCGTGGGGTGCGGGTCCGCACCGTCCCGCTGGAGGGGCTGGTCGACGCGATCGACGCCGACACCGACCTGGTGGCGTTCAGCGTGGTGCAGTCCGCCGACGGCACCGTCACCGCGTACGACGAGATCGTCGCGGCGGCCCGCGCGCACGGCGCGTTCGTGGTGGTCGACGCCACGCAGGCGTGCGGGTGGCTGCCGTTCGCCGCGGACCGGGCGGACGCGGTGGTGGTGGGGGCGTACAAGTGGCTGATGGCGCCGCGCGGCGCGGCCTTCGCCTACTTGGCGCCGGAACTGCGCGAGCGGATGCGCCCGGACGCGGCCGGGTGGTACGCCGGCCAGGACCCGCACGCCTCCTACTACGGCATGCCGCTGCGCCTGGCCGACGACGCCCGGCGGTTCGACATCTCCCCGTCCTGGCTGTGCTACGTCGGGGCCGCCCCGGCGCTGGAGCTGCTCGCCGACCTCGATCCGGAGGCGGTGCGCGCGTACGACGTGGGGCTGGCCAACCGGTTCCTGGCCGGGCTGGGCCGCCCGCCGGGCGACAGCGCGATCGTCTCCGTCGACGTGCCGGACGCGCACGAGCGGCTGGCCCGCGCCGGGGTGCGCGCCGCGGTCCGGGCCGGCCGGGTCCGCGCCTCGTTCCACCTGTACACGACCGAGGAGGACGTGGACCGGGCGGTCGAGGCGCTGACCGGCTGACGGCTCGGGCCGGGTGACCGATCAGGCCAGGTGGCCGCCGATCTTCGTGTATCCGCGCAGCAGGTCCCGGGAGATGATCAGCCGCTGCATCTCGTCGGTGCCCTCGAAGATCCGGTAGAGCCGGACCTGCCGGTACCAGCGTTCGATCGGCAGCTCCCGGGTGTAGCCCATGCCGCCGTGGATCTGCAGCGCCCGGTCCACCACCCGGTTGACCATGCCGGCGCCGTAGAGCTTGCCCATCGAGGAGGCGTGCCGCGGGTCGAGGCCCTGGTCGACCGTCCACGCCGAGCGCAGGATCAGCCAGCGGGCCGCCTCCAGCTCGGTCTCCGAGTCGGCGATCATCCACTGGATGGCCTGGTTGGTGGCGATCGGCGCGCCGAACGTCTCCCGCGTGTTGGCGTAGTCGATCGCCATCTGGAGGACTCGTTCGGCGATGCCGATGGCGTGCGACGGGATGGTGTAGCGGCCCTTGCCGATCCACTCCATGCCGAGCGTGAAGCCCTGCCCGATCTCGCCGAGGATGTTGCGGTGCGGCACCCGTACGCCGTCGAAGATCAGGGAGGCCGGGCCGCCCTCGCCCATGGTCTGGATGAACTCCGACCGCCAGCCCATCGCGCGGTCCACCAGGAAGGCGGTCGCGCCGCCACGGCGGGCGCCCTTCTCCGGGTCGGTCACCGCGACCACGATGGCGAAGTCGGCGTCGTTGCCGTTGGTGATGAACGTCTTCTCGCCGTCGAGGACCCAGTCGTCGCCGTCGCGGCGGGCGCGCAGCTTGATGTTCGCCGCGTCGGAGCCCGCGCCGGGCTCGGTGATGGCGAAGCAGGAGATCCGTTCCCCCTCGATGGTGGGGATCAGGAACTCGCGCTTCTGCTCCTCGGTGGCGTGGAACAGGATGTTGTCGGCCTCGCCGCCGAAGCGGAACGGCACGAAGGTGCGGCCCAGTTCGGTCCAGATCAGGGACTGCATGACCGCCGGCAGGGCCATGCCGCCGTACTCCTCCGGCGTGGCCAGCCCCCAGAAGCCGAACTTCTTCGCCTTGAGCTGGAGTTCGCGCAGCTCGGAGCGGTCCAGGCCGGGCTGGTGGGCGCGCTCGCGGCGCAGCACCTCCGCCTCCAGCGGCATCACCTCGCGGGTGACGAACGTGCGAACGGTGTCCCGGATCGCGCGTTCCTCGTCGGACAGTGCGAAGTCCACGGTGCCCCCTCAGGTCGACTGGCTCTAAACTAGCGCTGGAAGTTTTCCCGCGTCCAGACCCCGGGCCGGAAGGAGGATGATGACCAGGTGCCCCGACCCCGACAGACCCTGCTCACCCGCGACCGGATCGTCGAGACCGCGCTGGCGCTGATCGACGCCGACGGGCTGGACGCGCTCTCGACCCGGCGGCTCGCCGCCGCGCTCGGCGTCCGCGGCCCCTCGCTCTACAACCACTTCGCCACCAAGGAGGAGATCCTCGACGCGGTGGCCGACGGCGTCGCGGCGACGGTCGACATCAGCGTCTTCGACGAGTACGAGTGGCTCGACGCGCTCGGCCGCTGGGCGCGTTCGTACCGGGCCGCGCTGGCCGCGCACCCGAACATCGTGCCGTACCTGGCGCAGGGGCCGGGCCGCCGTCCGGCCGCGCTCGCCATGGCCGACGCGGTCTACGGCGCGCTGGTCCGGGCCGGCTGGCCGCCCGCGCGCGCCACCCACATCGGCGCCGCGATGCGCTACTTCGTGGCCGGTTCCGCGCTCGGCTCGTTCGCCCGCGGCTTCGTCGAGGACCCCTCGCTGTACGCCGCGCACCCGCACCTCAACCAGGCGCACCGGCTCGCCGGCCACCAGCGCAGCGTGGACGAGGGCGCGTTCGCGCTCGGCCTGGACGCGCTGCTGCACGGACTCGCCGCCGAGTACGCCGCCACCGTCGCCCCGCTGGAACGGGTCGGCGGTCCGGAGTAGCGTCGAAACTCCCACCGCTAGTTTCCACACCCCCGAAGGACGCCATGGATCTCGCCGACGCCCCTCCCGCCCTGCTGACGCGCCGCCACCTGCACATCGCCGGTGACTGGGTCGACCCCTCCTCGGGCGACACCGTCCCGGTGGAGAACCCGGCCACCGGCGGCATCGTCGGCGAGGTGCCCGCCGGCACACCGGCCGACGTGGACCGCGCGGTCGCCGCCGCCCGCGCCGCGTTCCCCGGCTGGGCCGACACCGCACCCGCCGAGCGCGCCGCGCACCTGGACCGGCTGCACACCGCGCTCGCCGCCCGCGCCGACGAGATCGCCCGCACCGTGGCGACCGAACTGGGCACCCCGCTCAAGCTCGCCACCCGCGTCCAGACCGGCCTGCCGCTCACCGTGCTGCGGAGCATGGTCGACCTGGCCGCCCGGCCGGCCGCCGAGCAGACGGTGGGCAACTCCCTCGTCGTCCGCGAGCCGGTCGGCGTGGTCGGCGCGATCACCCCGTGGAACTACCCGCTGCACCAGGTGGTCGCCAAGGTCGCGCCCGCGCTCGCCGCCGGGTGCACCGTGGTGCTCAAGCCCAGCGAGCTGACCCCGCTCACCGCGTACCTGCTGTTCGACGCGATCACCGACGCCGGCCTGCCGCCCGGCGTGGTGAACCTCGTGCCCGGCACCGGCCCGGTGGTCGGCGAGGCCCTCGCCGCCCACCCCGACGTCGACCTGGTCTCGTTCACCGGCTCCACCGCCACCGGCCGGCGCATCGCGCACCTGGCCGCCGAGCGGATCGCCCGGGTGTCGCTGGAACTCGGCGGCAAGTCGGCGAACGTCGTCCTGGCCGACGCCGACCTGCCCACCGCGGTCAAGGTCGGCGTCGGCAACGCGCTGCTCAACTCCGGGCAGACCTGCACCGCCTGGACCCGGATGCTCGTGCACCGCGACCGCTACGCCGAGGCGCTGGACCTGGTCGCGGCGGCGGTGGCCGGCTACCGGCTCGGCGACCCCTTCGACCCGGCCACCCGGCTCGGCCCGCTGGCCTCCGCCGCGCAGGCCCAGCGGGTACGCGACCACGTGGACCGCGCGCTCGCCGACGGCGCCCGGCTCGTCGCCGGTGGCCCGGACACGCCACTGCCGCCGCGGGGCCACTTCGTGGCGCCCACCGTCTTCGCCGACGTCCACCCGGACAGCGCCCTCGCGCAGGAGGAGGTGTTCGGGCCGGTGCTCGCGGTGATCCCGTTCGCCGACACCGACGAGGCGGTCGCCATCGCCAACAACTCCCGGTACGGGCTGGCCGGCGCGGTCTGGTCCGCCGACTCCGACGCGGCGCTGGCGGTGGCCCGGCGGATGCGTACCGGCCAGGTGGACGTCAACGGCGGCGCGTTCAACCCGCTCGCCCCGTTCGGCGGCTACAAGCAGTCCGGCCTCGGCCGGGAACTCGGCGCGTACGGCGTGGAGGAGTTCACCGAGGTGAAGGCGATCCAGCGATGAGGGCGCTCGTGGTGCGCGGCCGGGGCGAGACACCGGCGGTCGAGGACGTACGCCTGCCCGCGCCCGGCCCGGGTGAGCTGCGGGTACGCATCCGCGCCGCCGGCATCTGCCACTCCGACCTGGCCATGGTGGACGGCACGCTGGCGCCCGCGTACCCGCTGGTGCTGGGGCACGAGGCGACCGGCGTGGTGGCCGAGGCCGGGCCCGGCACGACGCTCGCGGTCGGCACACCCGTGGTGCTCAACTGGGCCCCGGCCTGCCGGGACTGCTGGCACTGCCGGCACGGCGAACCGTGGCTCTGCGCCGCCAACCCCAACCCGTCCACACCCCGGGGCCAGACGGCCGCCGGTGAGCCCCTTCAGGTCACGCTCGGGCTCGGCGCGCTCGCCGAGGAGGTGGTGGTGCCGCAGCACGCCGCCGTACCGGTGCCGGCCGGACTGCCGCCGGAGCAGGCCGCGGTGCTGGGCTGCGCGGTGCTCACCGGCGTCGGCGCGGTCCGCAACACCGCACGGGTCGCGGCCGGTGAGTCGGTCGCGGTGATCGGGCTCGGCGGGGTGGGCCTGGCCGTGCTGACCGCCGCCCGGCGGGCGGGGGCGTCGCCGATCCTCGCCGTGGACGTGGTGGAGGCCAAGCGGGACCTGGCACTCGCCGCCGGGGCGACCGACTTCCTCCGTTCCGACGACCGGCTCGGCAAGGAGATCCGGGTTCGCACCGAGGGACGCGGTGTGGACCACGCGTTCGAGTGCGTCGGCCGGTCCGCCACCATCCGCGCCGCCTGGCGGGCGACGCGGCGCGGGGGAGCGGTCACCGTGGTCGGCATGGGCGCCCGCGACGACATGCTCAGCCTCTCCGCGCTGGACATCTTCCACTCCGCGCGCACGCTGCGCTCCTCGGTGTACGGCTCGACCGACCCGGACCGGGAGGTGCCGGAGCTGGCCGCCGCGCTTGCCGCCGGTGACCTGGACCTGGCGCCGCTGGTGAGTGGCACGGTGCCGCTGACCGAGGCGCCCGCGGCGCTGGAGCGGCTGGCTCGCGGCGAGGGCGCGCGCTGGGTGGTCACGTTCCCCGAGTGACCCCTCCGGCACCGGGCCGGTGTGATCCGGCCCACCGGCCCGGTGCCGGGATCGCATCCCGCCCGGACCGGTCCGGTCCGGGCGCATCCAAACCGTGCAGTCGGGCCGAACCCCGGGTAGTGACCGTCTACCCGGGAGGTGCTTCTGGTGGTGGCCGAGGCGATGCCGGGCGACGCCGTCGAGGACGTCCGCAAGCACCTCACGCTCGCCGCGGAGGACCTGGACGGCAACCGGGTCGCCGCGCTTGTCGTCGAGGCCGCGGGCCGGTGGGGCGTGACGGCGGTGTGGGAGCGGGTCTGCGCGCCGATGCTGGCCGCGCTGCCCGGGCACAGCGCCGTCGAGGTGGCGGTGGAGCACGCCTTCGCCGAGGGGATCCGGTCCGGCCTGGACGCCCTGCTGCGGGAGCCGGGACGGAGGTCGCCGGGCGGCGGCATCCTGCTCGCCGCGGCGGAACAGGAACTGCACTGTCTCGGCCTGCACGCGCTCGCCGCCGCGCTGCGGGAGGCGAACCTGGGCAGCCTGCTGCTGGGCGCCGCCCTGCCCTGGCCCGCGCTGGCCAGCGCCGTGCGCCGCAGCCGGCCGCACACGGTGGTGGTGTGGTCGCAGACCCCGGTGACCGGCCGGGCGTACCGGATGGCCCGGTTCGCGCGGGAGTTCCCGTCGGTGGGGGTGCTCAGCGCCGGACCGGGCTGGATCATGCCACCGGCCGGGCACCTGACGACCCTGTCCGACGCGCTGCGCACCTGCCGCGCCGCGGCCGGGCGCCGCGCCGGCGGGAGCTAGGCGGACGGGCCGGCGCGGAAGCCGTGCAGCAGCGTGGCGACGGCGGCCTCCGGGTCGACGTCGTCGTCCGGGGCGGCGAGCTGGTTGCTGAGCAGCCCGTCGACGAGTGCCAGCAGCATCCGGAAGTGGGCCGGCGGGTCGGTCGAGCCGAGCGTGGCGAGCAGTGGCTCCCCCCAGCCGGCCAGCCGTGCCCGGGCGGCCTCGATCGCCGGGCGCAGGTCGGGTCGCACGGCCGCTTCGACGAACAGCGCGTACCGGGCCAGCGTGACCACCCGCTGCTGGTCGGTGAACTCCCGGATCAGCCGGCCGACGACGGCGGCGAACGCGGCGACGTCGCCCGCCGGCAGGTCCGCGGCGAGCCGTTGCCAGGCCGCCGTCTCCACCTCGACGAGCCGGTCGAAGACGCCGGTGACCAGCGCCTCCCGGGTGCGGAACCGGTTCGAGGCGGAACCCTCGGGCAGGCCCGCCTCGGCGTCCACAGCCCGGTGGGTGAGCTGTCGCGGCCCGCCGGTGCCGAGCACCCGGATGGCGGCGTCGAGCAGGAGCGTGCGGCGATCGGTCACCGGGGCAGACTACAGCCGTAGTGCGGGTGACTACACCTGTAGTACGGTGACGCCATGGGCGGACGCGCGGTCGTGGTCGGGGGCGGGATCGGCGGGCTCGCGGCGGGCATCGGCCTGCGGGCGGCGGGCTGGGAGGTGACGGTCCTGGAGCGGTCCGCCGCGTTGCCGGACAGCGGCACCGGGCTCGGCATCTGGCCCGCCGCGATGCGCGCCCTGGACGCGCTCGGCGTCGGTGCCGAGGTGCGCCGCCGGGGCAGCCGCCAGGGCGGCGGGTCGATCCGGCGCCCGGACGGCAGCCGGATCGCCGGCATCGACGTCGACCGGCTGGAGCGCCGCCACGGCGAGCCGGTGTACCTGGTCACCCGGCCGGTGCTGCTCGCCGTCCTGGCCGGCGCGCTGCCCGGCCCGGTGCTGCGCCTGGACGCCCCGGTGGCCGACCCGGGGCCGCTGCGCGAGGCGTACGACCTGGTGGTGGGCGCGGACGGGATCAACAGCGTGGTGCGCGAGGCGATGTACGGCCGGCGGTACCCGCTGCGCTACGCGGGCGCGGTGGCCTGGCGCGGTGTGGTCGACCTGGACCTGGCCGAGGGTGGCGAGACCTGGGGGCGGGGGCGCAAGTTCGGGCTGACCCCGGCCGGGCCGGGCCGCACCAACTGGTACGCCGCGGTGCGGCTGCCCGAGGGGCACCCGGCGCCGCCCGACGACGCTGCCGAGCTGCGCCGTCTCTTCGGCGACTGGCATCAGCCGGTGCCGCGGGTGCTCGACGCGCTCACCCCGGAGGGGATCCTGCGGCACGAGATCCACGACCTGACGCCGCTGCCGTCGTACGTGTCCGGCCGGACGGTGCTGCTCGGCGACGCCGCGCACGCGATGACCCCGGATCTCGGGCAGGGCGCCTGCCAGGCGCTCATCGACGCGGTCGCGCTCGCCGGCTGCGTCCGCGACGCCGACGACCTGCCCGCCGGGCTGCGGGCGTACGACAGGCGTCGCCGGCGGCCCACGCAGCGGATCGCGGCGGGCGCGCGGTGGGCGGGGCGGTTGTCCGGCGCGCGGCGGCTGCTGCCGGTGCGGGACGCGGTGCTGCGGCTGGCGCTGGCGGCCGGGCCGCCCGCGTGACCTGAGACACATTCGATACGAACCAGTTCCGTATCGAAACCCGCTCACCTACGCTCGGCTCCGTTACGAGTCTGACCCGTATCGTATTCCGACGCGGGGAAACCGGGGGGAGCACGGACGTGGAACCACACGAGAACACCGGACACCCGAGGAGGTGGGCGATCCTCGGGGTGCTGGTGATCAGCCTCCTCGTGGTCGTCCTCGACAACACCATCCTCAACGTCGCCCTGCGCACCCTGGCCGACCCGGTGCACGGCCTCGGCGCCACCCAGGGCGAGCTGGAATGGGCGATCAACTCCTACACGCTCGTCTTCGCCGGGCTGCTGTTCACCTTCGGCGTGCTCGGTGACCGGCTCGGCCGCCGCCGCTTCCTGATCCTCGGGCTGGCGCTGTTCGGCCTGTCCTCGCTGCTGTCCGCGTACGCGCAGGACCCGGGCCAGCTCATCGCGGCCCGCGCGCTGATGGGCGTCGGCGGCGCGGCCATCATGCCGGTGACGCTCTCGATCATCTCCAACGTCTTCGACCCGCGTGAGCGCGCCAAGGCGATCGGCGTCTGGGCCGGCGCGGTCGGCCTCGCGGTGGCGATCGGCCCGGTGCTCGGCGGCGCGCTGCTGGAGCACTTCTGGTGGGGCTCGGTCTTCCTGATCAACGTGCCGGTGGTGGTGCTCGGCGTGGTGCTGGTCGCGGCCCTGGTCCCGGAGTCCCGCGACCCGAAGCCCGGCCGGGTCGACCTGCTCGGCGTGCTGCTGTCGGTGGTCGGCCTGGTCGCGCTCACCTACGGCATCATCGACGGCGGCGAGCACGGCTTCGACCGCCCGCAGGTGTGGATCGCGGTGCTCGGCGGCCTCGCGGTGCTCGGCTGGTTCGTCGCCCACGAGCTGCGCAGCGACCACCCGTCGCTGGACGTACGGCTGTTCCGGGTGCCCCGGTTCGCCGCCCCGGTGGCCCTGGTCGGGCTGGTCTTCTTCGCCGCCATGGGCGTGATGTTCTTCGGCGCGTTCTACCTCCAGCTCGTCCGCGGCTACAGCCCGCTGGAGAGCGGCCTGCTGTTCCTGCCGTTCGCCGCCGCCCAGCTCATCTTCGCGCCGCGCAGCGCCGCGATGGTCCGCCGCTACGGCGGCCGGGCGGTCGCGGCCGCCGGGCTGCTGCTCACCACCGTGGCGCTCGCCGCGTTCGTCTTCATCGACGCGGACACCCCGATCTGGATCTTTTCGGCGCTGGGCTTCCTCCAGGGCGCCGGAATGGCGAACATCATGCCCCCGGCCACCGAGTCGATCATGTCGTCGCTGCCCCGGGAGAAGGCCGGTGTCGGTTCCGCGGTGAGCAACACCGTGCGGCAGGTGGCCGGCGCGCTCGGCGTGGCGGTGCTCGGCTCGGTGCTCTCCGGCGTCTACCGCGACCAGGTCGGCCCGGCGGTGGCCGCCCTGCCCGCCCCGGTACGCGACGCGGCCCGGGAGTCGATCTCCGGGGCGTACGCCGTCGCCGGCCGGCTCGGCCCCGACGCGCCGCGACTGATCGACGCCGCGAACGACTCGTTCGTCTCGGCCATGCACTGGGCGGCGGGCGCCTCCGCGGTGGTGGCCGCGCTCGGCATCGTGATCGTGCTGCGCTGGATGCCGGGGCGGCCGGTCGTCGCCCCCGACGCGGCGCCGGTCACCGACCGGGAGCTGGCCGGTACCGCGTAGGTTCGTGGACAATGTCTGACATGACTTCCACGGCGGATGCTCCGCGGTCGCCCGGGCGACCGCGGAGTACCCGCGCGGACGAGGCGATCATCGACGCCACCCTCGACCTGCTGGCCGAGGGCAGCACCGTCGAGTCGCTGTCCATCGAGGCGATCGCCAACCGCGCAGGTGTCGGCAAGGCCACCATCTACCGCCGCTGGCCGGGCAAGGACGCGCTGCTGCTGGACGCGTTGCGCACGCTCAAGGGCCCCGCGCCCCGCACCGCCGGTCGCTCCGTCCGCGACGACCTGGTGCTGCTGGTCGGCGCCGTGGGCCAGCACGCCGACCCCCGGGTCCGCAAGATCATGCCCTGCCTGGTGCCCGAGGTGAACCGCAGCTCGTCCCACCGGCAGGCGTACGAGGCGATCATCGAGCCCCGGCGCGCGGCGATGCGCGAGGTGCTGCACCGCGGGATCGACCGGGGCGAGCTGCGCGCCGACCTCGACGTCGAGGTGACCATGTCGCTGCTCACCGCGCCGATGCTCACCCAGCGAATGCTGCGCTGGCACCCCGAGCGCGACGAGCGGATGCTGCCCGAGCGGATCGTGGACACGGTCCTGGACGGCCTGCGCGTGCGCTGACCGCGCCGGACCGCCCGGCGCGGTCCGGCCGCTCAGCGGGCGGGCGTGCGCAGCCGGTGCAGACGCAGCGCGAGCTGCACCTCCAGCGCCCGCTCCGGCCGCTGCCAGTCCGCGCCCAGCAGGTGACCGACCCGCTCCAGCCGCTGCGTGACCGTGTTGACGTGCACGTGCAGCTGCTCGGCGGCCCGGGCCAGGCTGCCGCCCACCCCGAAGTACGCCTCCAGCGTCTTCACCAGCGCGGTGCCCCGCCGGGCGTCGTAGTCCAGCACCGGCCCCACAGTGGTGGCGAGGAACCGGGCCACGTCCCGGTCCCCGGCGTCGCCGACAGCGCCCAGCAGCAGCCCGACGAAACCCAGCTCGGCGGTGCTCGCCCCCTGCCCGGCCCGGCCCAGCGCACCCAGCGCGGACAGGCAGCGCTCCGCCTCGGCGAACGTGACGGCCAGCGACGCCGGCCCGGTCGACGGCCCGCTCGCCCCGGCGGTCACCGGGCGGCCGGTCAGCCGGGACAGGTCCCGGGCCACCGAGCGGGCCGCGCCGCCCGCGTCCCGGCCGGGCAGCATCAGCACCACCCGCCCGTCGCGCGCCGCGGCCAGGCCACCCCGTGTCGAGGCGTACGTGGTGGCCCAGGACAGCACCCGCTGCCGGGCCGAGCCGGTCTCGGCGAACGCGTCGTCGCCGACCGCCACCAGCACGTGCGGGGCGTCCAGGTCCACAGCGATCCGGCGGGCCCGCGCGCGCAGCGCGTCGGCGTCGCGCAGCGGCCGGGCGATCAGGTCGTCCAGCAGCTCGCCGCGGACCCGCCCCTCCGCCTCGGCCACGGTCCGGCGGAACAGCAGCAGCAACGCGGTCACCAGCGCGGCGCGCTCCAGGATGCGCTGGTCGGCGTCGACCAGCTCGTCGTCCGGGCGCAGCACCAGCGCGCCCAGGTTCTCCGCGCCGGCCACCACCGCGGCGTACCAGAGCGGGCCCCGGCGCACGCTGCGCCCCTCGGTACGGGAGGCGGCCACCGCCTCCACGATGTCGGCCCGGTCCGGCTCCTCGATCTCGCCGACCCGGGCCAGCCGCCGGCCCTCGGCGTCCAGCGCCAGCAGCGCCCCGCCGAGCACCTCGGTGACCGCCGCCGCCACGTCCTCCATGCCTCCGCCGCGCACCACCAGCGCGGTCATCCGGTCGTGCGCGGCGGCGGCGCGCTCCACCGAACTGCTGTGCGCCCGGATGGTGCTGTTCGCCGCCGACAGCTCCGCCAGCGCCGCCCGGGTCTCGGCGAGCAGCCGCGCGGTGTCGATCGCCACCGCCGCGTGCGCCGCCAGCGACACCAGCAGCGACACCTCCTCGCGGGCGAACGGCCGGGCCGAGCGGTTCGCCGCGTACAGCACGCCGATCACGCTGGAGCCGAGCCGCAGCGGCACGCCGAGGATGGCCACCAGGCCCTCCTCGCCCACCCCGCCGTCGATCTCCCCGGTGTGCCGGAACCGCTCGTCCTCCTGGTAGTTCGAGGTGACGTACGGGGTGCCGGTCTGCGCCACCAGGCCGCCCAGGCCGTCGCCCAGTTCCAGCCGCAGCCGCTGGAACCGGGCCGAGATCGAGCCGTCGGTGACCCGCATGTACGTGTCGCCGCGCTCGTCGTCGTTGAGCGTCATGTACGCCACGTCGGTGCCGAGCAGGATCCGCGCCCGGTGCACGATCGCGCGCAGCACGTCGTCCAGGTCGCGCAGCCCGGCCAGGTCGCTCGCGGTGTCGTACAGGCCGGACAGCTCGGTCTCCCGGCGACGCCGCCGCGCCAGCAGCGCCCGGACCCGCAGCGCCACCACCTTGGCCTGTTCCAGCTCGGCGAGCCGTTCGGCGGGCAGGCCGGCGGCGCGCGCGGCGACCAGCGGGCCCTCGAACTCGACCGCGGCGGCCTCGCGCGCCAGCAGCTCCAGGAACTCGACCGGCGACGACATGACCGACATTGTGCGCGGGGCCACTAGTTCGCCGTCCAGCCCCCGTCGAGGGCGATCGAGGTGCCGGTGAGGAACGCGGCCGGCGGGGAGCACAGGTACGCCACCAGTTCGGCCACCTCCTCCGGCTCGATCAGCCGCTTGATCGCCGCCCGGGCCAGCATGATCTTCTCGACCACCTCGTCCTCGCCGATGCCGTGGGTGGCCGCCTGGTCGGCGATCTGGCTCTCCACCAGCGCGGTGCGCACGTACGCCGGGTTGATGCAGTTGGCGGTGACGCCGTGCGCGGCGCCCTCCAGCGCGACCACCTTGGACAGGCCCTCCAGCGCGTGCTTCGCCGAGACGTACGCCGACTTGAACGGCGAGGCGCGCAGCCCGTGCACCGAGGAGATGTTCACGATCCGGCCCCAGCCGGACGCGTACATCCGGGGCAGCGCCCGGCGGATCAGCAGGAACGGCGCCTCCACCATCACCCGCTGGATGTACTCGAAGCGCTCGACCGGGAAGTCCTGCACCGGCGCGACGTGTTGCAGCCCGGCGTTGTTGACCACGATGTCGGCGTCGACGTCGAGCCGGTCCACCGCCGCCGGGTCGGCCAGGTCGATCCCCACCGCCCGGCCGCCGGCCTCGCCGGCCACCGCCTCGGCCGCCGCCACGTCGCGGTCCAGCACCACCACCGTCGCGCCGGCCGCCGCCAGGCGCAGCGCGCAGGCCCGTCCGATGCCGCCGCCACCACCTGTCACCAGCGCGGTGCGACCGGTCAGGTCGACGTGTACGACGTGGGGGACCGCCACGGGTTCTGCCGTCATGGCGCATGAACGTACGAGCCGGGTGTCCCCTGGCACATGGGGTGGCGACACATACTCCACCGCCCGCCTGTGTGGTGCGCCGCGTCACCGCCGGGGCCCGGCGTGTCCGGCCGCCCCGGCGTCGGCGGGCACCAGTAGGGTGTGTCGAACACACGTACTGCTGGCGGCTCGGGGAGGAGGCGGCGTGCGCGTGCTGGGCGTCGACCCGGGGCTGACCCGGTGCGGGGTCGGCGTGGTCGAGGGCGTGCCGGGCCGTCCCTGCACGCTCGTGGCCTACTACGTGGTCTACACCGACCCGGCCGACGACCTCGCGCTGCGCCTGCTGCACCTGGACCGCTCGCTCACCGACCTGGTCGTCGAGCACCGGCCGGACGCGGTCGCCGTGGAGCGCGTGTTCAGCCAGCACAACGTCCGCACCGTGATGGGCACCGCGCAGGCCAGCGGCGTCGCGGTGCTCGCCGGGGCCCGGGCCGGGTTGCCGGTGACGACGTACACGCCGAGCGAGGTGAAGGCGGCGGTGACCGGCTCCGGCCAGGCCGACAAGGCGCAGATGACGGCGATGGTCACCCGGCTGCTGCGGCTGCCCGAGCCGCCGAAGCCGGCCGACGCCGCCGACGCCCTGGCGCTGGCCATCTGTCACGTGTGGCGCGGCGGCACCCGGTCCAAGCTGGCCGCGGCCGCGCAACGGGCCCGACGAGGAGGGACGCGATGATCGCGAGCGTACGCGGCACGGTGACCGCCACCGGCCCGGATCACGCGGTGGTGGAGGTGGGCGGCATCGGCCTGGCCGTGCAGTGCGCCCCCGGCACGCTCGCCGAGCTGCGCGTGGGCCAGCCGGCCCGGCTGGCCACCAGCCTGGTGGTCCGGGAGGACTCGCTCACCCTCTACGGCTTCGCCGACGACGACGCCAAGCAGCTGTTCGAGCTGCTCCAGACCGCCAGCGGGGTCGGTCCCCGGCTGGCCCAGGCGGTGCTCGCCGTGCACACGCCGGACGCGGTCCGCAAGGCCATCGCCAACGCCGACACCGCGGCGCTGACCCGGGTGCCGGGCATCGGCAAGAAGGGCGCCGAGCGGCTGGTGCTGGAGCTGCGCGACCGGATCGGCCCGGTGCCGGTGGGCGCCGACGGCGCGGCCGGGGTGACCGCCGGCGCCTGGCCGGAGCAGGTCCGCCAGGCCCTCGTCGGGCTGGGCTGGACGGCCGCCCAGGCCGAGCAGGCGGTGGCCGCGGTCGCGGAGACCGTGGACGGTGAGACGCCGCCGGTGCCGGTCCTGCTCAAGCAGGCGATCCGCCTCCTGGGCCGGACCCGATGAGCGGGGACAACCTGGTCTCGGCGTACGTCGACGACGCCGAGCGGGACGCCGAGGCGAGCGTCCGCCCGAAGCGGCTCTCCGAGTTCATCGCCCAGGACCGGGTCCGCGACCAGCTCGACCTGCTGTTGCAGGGCGCGATGCGGCGCGGCTCCCCGCCGGACCACATCCTGCTGTCCGGGCCGCCCGGCCTCGGCAAGACCAGCCTTGCCAACATCGTCGCCGCCGAGCTGGGCACCGGGATCCGGGTGACCAGCGGCCCGGCCATCGAGCGCTCCGGCGACCTGGCCGCGATCCTGACCAGCCTCGCCGAGGGCGACGTGCTGTTCATCGACGAGATCCACCGGATCGCCAAGCCGGCCGAGGAACTGCTCTACAGCGCCATGGAGGACTTCCGCGTCGACGTGGTGGTGGGCAAGGGGCCGGGCGCCACGGCCATCCCGCTCGACGTGGAGCCGTTCACGCTCGTCGGCGCCACCACCCGGTCCGGCCTGCTGACCGGCCCGATGCGCGACCGGTTCGGTTTCGTCGCGCACCTCGACTTCTACGCCCCGGCCGACCTGGAGGTGCTGCTGCACCGGTCGGCCCGGATCCTCGGCGTGCCGATCACCCCCGAGGGGGCGGCGGAGATCGCCGGCCGGTCCCGGGGCACCCCGCGCATCGCCAACCGGCTGCTGCGCCGGGTGCGCGACTACGCCGAGGTGCGCGCCGAGGGCGTGGTCACGCTGGAGACCGCACGGGCGGCGCTGACCGTCTACGACGTGGACGCGCTGGGCCTGGACCGGCTCGACCGGGCGGTGCTGACCGCGTTGGTCGACTCGTTCCGGGGCGGTCCGGTGGGCCTGTCCACCCTCGCCGTGACGGTGGGGGAGCAGCCGGACACGGTCGAGGAGGTCTGCGAGCCGTTCCTGGTCCGGGCCGGGCTGCTGGCCCGTACGCCGCGCGGGCGGGTGGCGACCGAGGCCGCCTGGCGCCATCTGGGGCGTACGCCCCCGAATGGTACATTTGGTGTGGATGCCCCTCCGGGGCCCGATCTGTTCTCGGTGCAGACCGATCAGCCGTGATCCGTTCGTGATCTGTGCCGCATTCGGTCTTCTCAGGAGCAGGGACTAGACTTCGCCGCGGTTTGTACAGGACGTGAGAATCCGCTTCCGCTGCGGCGCCCTCCGGCGCCGGGACGGAGGCCAACCGGAAGGTCTACACCGTGCTTTACGCAGCAGCGAGTGGCGGGGGAGCCGGCAGTCTGACGCCGATCCTCATGATCGCTCTGCTCTTCGTCGTCATGTACTTCATGATGATCCGTCCGCAGCAGAAGCGCCGCCGCGAGGCCGAGCAGATGCAGTCCGCCCTCGCCCCCGGCGACGAGGTGGTCACCATCGGCGGCCTGCACGGCACGGTCACCGCGGTCGAGGACGAGACGGTCCTGCTCGAGGTCGCGCCGGGCGTGCAGACCCGGTACGCCCGCCCCGCCGTGGCCCGCGTGATCAAGCGCGCCGAGGCGCCGGCGGCCGAGACGATCACCGAGGAAGCCGAGCCGGTCAAGGAGTGACTGCCGCCCCGGACGGGGCAGCGGAATCATCGGTACAAGTGGATAGTTGGGGTCGGCGCCCGGCGCCGGCACCCGGCCGGGCCGTGCGGCGCCCCCGCGCCGCGCACCAGCCGGCGTGCCGTCCTCCGGTGCCGACCCGCCGGAGCAGTCGGGCGGACACCCCCGGCCCGACAGTTGTCGCCGCCGCGGAAGCGGCGCGACCGTACAGGGAGACAGGACAGCCGTGGCACCACCTCAGGGACAGATGCGGCCCGGACGGCAGCTCGCCGTGCTCGGGCTCATCTTCGTCGTCCTCTATCTTTTGGTGTTCTTCTCGGGCGGCGCCAGCGGTGGCTGGAAGGACCGGTTGGAGCCGCGGCTCGGCCTGGACCTCGTCGGCGGCACCCGGCTGACGCTCGAGGCCACCAACACGGTGGACGGCAAGCCCCCGACCGCCGACAACCTCGAGGAGGCCCGCCAGATCATCGAGAGCCGGGTCAACGCCTACGGCGTGGCCGAGGCCGAGGTGGTCACCGAGGGCAACCGCAACATCGTCATCTCCCTGCCCGGCCAGAACCGCGACCTCACCGACGTCGGTGAGGCCGCCGAGCTGCGCTTCCGCAAGGTGCTCAAGGCCACCGACGGCAGTGGTGCCGCGGCCGCGCCCGCGCCGACCCCGAGCGCCTCGCCGTCCGGCGCCGCCACCCCGACCCCGTCGGGCAGCGCGTCGCCGCAGGCGACCACGAGCCCCAAGGTGAGCGGCTCGCCGAGCGCCGGCGGGCAGGGCGGCATGGCCCCGACGCCGAGCGCCAGCGCCTCGGCCTCGCCGAGCGCCGCCGCGCCGAGCCCGAGCGCCAGCGCCGAGCCGGTGGCGCAGAGCATCGAGCAGCAGCGCAAGGCCGTCGAGCAGAAGGTCGGCGCGGCCGCCTGGGCCGCCGCCTCCGGTCTCCAGGCCCCGGCGGACCTGACCACCGACCCGTCGCTGGCCGACAAGCTCAAGCCGTTCGGGACGCTCACCCCGCAGGAGGTCGCCGTCCTGCCGGTCGAGATGCAGTTCAACGTCCCGACCATCACCTGCACCCAGCTCGACACGCGGCCCGCCGCCTCGATCAAGGACGAGAAGCAGAAGGCGGTCGCCTGCGAGTCCGGCGCGAAGTATCTGCTCGACGTCGCGAAGGTGCTCGGCACCGACGTCAAGAACGCCTCCGCCCAGCTCGACCAGACCAGCTCCTGGGTGGTCAGCCTGAACTTCACCGGCAAGGGCCAGGAGAAGTGGACCGCGCTGACCCGCGAGGCGTTCAACAACGAGGGCCAGGCCTGCGACCAGACCGCGCTCGGCCAGGACGGCAAGTGCCGGGTCGCCGTGGTGCTGGACAACGAGATCGTCTCGTCCCCGGAGATCCAGGGCGTGCTGACCGGTGACTCGCAGATCACCGGCAGCTTCGACAACAAGGCCGCGAACGCGCTCGCCAGCCAGCTGCGCTACGGCGCGCTGCCGGTGACCTTCGAGCCGCAGGAGCAGCAGAACGTCACCGCGACGCTCGGCGACAGCCACCTCAAGGCGGGTCTGCTGGCGGCCGGCATCGGCATGCTGCTGGTCATCATCTACTCGTTCTTCTACTACCGTCTGCTCGGCTCGGTCATCTTCCTGAGCCTGGTGCTCTCCGCGCTGCTGGTGTTCGGCGCGCTGGTGGTGCTCGGCCGGTCGATCGGCTTCACGCTCACGCTCGCCGGCATCGCCGGCATGATCGTCTCGCTGGGCGTCGCGGCGGACTCGTTCGTCATCTACTTCGAACGATTGAAGGACGAGATCCGGGAGGGCCGGAGTCCACGGAGCGCGGTGCCGCGCGCCTGGATCCGGGCTCGCCGGACGATCATCTCGGCGAACGCGATCACGCTGATGTCGGCGGTGGTGCTCTACATCGTGTCGGTCGGCGCGGTGAAGGGCTTCGCCTTCGCGCTCGGCCTGGCCACAGTGCTCGACCTGGTCGTCGTTTTCCTCTTCCGCCACCCGATCATGACGATGTTCGCCCGTACCCGGGCGTTCCTGTCGCCGCGGGTCAGCGGTCTGGGCCGGGCGCTGCCGGCCCGGTCGACCGAGCCGGGCACCGCCCGCAACCCGCGTGTCAAGGAGGCCTGAGATGGCTAAGAACGGTCTGGCCGCGCGGCTCTACCGGGGCGAGGCGGATCTCAACATCGTCGGCCGCCGGAACCTGTGGTTCGGTGTGGCGGGTGTCCTGGTCCTGATCGCGGTACTCAGCTTCGCGATCAGCGGCTTCAAGCTCGGCATCGAGTTCGCCGGCGGCAACACGTTCCAGGTGCCGGCCAGCGTCGGCACGCTGGACCGGGCCGAGCAGACCGTCGACGAGGTGCTGGCCGACGAGGCGCCCGGCGTCGAGGTGGTCAGCGCGCAGAAGGTCGGCAGCACCAGCGGCGAGTTCTACGAGATGCGCACCGGGCAGCTCAGCGCCGAGCAGGCCAACGCGGCCAAGGCCGCGATGGCGCAGGAGTTCGGCATCCAGGCCGACCAGATCAGCGGCAGCCAGGTCTCCGAGGCGTGGGGCAGCCAGGTCACCTCGCGCGCCTTCCTCGGTCTGGTGATCTTCATCGCGGTGGTGTCGATCTACCTGGTGCTGCGCTTCGAGTGGCGAATGGCGGTCGCCGCCATCATCTCGCTGCTGACCAACCTGATCCTCACCGCCGGCATCTACTCGCTCGTCGGTTTCGAGGTCACCCCGTCGACGATCATCGGCTTCCTCACGATCCTGGGCTTCGCGCTCTACGACGTGGTGGTGGTCTTCGACAAGGTGCAGGAGAACACACGCGGCATCACCGCGAACAACAACGTCACCTACGGCGAGGCGTCCAACCTGGCGCTCAACCAGAGCCTCATGCGGTCGCTGAACACCTCGGTCGTGGCGCTGCTGCCGGTCGGCGGCCTGCTCTTCATCGGCGCCGGCCTGCTCGGGGCGGGCACGCTGAAGGACCTCGGCCTGGTGCTGTTCGTCGGTATGGCGGTGGCGTTCCTGACCTCGATCCTGCTGGCCACGCCGCTGCTGGTGCTGCTGAAGAACATGGACCCGCGGATCAGCGCGCACAACAAGCGGGTCGCCGCCCGCCGGGCCGCGATCGCCAAGGGCGAGATCACGCCGAAGGGCCCGCGTACCGCCGCACCGGCCGCCGACGCGCCGATCGACCCGGAGGCGGCCGCGCTGGCCGGCGCCGCACCCAAGGTGGGCGCCCGGCCGGCCGGCAAGCGTCCCAGCGGCGCCCGCGGCGGGCGTCCCGCCGGGGGCGGCGGCAACCGGCCCGGCGGCAAGCGCCGCTGACCGTAGGGCCGGACGGAATCGGTCCGACGGCGTCCGTCATGCTGGACTCACGGCATGACGGACGCCGTCGTCGTTTCGAGAGGACATGGGACGCACCGTGACGGAGACCCACACCGCAGGGGTACGCGGAGACAGCGGCCCGGAGGTCGCCCAGCTCGTCGCCAGCCGGTTGCTGGACGTGCCGGACTTCCCCAAGCCGGGTGTCGTGTTCAAGGACCTGATGCCCCTGTTCGCCGACGGTGAGGCGTTCCGGGCGGTGATCGACGGCATCATCGCGTACCACGGGCGGGACTCGTTCGACACCGTCGCCGGCATCGAGGCGCGCGGGTTCGTGCTGGCGGCGGCGGTCGCGTACGCCACCGGGGTCGGCGTGGTGCCGGTGCGCAAGGCCGGCAAGCTGCCCCGGGCCACCCACTCGGCCTCCTACGCGCTGGAGTACGGCGAGGCGACGCTGGAGGTGCACCAGGACGCCTTCACCGCCGGCCACCGGGTGCTGGTGCTCGACGACGTGCTCGCCACCGGCGGCACCGCCGAGGCCACGCTCGACCTCGTGGAACGCGCCGGTGGGACGGTGGCCGGGTTCACCGTGCTGCTGGAGCTGGGCTTCCTCGAGGGCCGTAAGCGGCTGGCACAGCGACCGGTCCATGCCCTGTTGACCGTTTGACCAGGCCGGCCCGTCGGGCCGGTCGGCGCCGACCGTCCGGGGGAGCGGTGGCGTACCCTGCGTACGGGTAGCATTGCCCTTTGCCCGACCCGGCCGAGGTGTGTCCGGGGCGGCGAAGGCGCCGGGGCCCGGCCCCGGCGACCGCGTGGAACAAGACCGGCCCCCGGGCCGGTTGAACCAGACGTCGGCCGGACGGCCGGCGCATCCCGGCGAGCGGTGAGGAGGCCGGTGTCCCACGATGTCGTCCCTCCGGTGGAGGGCACGGTGCACCCGACAGGCGACGCGGACGGCTCGGTGACCGAGCGCAGCGGCAACCCGCCGGCCCGGGCGACCGGCGCCACCGGCGGTGCGCCCGACGCGACGGCCGACGGCGGGGCGGTCGTGGTGCCGTTCCCGACCGAGGGTTCCACCGAGTCCACGACCGGCAGCGGTTTCGCCCTGTCCAACGCGCCCACCGGCCGGCGGGTCCGCGCCCGGCTGGCCCGGTTCAACGCGCCCTGGCAGACCTCGCAGGTCAGCGAGGTGCTGGAGCCGCTGATCGCGACCCACCGGGAGAACCACCCCAAGGCCGACGCGCGGCTGCTGCAGCGCGCCTTCGACACGGCCGCGCGGTGGCACTCGGGGCAGTACCGCAAGTCCGGCGACCCCTACATCACGCACCCCCTCGCGGTGGCGACCATCCTGGCGAACCTGGGCATGGACACCACCACGCTGGTCGCGGCGCTGCTGCACGACACCATCGAGGACACCGAATACACGCTCGATGCGATGCGCGCCGACTTCGGCGGTGAGGTCGCGCTGCTCGTCGACGGCGTCACCAAGCTCGACAAGGTCAAGCTCGGCGACGCGGCCAAGGCCGAGACCATCCGCAAGATGGTCGTGGCGATGGCGAAGGACCCCCGGGTCCTGGTGATCAAGCTGGCCGACCGGCTGCACAACATGCGGACCCTGACCTTCCTGCCGCGCCCGAAGCAGGAGCAGAAGGCCAAGGAGACGTTGGAGATCCTCGCTCCGCTGGCGCACCGCCTCGGTATGAACACGATCAAGTGGGAGCTGGAGGATCTGGCCTTCGGCACGCTGTTCCCGAAGCGGTTCGAGGAGATCAACCGGCTGATCGGGGAGCACCAGCCGCAGCGTGAGGCGCTGCTGCGCCAGGTGACCCAGAAGGTGTCCACCGACCTGAAGGCCGCCAAGATCAAGGCGGAGACCACCGGGCGGCCGAAGCACCTCTACTCGATCTACCAGAAGATGATCGTGCGGGGGCGCGACTTCAACGACATCTACGACCTGGTGGGTGTGCGGATCCTGGTCGACACGGTGCGGGACTGCTACGCGGCGCTGGGGGTCATCCACGCCAACTGGCAGCCGGTGCCGGGCCGGTTCAAGGACTACATCGCCATGCCCAAGTTCAACATGTACCAGTCGTTGCACACGACTGTGATCGGGCCCACCGGCAAGCCGGTGGAGATGCAGATCCGCACGTACGCGATGCACCGCACCGCCGAGTTCGGCATCGCCGCGCACTGGAAGTACAAGGAGCACAAGGGCACCCCGGTGGTGGGCCCGCCGGCGCACATCGACGAGATGACCTGGCTGCGGCAGCTGCTGGACTGGCAGCGGGAGGCGGCGGACCCGAGCGAGTTCCTGGACGCGCTGCGGTTCGACCTGTCCAGCCAGGAGGTGTACGTCTTCACGCCCAAGGGCGACGTCATCCCGCTGCCGACCGGGTCGACGCCGGTGGACTTCGCGTACGCGGTGCACACCGAGGTCGGGCACAAGTGCATCGGCGCGCGGGTCAACGGCAAGCTGGTGCCGCTCGAGTCGACGCTGTCCAACGGCGACGTGATCGAGATCTTCACGTCGAAGTCCGACACGGCCGGCCCCACGCAGGACTGGCTGGGCTTCGTCAAGAGCCCGCGCGCCCGCACCAAGATCCGCCAGTACTTCAACAAGGAGCGGCGCGAGGAGGCGATCGAGGCCGGCAAGGATGCGATCGTCAAGGCGATGCGCAAGCAGGGCATGCCGTTGCAGCGGATGCTCACCTCGGACGCGCTGATGGCGATCGCCCGGGACCTGCACCTGGCCGACGTGGCCTCGCTCTACGCGGCGGTCGGCGACAGCCAGGTCTCCGCGCAGTCGGTGGTGCAGAAGCTGATGGCCTCCTACGGTGGCGAGGAGGGCGCGGCGGAGGACATCGCCGAGACCGCCGTCGCCACCCGGCCGCCGCGCAGCCGGCAGAGCAGCGCCGACCCGGGCGTCGTGGTCCGCGGCGTCAGCGACGTCT
The DNA here is from genome assembly GCF_027497355.1 of Micromonospora sp. WMMA1947. Lineage (NCBI taxonomy): Bacteria > Bacillati > Actinomycetota > Actinomycetes > Micromonosporales > Micromonosporaceae > Micromonospora > Micromonospora sp. WMMA1947. The sequence continues at coordinate 6,012,748 of NZ_CP114909.1, read as the reverse complement.
GGATCAAGCTGGCCCGCTGCTGCACGCCCGTGCCGCCGGACTCGGTGTTCGGGTTCGTCACCCGCTCCGGCGGGGTCAGCGTGCACCGCGACGACTGCGCCAACGCCGAGGACCTGCGCGCCCAGCCCGAGCGGGTGGTCGAGGTGAGCTGGAAGCTCACGTCCGCCTCCACGTTCCTGGTCGCCATCCAGGTCGAGGCGCTGGACCGGCACAAGCTGCTCGCCGACGTGACGAGGGTGCTGTCCGAGGAGCGGGTGAACATCCTCTCCGCGACGGTGACCACCACCCGCGACCGGGTGGCGGTCAGCCGGTTCAGCTTCGAGATGGCCGACCCGAAGCACCTCGGGCACCTGCTGGCCGCCGTCCGCAAGGTCGACGGCGTGTTCGACGCGTACCGGGTCACCTCGGGCGCCTGAGCCGCCCACGCACGCGAAAGCGCCCGCCGGCTGCGATCAGCCGGCGGGCGCTTCGTCGTCGCGCGGGTGCGGTCAGCCGCCCTCGACCGGGCTCATCGTCACCTTGGTCATGGTGATCTCCTTCTTCGGGTGACCACCGCCGGCCTGCTTGGCGAACGCGCCGTCGTCACCGGCCGCGGCGACCTGCTTCACCACGTCCATGCCGCCGGTGATGGTGCCCAGCACGGTGTAGTTCGGGTCGAGCGGCGAGTCGCCGTACACGATGAAGAACTGGCTGCCGGTGCTGCCCGGCTGGCCGGAGTTGGCCATCGCGATGACACCCTCCGGGTACGGCGGGCGCTTGTCGGTGGGCAGGTTCTCCTCGGCCAGGTTGTACGACGGACCGCCGGTGCCGTCGGTGTCCCGCCAGCCCTTGCCGGTGGCGCTCGGGTCGCCGCACTGGAGCACCTTGATGCCTTCGGTGACCAGCCGGTGGCACTTGGTGTTGTCGAAGAAGCCCTTACTGGCCAGGTGCGTGAAGCTGCCGGCGGTGCACGGCACCTTGGTGCGGTCGATCTTGGCGGTGATCGGGCCCAGGTTGGTGTCGATGGTCATCGTCTGGGTGCCCTTGCCGGACTGCTGGGCCGGCGGGAGGCCGACGTCCTTGATCTGCGCCGGACGGCCCTCCTTGGGCACCTCCGTGTACGCGCACTGCACAGCGTCGGCCCCGGCGGCCGTGCCGCCCTGCTTCTCGTCGTCGTCGCCGAGCGCGGCGACGAGCCACACCGTGCCGGCCACGACGAGCACCAGCACCGCCGCGGCCCCGACGATCGCCTGGGTCTGCCGGCGCTTGCGGGCCCGACCGGCCCGTTCCGCCATCTCCCGCTCGAGCTTGGCTCGCGCCGCCGCGCGCTGGCGGTCTCTGGTGGACGTCACGGTCACTCCTCACCTGCTGCGTATGGGGTCGGCGCGCGCGCCGGGTCACGTCTGGATCGCACCGGCGGCACGCCGCCGGTGGCGTGTGTGCTCAGCCCGCGCTGGCGCTCGGCGAGGGCGCGGGACTGCCGGCCGGCGCCGCGCCGGGCTCGCCGACGGTCACGCTCTGAACCAGCACCTGCGTCTTCGGCTTGACCTTGGCGCCGTTGCCATTGTCCACCGTCGGCAGGGCACCGATCTTCTCCACCACGTCGAGCCCACCGGTGACCTTGCCGACCACCGAGTAGGCCGGCTTGGCCGGGCTGGCGTCCTTGAAGAAGATCAGGAACTGGCTGCTGTTGCTGCCGGGCGGGTTGCCGATCATGGCGACCGTGCCCTTCGGGTACGTCGCCGGCTGCCCGGGCGCCGGCGAGGCCGACGGGCTGGGCTCCGGCGCGGCCGGGACGTTCTCGTCGTAGAACGAGTAGGTCGGGCCGCCGAGCCCGGTGCCGGTCGGGTCGCCGCAGCGCAGCGCGCCCTCGGTGGTGATCTCGTGGCACGTGGTGTTGTCGAAGAACGACCGGCCGGCCAGGTAGCTCAGGCTCGCCGCGCCGCAGGGCGCGTCGGTCTGGTCCAGCTCCACGGTGATCGGCCCACCCTGATTGGTGGTGATCGTCATCGGACGGGTGCCCGAGGTGGGCAGGCCCGTGGTGGGCGGCTCGCCGACGTCCTTGAGGTTGGTGTTGACGGCGCCGTCCTCCGCGGTCCAGAGGCAGACGTCCTCGGCGGCCTTCTTCTCCGGCTCGGAGTCGAACGCGCCGAGCGCCCAGGCGGAGCCGGCCACGATCAGCACGAGCACCACCGCGGCGCCCACACCGGCCCGGATCTGGCGGCGGCGCTTCGCGGCCGCCGCCCGCCGGGCGAGCTGCCGGTCGAGCTTGGCGCGCGCCAGTTTGCGCTGCCGGTCCCTGCTGGAAGCCACGTGCGCTCCCCTTCCTCTGCCTGATCGCCGCCGGCGTCGGGCGCCGTCCGCCGTTCCGATCGGGGTGCGCCACGCCACACGCCCGCCAGAGTGTACGGGTAGCGACTGGGAATGTGGTGTACGAGGTCCCGCCGTCTCAGCCCGGCCGGTGCGGACGAGGGCGGTGGCGGACGGAACTCGCTGGCCGCTACGACTAGGCTGCAGGCAGACGACGACCGGACGGAAAGGGGAGCGACGTGCTCGTGGCCGGCTTTCCCGCGGACGCCTTCGGCACCAACTGCTACGTGGTGGCGACCGGGCCGGGGGAGCAGTGCGTGGTGGTCGACCCCGGCATCGGGGTGCTCGACCGGCTCGACGCCGTGCTCGCCGAGCACCGCCTGCACCCGGCCGCCGTGCTGCTCACCCACGGCCACCTCGACCACACGTTCTCCGTCGCCCCGGTCTGCGGCGCGCGCGGCATCCCCGCCTACGTCCACCCGGACGACCGGGAGCTGCTGGCCGACCCGAGCAAGGCGCTCTCGATGGACCTGACCCAGCTGTTCGGCGGGCGGCTGCCGTACACCGAGCCGGACGACGTGGCCGAGCTGACCGACGGCGCGACGCTGTCGCTGGCCGGGTTGGAGATCACCGTCGACCACGCTCCCGGCCATACCGGCGGGTCGGTGCTGTTCCGGTTGCCCGGCGCCGGCTCGCCCTGGGAGGCGGACCAGATCTGCCTCTCCGGTGACGTGCTGTTCGCCGGCTCGATCGGCCGCACCGACCTGCCGGGCGGCAGCATGCCCCGCATGCTGTCCAGCCTGCGGGACAAGGTTCTCCCGCTGGCCGACGACACCGTCGTCCTGCCCGGCCACGGCCCCCGGACCACGATCGGCCGCGAGCGCGCGACCAACCCGTACCTCCTCGAGGTGGCGGGCACCGGCGGCGCGCGCCCGGCCGCGCCCACCCGAGGCCTCTGACGGCCGCGACCCACGACATCGCCCGCGCCGGACGCGCGGGATCGAGGAGTACGCCATGAGCAAGCCCACGCCCATCTCCGGCTTCCCCGAGTGGACGCCGGCGCAGCGGACGATCGAGCAGTTCGTGCTCGATCGCATTCGCACCACGTTCGAGCTGTACGGCTTCGCGCCGCTGGAGACCCGCTCGGTGGAGCCGCTGGATCAGTTGCTGCGGAAGGGGGATACCGCAAAGGAGGTCTACCTGCTGCGCCGGTTGCAGGCCGACACCGACGGCCCGGCCGGTGACGACGCGCTCGGCCTGCACTTCGACCTGACCGTGCCGTTCGCCCGCTACGTGCTGGAGAACGCCGGCAAGCTGCAGTTCCCGTTCCGCCGCTACCAGATCCAGAAGGTGTGGCGGGGCGAGCGCCCGCAGGAGGGCCGCTACCGGGAGTTCCTCCAGGCCGACATCGACATCGTCGACCGGGACACGCTGCCGGCGCACTACGAGGCCGAGATGCCGCTGGTCATCGGCGACGCGCTGCGGTCCCTGCCGATCCCGCCGGTGCGCATCCAGGTCAACAACCGCAAGATCTGCGAGGGGTTCTACCGGGGCATCGGGCTGACCGACGTGGAGGCGGCGCTGCGCGCCGTCGACAAGCTCGACAAGATCGGCCCGGCCGGTGTGACGGAGCTGCTGGCGAGCACCGCCGGGGCGAGCGAGGCGCAGGCCAAGGCCGTGCTCGCGCTGGCCGAGATCTCCGCGCCGGACGCCTCGTTCGCCGACGCGGTGCGCGGCCTCGGGGTGAGCGACCCGCTGCTGGACGAGGGCGTCGCGGAACTGACCGCCGTGGTGGAGACCGCCGCCGCGCACGCGCCCGGCCTCTGCGTGGCCGACCTGCGCATCGCGCGGGGCCTGGACTACTACACGGGCACGGTCTACGAGACGCAGATGATCGGCTACGAGCGGTTCGGCTCGATCTGCTCCGGCGGCCGGTACGACAACCTGGCCAGCTCGGGGGCCATGCGGTTCCCCGGGGTGGGCATCTCGATCGGGGTGACCCGGCTGCTCGGCCTGCTGTTCGGCGCCGAGGCGCTGTCGGTGTCCCGGTCGGTGCCGACCTGCGTGCTGGTGGCGGTCACCGCCGAGGAGGACCGGGCGGCCAGCGACGCGGTCGCGGCGGCGCTGCGGTCGCGTGGCGTGCCGACCGAGGTGTCCCCGTCGGCGGCCAAGTTCGGCAAGCAGATCCGGTACGCCGAGCGGCGCGGCATCCCGTACGTCTGGTTCCCCGGCGCCGACGGCGACGAGGTCAAGGACATCCGTTCCGGCGAGCAGGTGCCGGCCGCGGCGGGCGAGTGGACGCCGCCCCGGGCGGACCTGAAGCCGCTGGTCGGCGCGGCCGGCACTGGCGTCTGAAGACGTTTCGACCTACGGTGGCGTAAGTTACGCCACCGTAGGGAGAACGTCGTGACCGTGCTCAGCCAGACCGCTCTGCTCACCGAACTCGAGCCGGTGGTCGAGAAGAACCTCGACCGCCATCTGTCGCTGGCCAAGGAGTGGTTCCCGCACGAGTACGTGCCGTGGAGCGAGGGCCGCACCTTCGACGGCCCGCTGGGTGGCGACGCGTGGTCGCCGGAGGACTCGACGCTGCCCGAGGTGGCGCGGACCGCGCTGATCGTCAACCTGCTCACCGAGGACAACCTGCCCTCGTACCACCACGAGATCGCCACGCTGTTCGGGCGCGACGGCGCGTGGGGCACCTGGGTGCACCGGTGGACCGCCGAGGAGGGGCGGCACGGCACGGCGATCCGCGACTACCTCACGGTGACCCGGGCGGTGGACCCGGTGGCGCTGGAGCGGGCCCGGATGGTGCACATGTCGGCGGGCTACCAGAACGTGCACGACCAGGAGATGCTGCACTCGCTGGCGTACGTGTCGTTCCAGGAACTGGCCACCCGCATCTCGCACCGCAACACCGGCCGGGCCACCGGCGACCCGACGTGCGAGGCGCTGCTGGCCCGGGTGGCCGCGGACGAGAACCTGCACATGGTCTTCTACCGCAACCTGCTCGGCGCGGCGTTCGAGCTGGCGCCGTCGCAGGCGATGCGGGCCGTCGCCGACGTGCTCGCCAACTTCCAGATGCCGGGCGTGGGCATCGAGGGCTTCGCCCGCAAGTCGGTGGCGATCGCGCTGGCCGGCATCTACGACCTGCGCCAGCACCGCGACGAGGTGGTGATGCCGGTGCTGCGCCAGTGGAACCTGTTCGACGTGACCGGCCTGAACGCCGACGGCGAGGCCGCCCGCGACCAGATCGCCGCCCACCTGGACACGCTGGAGACCCAGGCGTCCCGCTTCGAGGAGCGCCGCGCCGCCCGAGCCGCCCGCACCGCTGCCAAGGCCTGACAGACCGCTCCCTCTCCCGCGCGATCTTGCACTTACGGCCCCCGCGAATGCCGCGAAACCGGCACTGCGGGGGCCGTAACTGCAAGATCGTCGAGCTCAGGGGGGCGGGGGAGAGGGTTAGGGGAGGGGGAAGATCAGGCAGGTCGAGGTGGCGTGGGCTGCCAGGCGGTTGGCCGGGTCCGTGAGGCGGGCCTCGGCCAGGGCGGTACGGCGGCCCCGCTGCAGCACCGTGCCCTCGCAGCGCAGCAGGCCGGTGTCGACGCGGGTCGATCCCCGGCTCTGACACCTTGAGTCGATGTTGTTGCTGGAGCGTTACATCGGGCGCGGGTGCGAATTAGGGCAAAGCCATGTCTTGCTTACGATCTTAAATGTGTGAATACTTTGGGCACCCGGGCGGTTTCCCCAGGTCGCCCGGGTTGCCCTCGGGCGCGCCCCCATGACAGCGCCCGTTCACCCCCATCCGGAGGTTGTTACATGCGACCCACGAGGTCCACGCTCCGCCGCGCCGCCGCAGTCGCCGTCGCCGGCACCCTGGTCACCGGCTCGCTGCTCGGCGCACCCGCGCAGGCCGCCCCCACGGCCCTCTCGCCGGACGCCGCCGCCACCCTCGTCGAGAAGCTCGGCGCCCGCGCGGCCGGCACGTACGCCGACGCCAGCGGCAAGATGATCGTCACGGTGACCGACACCGCGACCGCCCGCCAGGTGCGCGACGCCGGCGCCATCCCGAAGATCGTGGCCCGCGGCGCGGACAAGCTCAACGCCGCCACCGGCGAGCTGGAGCGCTCCGCCAAGATCCCCGGCACCGCCTGGTGGACCGACCCGGCCACGAACCAGGTCGTCGTCTCCGTCGACAGCACCGTCACCGGCGCCAAGCTGGAGCGGGTCAAGGCCGCCGCCGCCCGCCACAACGGCGCGATCCGTATCGAGGCCGAGGCCGGCGTGCTGAGCACCCGGATCTCCGGCGGCCAGGCGATCTACGCCGGCGGCGGTGGCCGCTGCTCGCTCGGGTTCAACGTCCGTAGCGGCTCGACCTACTACTTCCTCACTGCGGGCCACTGCACCAACATCTCGTCGAGCTGGTACAGCAACTCCGCGCAGTCCAACCTGCTCGGCACCCGGACCGGCACCAGCTTCCCGGGCAACGACTACGGCATCGTCCGGCACAACAACTCGGCCAACGCGGCCGGCAACGTGTCGCTGTACAACGGCAGCTTCCAGGACATCACCTCGGCCGGCAACGCCTACGTCGGCCAGTCCGTGCGTCGTTCCGGCAGCACCACCGGCCTGCGCAGCGGCAGCGTCACCGCGCTGAACGCGACCGTGAACTACGCCGAGGGCAGCGTCTCCGGCCTCATCCGCACCAACGTCTGCGCCGAGCCGGGCGACAGCGGCGGCTCGCTGTTCGCCGGCACCACCGCGCTCGGCCTCACCTCCGGCGGTAGCGGCAACTGCCGCACCGGTGGCACCACCTTCTTCCAGCCGGTCACCGAGGCCCTCAGCCGCTACGGCGTGAGCGTCTTCTGATCCACGCACTCCCACGAACGGGCCGCCGGGTGACCGGCGGCCCGTTCCGCGTACCCGTCTCAGGTGCCTGCCCCGAGGCGGCCCGGACCGACCGGCGGCCCGTCCGGGCGCGGCGGCTCCGCCGGCCGGGCCGTCCAGTGCCGGTGGGCCCGCCGGGCGGACAGCACCGCGGCCAGCGGCCAGAGCGTCACCGCGAGCGCTGCCACCCGCTCGGCCAGCCCGGTCCGGGAGCCGCCGGTCACCTCGGCCACCGACCAGCCGAACAACGCCAGCAACACGGCCGTGACGGCCAGCGCCACCGGCCGGCGGAACGCCCACGGCGGCCGGCCCGCCGGGGAGGCGGCCACCTCGCGCGGCACCCTGCGGGGCAGGCGCAGCGCCGTCCCGGCCGGCCAGAGCGACAGCGCGAGCACCGCCACCGTGGCCACCACGCCGTGCGCCGGGGAGCCCCCCACCTGCGGGCGGGGGAACGCGATGAGCGCGACGGTGGCCAGCCCGCCGACCGCGAGCAGGAAGCGGCTGGGCAGCCCGGCGGCGTGCAGCGCGGCGGCGGTGGCGCAGTAGCAGCAGCCGAGCAGCACCAGCGCGCCGGCCATCAGCCACGGATCGGTGGCACCCTCGCCGGCCAGCTCGCTGATCGTGTCCCGCACCGGGTCGTACCCCGGGCCCTGGCGGGCGCCCGCCACCGTCCAGCCCGCCACCAGCAGCGCGGGCGCGGCGGCCGCGGTGGCCACGGCCCAGCTCGGTACGGCACGCACCCGGTCACGGTAGACCGCCGGACCCGGCCCGCACGGCGTTTCGCCGCCACCGGGGCGGACCGGCTCGACGGGTGCCCGGGAGCGGGCCCGCCCGTCCTGACAGAATGCGGGGGAGCAGTGAGTGGACCAGATTGAGGAGACGCCAGCCGTGATCCGTACCCACAATGCCGGAAGCCTGCGCGCCGCGGACGCCGGCTCGACGGTGACGCTCGCCGGGTGGGTGGCCCGCCGGCGCGACCACGGCGGTGTCATCTTCGTCGACCTGCGCGACGCCTCCGGTGTCGTGCAGGTGGTCTTCCGCGAGGAGGACGCGCACGCGCTGCGCAACGAGTTCTGTGTCAAGGTCACCGGCGAGGTGACCCGCCGCCCGGAGGGCAACGAGAACCCGGACCTGCCGACCGGTGAGGTCGAGGTGACCGCGTCCGAACTGGAGGTGCTGTCCGAGGCCGCGCCGCTGCCGCTGCCGGTGGACGACCAGATCGAGGCCGGCGACGACATCCGGCTCAAGTACCGCTACCTGGACCTGCGCCGGGGCGGCCCGGCGAAGGCCATGCGGTTGCGCTCGCGGGCCAACCAGATCGCCCGCGGCGTGCTGCACGAGCGGGACTTCCTGGAGATCGAGACGCCGACGCTGACCCGCTCCACCCCGGAGGGCGCCCGCGACTTCCTGGTGCCGGTGCGGCTGCAGCCGGGCAGCTGGTACGCGCTGCCGCAGTCGCCGCAGCTGTTCAAGCAGCTGCTGATGGTCGGCGGCATGGAGCGGTACTACCAGATCGCCCGCTGCTACCGCGACGAGGACTTCCGCGCCGACCGGCAGCCGGAGTTCACCCAGCTCGACATCGAGATGTCGTTCGTCACCGAGGACGACGTGATCGACCTCGGCGAGGCGATCGTCTCGGCGCTGTGGAAGGACCTCGCCGGCTACGAGATCGCCCGGCCGATCCCGCGCATCACCTGGCACGACGCGATGTCCCGGTACGGCTCGGACAAGCCGGACCTGCGCTATGGCGTGGAGCTGACCGAGCTGACCGACTACCTGCGCGGCACCGAGTTCCGGGTGTTCGCCGGCGCGATCGACGCGGGCGGCTACGTCGGCGCGGTGGTCATGCCCGGTGGCGCGTCCCAGACCCGCAAGGAGCTGGACGGATGGCAGGACTGGGCCAAGGCGCGCGGCGCGCGCGGCCTGGCGTACGTGGTGCTGGACGCCGAGACCGGCGAGCCGCGCGGCCCGGTGGCGAAGAACCTGTCCGAGGCGCACCTGTCCGGCCTGGCCGACGCGGTCGGCGCGAAGCCCGGCGACGCGATCTTCTTCGCCGCGAGCACGAACATCCGCGAGGCGCAGGAGCTGCTCGGCGCGGCCCGGATCGAGATCGCCAAGCGGTCGAACCTGGTCGACGAGAGCGCCTGGGCGTTCTGCTGGGTGGTCGACGCGCCGATGTTCGAGCGCACGGACGAGGGCGGCTGGACGGCCGTGCACCACCCGTTCACCTCGCCGAACGCCGAGTGGGTGGACCGGTTCGAGGACGCGCCGGACCGGGCGCTGGCCTACGCGTACGACATCGTCTGCAACGGCAACGAGATCGGTGGCGGCTCGATCCGTATCCACCGCGGCGACGTGCAGCAGCGGGTGTTCGACCTGCTCGGCATCACCGTCGACGAGGCGCAGGACAAGTTCGGCTTCCTGCTGGAGGCGTTCAAGTACGGCGCCCCGCCGCACGGCGGCATCGCGTTCGGCTGGGACCGGGTCTGCATGCTGCTGGCCGGCGCGGACTCGATCCGCGAGGTGATCGCGTTCCCGAAGACCCGGGGCGGCTTCGACCCCCTGACCGGCGCGCCCACCCCGATCACCGGGCAGCAGCGCGCCGAGGCCGGCATCGACGCCAAGCCGAAGGCGCCGGCCGGTGCGCACGCCGGCACCGCCGGCCCGGCCGCCCCGGTGGCCGACCCCACCTGATCCTCGCCTCGTCGAAAGGCCCGCGTCATGATGACGCGGGCCTTTCGATCTTCAGGGGGATTGATGGAACTGCTCGTGGTGGGGGCCAGCGGGTTCCTCGGCGCCGAGGTGTGCCGGCAGGCGGTCGCCGCCGGGCACCGGGTCGCCGGCACGTACCACTCGACCGCCGTCGCGGTGCCCGGCGTCGCGCCGCACCGGCTCGACGTGACCGACCGCGCGGCCGTGCGTGAGCTGCTGACCCGGGTACGCCCCGACGCCGTCGTCGCCACCCCCTACCGGTACGACGACTGGGCGGTCACCGCGGACGGGGCGGCCCACATCGCGGTGGCCGCCGCCGAGCTGGGTGCCCGGCTGGTGCACCTGTCCAGCGACGCGCTGCACGCCGGCCGTCCGGCGCCGTACGCGGACGAGGACGTGCCCACACCGCTGCACCCGTATGGGGCGGCGAAGGCGGCAGCGGAGACGGCAGTGCGGGCGGTCGATCCGGGCGCGGCGCTCGTGCGCACCTCGCTGATCGTGGGGGAGGGCAGCAAGCAGATCCAGCTCTGCCGGGACGCGCTGGCCGGGCGGGCGACGCTGTTCAGAGACGAGCTGCGCTGCCCGGTGCACGTCGCCGACCTCGCCGCCGCGGTGCTGGAGCTGGTGCCGGGCGACTACGCCGGGCTGCTCAACGTGGCCGGGCCGGACGCGGTGAGCCGGGCCGAGCTGGGGCTGCTGGTGGCCCGGCACGACGGGGTGGACGCGGGCGGGCTGCGGACGACCACCATCGCCGCCGCTGGGCTGCACCGGCCGGGCGAGGTGGTGCTGGACTCCACCCGGGCCGCCGGGCTGCTGCGGACCCGCCTGCGGGGGATCACCGAGCTGTACGGCTAGACGCACAGATCCTTTGCAAAGAGCTTGTGCACAGTAAGTGTGCACAGATATTGTGCATCGCATGGAGGAGAAGACCGAGCGCACCGTACACATCGACCACCGCCAGGTTCGTGCCCTGGCCCAACCGCTGCGCATGCGGCTGGTCGGGGCGCTGCGCGTGGGCGGCCCGGCCACCGCCACCGCCCTCGCCGAGGCGCTCGGCACCAACAGCGGCGCGACCAGTTACCACCTGCGCCAACTCGCCGAGGTGGGCCTCGTGGTGGAGGACCCGAACCTGGGCACCGGCCGCCAGCGCTACTGGCGGGCCGCGCACGACGTCACCAACTGGGAATCCAGCGACTTCGACGACGACCCCGACGCGCGGGCAGCCATCGAATGGATCGAGGCGGACTACGTCCGCTTCTTCGCCCAGCACGCCGAACGCTGGTTCGCCCAGCGGCACCAGTGGTCGCCGGCCTGGCGTGACGCGTTCGGCATGGGTGACTTCTTCATGCGGATCCCGGTCGACCGCCTCAAGGCGATCCAGGAGGAGGTCTTCGCGGTCTTCGAGCGGCATCGCGACGCCACCGACCCCGACGACCCCGACGCCGAGACCGTCCAGCTCTACCTCGCCGCCCTCCCGATGGACGCGGCCTACCCGCGGTCCACCCCGCCACCCGCCGAGGAGAAGCCGTGACCGCGCTGTCCGTACGCCAGATCCGGATCCGCTACCTCACGCTGTACGGCCTGCGCTGGTTACCCAGCGGCCTGCTCATGCCGGTGATGATCCTGCTCATGCAGGAGCGCGGGCTCTCGCTGTCCCAGATCGGCCTGGTCGCCACCGCGCAGGGCCTGGTGGTGCTGGCGCTGGAGCTGCCCACCGGCGGGTTCGCCGACGCGCTCGGCCGCAAGCCGGTGCTGCTGGCCGCCTGGGTGGTCTGCCTCGCCTCGCTGGCGCTGATGGCGGTGGCCGACTCGTTCTGGATGTTCTTCCTGGTCTGGGCGTTGCAGGGTGTCTACCGGGCGCTCGACAGCGGCCCGCTGGAGTCCTGGTACGTCGACGCCACGCTCGCCGCCGACCCGAAGGCCGAGTACGAGCGCGGCCTCGGCTGGGCCGGCACCGTGATCGGTGTCGCGATCGGTGCGGGCGCGCTGATCAGCGGCGGCCTGGTCGCGCTCGGCCCGGTCGGCCCGGTCAGCGCACTGGCCCTGCCGGTGATCGTCGCCGCCGTGCTCCAGGCCGTCTCCATCGTGGCGCTGCTCGCGCTGATGGCGGAGCGGCGGCCGGCATCCGGCCCGGCCGCGCTGCGCGCCTCGGTCATCGACGCGCCCCGCATGGTCGGGCAGGCCGTCGGGCTGCTGCGCCGCAACCGGGTGCTGGCGGCCCTGGTCGCCGTCGAGCTGTTCTGGGGCTTCGGCATGGTCACCTTCGAGTCGCTGCTCCCGGTACGCCTCGCCGAGGTGCTCGACGACCCGGCCCGCGCCGCGGCGCTGCTCGGCCCCGCCGGCACGGCGGCCTGGCTCGCCAACGCCGCCGGCGCCGCGCTCACCCCGTTCCTGCTGCGCCGCCTCGGCGCCGCACCGGCCGCCGCGCTGATGCGGATCCTCCAGGGCGTGACTGTGGTCGGCATGGGCCTGCTGGCCGGCCCGGTCGGCATCCTCATCGCGTACCTCGCCTGCTACGCCGTGCACGGCGCGTCGAACCCGCTGCACATGGGGCTGCTGCATCGGCAGGTCGACGGCCCGTACCGGACCAGCGTGCTCTCGCTGAACTCGATGGCCGCCCAGCCGGCCGGCGCGCTCGGCGCGGTCGCGCTCACCGCGCTGGCCGACGCCACGAGCGTCAGCGTCGCCATGATCGTCGGCGGGGTGGTGCTCGCCGTGGCCGCGCCGCTCTACCTGCCGGCCTGGCGCGCCGCCCGCCGTACCCCGCCGGACGTCACCGTGGAGCCGGAGGCGACGGGCGGCGGCCCCGGCCACGCCGGTTTGGCGTCCGAGCCGCCCCTCGACACGGGCGCGGCTGCCGCCACGGGCGGGCCCGGGCCGGTGGTCGTTCCGGTGTCACCCGGCCGGAACTGAGTTCGGCGGGACGTTGCCCGGGCGGCGGTGTTGCCGACGTCGCCCGGCGACCTGAGCGTTGCCCGCTCCCGCCGCGGGTGGAACGGCATGGGTGTCTCGGCTCCCGTTTGACACCCATGACGTTCCAATCACCGGTTCGACGCGCCCGCTACGTCGGGCGCCCCGGAAGGGGCCGTTCCGTACCAAGATCGCGTGCGGCGTGCCTCGGGTGGCGGGGTGCCGGCCGTCCGGTCGGAGCCCTGGCCGGCGCCGTCAGGCCAGCTTGATCGAGGTGCGGCGTTCGGTGGCGGTGAAACCGAGCCGGCGGTAGAGCCGGACCGCGCCCACGTTGTCCGGGTAGACGCCCAGCGCCACAGTGTCGTACCGGCCGAACAGGGCCTCCGTCATCCCGGCGGTCAGCGCCGCGCCCAGCCCTCGGCCGCGCTGCCCGGGCAGGACCGTCAACCCGGCCAGGAAGCCGATGTCGCCGCGGCTGCGGTCGGCGCCGCAGGCGAGCAGGCGGTCACCGTCGCGGATGCCGTACCAGTCGACGATGCCCGGTTCGCCCGGCCGGGAGGTGGTGCTCGGGAACGCCTCCTCGATCAGCGCGGCCAGCGCGGGGTGGTCGGCCTCGGTGAGCCGGACCACCCGCTCCTGCTCCGGCCGGCGCGGCGGCGGGCCGCTCGTCCAGAGGAGGTCCCACTCGACCAGCCGGGCCACCGGCAGCCGCGCGGCCACCTCCTCCGGATCGGCGTGGGGCAGGTTGATCGACTGGCCCGGCCGCAGCGAGCCGTCCGCGCGCTGGGCGGCGAAGACGTCGAGTGCCGGGCCGGGGGCGCCGACCGCCCCGCCGACCGACCACTCACCCGGCGGCAGCAGCCACCCGACCGCGCCGCCGCGCCGCCACCCCCGTACGGCCTGGTCGTGCCGCAGCGCGTGCCGGGCGTACGGGTGACCACCGGTCGCCTCGAGCAGCGCGTACCGCCCGGACAGTGCCTCGTCGACCGTGATCATTCCGCCAGCCTACGAGCATCCCGGCCGGTACCGAGGGCCGGACCACCGCCTGTTCCACGGTGGAGATTGACGAACAGACCGATTGGGTACATCCGTCGCCGACCTGCTGGGAACCCCCACCGGAGGAACGACATGCTCGCCATTCTCGCGGCCATCGTGTTCGGCTTCGCGCTGCTGCTCGACTTCATGAACACCGACCTCGGCGCGCCCGATCTGTTCAGCACCACGACCCTCATGCTCATCGGCTTCCTGCTGCTCTCGCTCTACCTGGCCGGCGTCGGCTCCGGCCCGCGCGGCGGCGGTGGCGGCCGGTGGTACCGGGGCCGGCGGCCGGGTCGCGGCTGACCGGAAAAGACCACCCGGGTCGGGGCGGCGGCGCGATTCCGGCGTCGTCGGCCCGGCCCGGTACTGTTCTCGTGATGGAATCGGACGCCCTCTTCACCCTCGGCGAGCCGGCCGGCGCACCCGCGGGCGCGGGCGGCGCCGACGGCTTCACCGACGCTCGGGCGGACTCGCCCCTGCCGGTGCGGATGCGACCGGCGGGCATCGACGAGCTGGTCGGGCAGGAGCACCTGCTCGCACCGGGAGCGCCGCTGCGTCAGCTGGTCGAGGGCGCGGCGCCGATGTCGGTGATCCTCTGGGGTCCGCCCGGCAGCGGCAAGACCACCATCGCCCACCTCGTGGCCCGGGCCACCGACCGGCGGTTCGTCGCGATGTCCGCGCTGACCGCGGGCGTCAAGGACGTCCGCGCGGTGATCGACACCGCCCGGCGGCAACGCCGGTCCGGCGGCCCGCCGACGGTGCTGTTCATCGACGAGGTGCACCGGTTCAGCAAGACCCAGCAGGATTCGCTTCTCGCCGCCGTCGAGGACCGGACGGTCACGCTGCTCGCGGCGACCACCGAGAACCCGTACTTCTCGGTCATCTCGCCCCTGCTGTCGCGCTGCGTGCTGCTCACCCTCCAGGCCTTGGACGACGACGACGTACGCGGCCTGCTGCGCCGCGCGGTGGCCGACGAGCGCGGGCTCGGCGGCGCGCTGGTGCTGGCCGAGGAGGCGGAGGACCACCTGGTCCGCCTGGCCGGAGGCGACGTGCGCAAGGCGCTCACCGCGCTGGAGGCGGCAGCCGCCACCGCGACCGCGCTGGGCACCGGCCGCATCGACCTGGCCGTGGCCGAGCAGGCGGTCGACGTGGCGGCGGTGCGCTACGACCGGGACGGCGACGCCCACTACGACGTGACGAGCGCGTTCATCAAGAGCATGCGCGGCTCGGACGTGGACGCGGCACTGCACTGGCTGGCCCGGATGCTGGTGGCCGGGGAGGACGCCCGGTTCATCGCCCGCCGGCTGGTGATCTTCGCCAGCGAGGACGTCGGCATGGCCGATCCGACCGCGCTGACAGTGGCCACCGCCGCCGCGCACGCGGTCGAGTACGTGGGCCTGCCGGAGGCACAGCTCAACCTGGCCCAGGCGGTCATCCACCTGGCCACCGCGCCGAAGTCGAACTCGGCCACCACAGCGATCGGCGCCGCCGTCGCCGACGTCCGCGCCGGTCGCGGCGGCCCGGTGCCACGCGGTTTGCGCGACGCCCACTACTCCGGCGCGCGGGGCCTCGGTCACGGCCGCGGCTACCGCTACCCGCACGACGACCACCGGGGGGTGGTCACCCAGCAGTACGCTCCGGACGACCTCGTCGGCACCGACTACTACCAGCCCAGCGGGCACGGCGCGGAGCGGGCGGTGGCCACCCGGCTGCCGCTGCTGCGCCGGATCGTCCGCGGACTGCCGGCTCCGGCGACCCGGGCGGAGGCCGGCGCCCCGGCCACCGCGAACGGGGCCCGGGTGGGGGGCGGAGATCAGGCCAGCGGGGCGAGTGAGGGCGGCAGCGACGCCGCCGAGGGGGGTCAGGAGTGATGGCGCGTGGTCCGGAGCGGCCGGCCGACGGCCCCGACGAGCGGCGCGACCCGCGGGCCAAGGGCCGCCGGTGGGGACGCGGCCGGGCCGAGCCCGAGCCGGATCCGACAGCCGGCGGCGAGGACCTCGGCTGGATCGACGACCTGCGGACCGCCAAGCAGCAGGGCGGTGAACTCGGACCGGACGGGGACCTCCCGGCACCGCGCTCCGACGCCGGCCCGTCCCGGCCGGGTGCCGACCCGTCCCGGGCGCCCCGCCCGGCCGGCGCGCCGGGTCCGGGCCCCGGCATGCCGCCGCCCGCCGGTCGCCAGGATCCGCGGAACCCGGCACCGGGCCCGCAGCACCCCCCGGCCGCTCAACCGCCGCCTCCGCCCACCGGCCGGCCCGGTACTCCGGCAGCGGGCGCGCCGCAGGCTCCGGGCCGGCCCGTGCCGCCGTCGGCCGCCGCGCCGCAGGCTCCGGCCCGCCCCGTGCCGCCTTCGCCCACCGCGCCGCAGGCTCCGGGCCGGTCCGTGCCCCCCTCGGCCGCCGGGCCGCAGGCTCCCGGCCGGCCCGTACCGCCGGCCGCCGCGCCGCAGGGGCCCGGCCGGGCTCATCCGGGCGCGCCCGCTCCGGGTGGCCGCACCGACCCGACGTTGCCGCCCGCGACCGGCCGTCCCGGCCCGGCGACGCCCTCCGCTGCCGGTCGTCCCGGCGGACCGGTTGCCGGCCGCCCCGGTGCCGACCTGCCCCCGGGCCCCGGTCGCCCGGGCGTGGACACACCTGCGCCACCGGGACGGTCCGGCGTGGACACCGCCCCGCCGTCCGGCCGGCCCGGCGTGGGCATGCCCCCGTCGCCCGGGCGTCCGGCCGCTGACGTTCCGCCGGGGGTCCGCCCGCCGGTGGCGGACACGCCCGCCGGCCGTGGCCGGCCCGCCCCGGAGACGCCGCCCGGCGGCCGGCCCGGTCCGCACCCTCCGGTCATGCGTCGCCCCGGCGCGCCCGGTCCGGCCGCGCCGCCGGTACGCCCCGGCGGTCCCGAGACCGGTGCCCCGCACCGGGGCGCCGACGGTCCCTGGCCGGGCGGCCCCGAAGCCGGTGCTCCACGCCGCCCCGTCGACGGCCCCTGGCCCGGCGTGCCCGAGGCGCCCCGGCCGCCGGACGCGCCGTACCGCCGCCGCACGGACGGCCCCACCGGTCAGCAGCCACCCGTCACCGGCACCCGCGTCCCGTCCGGCCCGCCGTCGCCCGGCCGGGCAGCCGTCGACCCGGGCCGCCCGGCCGTCGACGGTGACACCCGCGTACCGCCGACGCCTCGCGGCCGGCACGGAGCCGCCGGACCCGAGGGCCCGCACCCGGTCGACCCGACGGTCCCGCCGCAGCCCGGCGGCCGACGAGCCCGGCCGGACGACACCGCCGGCATCCAGCCGGTGTCCGGCGGCGCTCGCCGGGCCCGTACCGACGACACCGGCGCCGTGGTGCCGATGCCCGGGGGAGCGCGCCGGGCGCGGCCCGACGACGTGGCACCCGGCACCCGGCCGGTCTCGGGGGCGGGCCGCCGGGCCCGTGCCGACGACGTTCCGCCCGGCACCCGGCCGGTCTCCGGCGCCGGCCGTCGCGCCGCGCCGGACGGTGCCCCTGCCGTACCGCGCAGCGGAAACGCGCCGGACCTGCCCGGCGCGCCCGTGTCCGGCGGGCCGGCGACCGGCCCGCAGGCCGGCCGTCGTGGTGCGCCCGGCGACCGGAGTGCCGACGTAGCCGGCGGCAGGCGGGCCGCGCCCGGCGAACCGGGTCCCGGCGTCGCCGCCGAGACGCCCGGCCGCCGAGCCGCCCGTGACGACGCCGCCGAGCCGCGGCCGCAACGGCCCGAGCGGCCCGCCGACTGGTTGCGGCAGGCCGGTCGCTCGCCGCACACCGATCCGGCCATGCCGGTCACCCGCCGCCCGGCCGGTCCTCCGGCCGACGAGCCGCCCGGCCGCTCCGGTGGCGCCGCGGGCCGGGCCGGTGTCGCCGTCCCGCCGACGCGTTCCGAGCCGGGTACGCCGCCCCGGCGCCCCGGACAGCCCGGCCCCGACGTGCCGGCGCGTGCCGAACCGCCGGGCCCGCCGGTCCGCCCCGACCAGACCGGCCCGGTCGTGCCCCCGGCCCGGTCCCAGCCGTCCGAACCGGCGCCCGGTCCGGCCCGCGGCGCGGCCCGGCCCGGTGTCGCGCCCGTTCCCGGCGGCGGCCCGGCCGGACCCGGCCCGCGCGGCGACCTCGACCGCACGGGCGGGATTCCGGCGGGCGCCGGCCGCCCCGGTGGCGGCCCGGCCGGACCCGGTGGCGACGGACGCGTGGCACGCCCCGACGACACGGCCCGGCCCGGTGCCGGGCCTCGCCCGCCGGTAGCGCCCGGCGTCCGGGGACCGGCAGGCGACGGCCCGGTGCCGCCGGGCGCGCCGGTGACCGCCCGCGCGGCGGCCGGTGTGGCCCGCCCGGTCGCGCCGGACGAGCGGACCGCCGGCCGGGCGACACCACCCGGGCCGGAGGCGGACCGGCCCGGACCGGGTGCTCCGGCGGCGGCCCGGGCGGCTGTGGTCGTACCCCCGGGGGAGCCCGCGGGGCCACGGCCCGGCGGTCCCGGACCGGCCGACAGCGGCGCGGAGGCCGGGGGTCTGCGCGGTGCCCGGTCCGAGCTGCGCCGGCAGATGCGCGAGCGCACCCGGCTGCGGCTGGGCATCCTCGCTCTGGTCAGCCTCGTGCTGCTGGGGGCGGTGCCGCTCTACTTCGGCATGCGGACGCTCAGCCGCGACCCGGTCTTCGACAGCCTCGACGAGCTCAAGGTGCCCGCCTGGGCGCAGAGCAACACCGTCGACAACGTCAGCGGCAGCCGCTGGTGCCTGCAGGACTGCCGGCTGCGCGAACGTTCCGTCGAGTCGGAGCAGGGGTGGGAGAAGACCGTCGAGGTCTACGAGACGGCGCTGGCCGGGGACGGGTGGCAGCGCTGGAAGGTCGACCGCTGCCCGGACGAGAAGGTCCCCGGTAGCTACACCTGCTGGCGACGGGACGAACTCACGCTCGATCTGTGGGTACGCGACCGCACCTGCACCCCTCCGCCGGTGGACGGGGCGCCCGCGCCGACCGCGCCGGCCGCGCCCGCAGCGGCGGACTGCACCGGCTCGTTGATTTCGGTGAAGGTGCGCAACGCGATCGACGACGAGCGCACCGGACCGACACCGACCACCGATCCGTCACTCACCGGTGAGGATCCGTACCCGACCCTGACCGACGACCCGTTGGGCGAGGCGACCCCCTCACCGTCGTGAGCCGACTTTCATCACGGACGGTAGGGTCTGGGGCTGGCACGCCCGTCCGTGCCCGGTGACCGGGTCGGCGTGGCGCGAATGGGTAGGTACGGTCGCGCGTTCCGGGGCGTCGGGTTCCGGGACACTGCTTGAGGAGGACTTTCGCGTGAGTGGTGGAGAGATCGCTGCGCTGATCGCGGCCGGCGCGTTCCTGATGCTGGTGCTCGTGCTGGCGGTGCCGATCCTGCGGCTGCGGCACACCGTGGACGCGACGACCCGCATGATCACCGACGTGAACGAGCGCACCGCGCCGCTGCTCGGCGACGTGAACACCACGGTGAAGAACGTCAACGTGGCGCTGGAGCAGGTGCAGACCTCGCTGGACGGGGTGAACCTGCAGCTCGCCAAGGTGGACACCATGACCAGCCACGCGCAGAACGTCACGGCGAACGTGGCGAACCTGGCCACCGTGGTCTCCGCCGCAGCCGCGAACCCCCTGGTCAAGGTGGCCGCGTTCGGGTACGGCGTGCGCCGGGCCGCCTCCGCCCGCCGGCACGCCGAGACCGAGCGCGAGGTGCGCGACACGATCAAGCAGCAGCGTCGCGCCGCCAAGCGCGGCAACCGCTGACCCCGGCCGGCGTACGCGGGAAGGATGAGAGCATGAGGCGGTTGTTCTGGCTGGGCATCGGGCTGGCCGTGGGCGTCCTGGTGGTGCGCAAGGCCACCCGGACCGCGCAGGCGTACACCCCGGCCGGCATCGCCAGCGGGCTGTCCGAGTCCGCCGGCGGTCTGGTCGAGTCGCTCCGGGCGTTCGTGGACGACGTCCGGGTCGGCATGGCCGAGCGTGAGCAGGAGATCCACGAGGCCTTCGCCCGCGGCGAGGTGTACGACGACCAGTTCGCCGAGCTGCGGGAGGACCCGCGCATCGGTGATCGAGAGATTTTCCCGGAGGACCACCAGCGATGAAGACGGCGGAGATCAAGCGGCGGTTCCTCGCCCACTTCGAGGCGAACGGGCACACCGTGGTGCCGTCCGCTCCGCTGCCCGCCATCAGCGACCCGAACCTGCTGTTCATCAACGCGGGCATGGTGCAGTTCGTGCCCTACTTCCTGGGCCAGCAGACCCCGCCGTACGCGCGGGCGACGAGCGTGCAGAAGTGCATCCGTACGCCCGACATCGACGAGGTCGGCAAGACCAGCCGGCACGGCACGTTCTTCCAGATGAACGGCAACTTCTCCTTCGGTGACTACTTCAAGTCCGGGGCGATCCCGCTCGCCTGGGACCTGGCGACGAAGTCGGTCGAGGCGGGCGGCTTCGGGCTGGACCCGGAGCGGATCTGGGCGACCGTCTACCTGGACGACGACGAGGCGTACGACATCTGGCGTGCCACCGGCGTGCCGGCCGAGCGGATCGTGCGCCGGGGCAAGGCCGACAACTTCTGGTCGATGGGCATCCCCGGCCCGTGCGGCCCGTGCTCCGAGCTGTACTACGACCGCGGCCCGGCCTACGGCCGCGAGGGCGGCCCGGAGGTCGACGAGGACCGCTACCTGGAGTTCTGGAACCTCGTCTTCATGCAGTTCGAGCGGGGTCCGGGCGTCGGCAAGGAGGACTTCCCGATCCTCGGCGACCTGCCGGCGAAGAACATCGACACCGGCATGGGCCTGGAGCGGATGGCCTCGCTGCTGCAAGGCGTGGACAACCTCTACGAGATCGACGAGGTCCGCCCGATCCTGGACAAGGCCGCCGAGCTGACCGGCAAGCGCTACGGCGTGCACTCCGGTCACGCGGCGAACGAGTCGCACCCGGACGACGTGCGCCTCCGGGTCATCGCCGACCACGTGCGTACCTCGCTGATGCTCATCGGCGACGGCGTGACCCCGTCGAACGAGGGCCGGGGCTACGTGCTGCGGCGGATCATGCGCCGGGCGATCCGGGCGGTGCGGCTGCTCGGCTACTCCGATCGCGCGCTGCCGGAGCTGCTGCCGGTGGCCCGCGACTGCATGGCGCCGTCGTACCCGGAGCTGGCCGAGGACTTCGGCCGGATCTCCCAGTACGCGTACGCCGAGGAGGACGCGTTCCTGGCCACGCTGCGTGCCGGCACCACGATCCTGGACACCGCCATCGCCGAGACCAAGTCGGCCGGCAAGGCGGCGCTCTCCGGTGACAAGGCGTTCCAGCTGCACGACACGTACGGCTTCCCGATCGACCTGACCCTGGAGATCGCCGCCGAGCAGGGGTTGCAGGTCGACGCGGAGGGTTTCCGCCGGCTGATGGCCGACCAGCGCAGCCGGGCCAAGGCCGACGCGCAGGCGCGCAAGACCGGGCACACCGACGTGTCGGCGTACCGGTCGGTGCTCGACGGCGGCGGGCCGGTCGAGTTCACCGGCTACACCGAGTTGAGCCGCGAGTCCCGGGTCCGCGCGCTGCTGTCCGGCGGCGCGGCCGTCTCGGCGGCGGTCGAGGGGGACACGATCGAGCTGGTGCTCGACACCACCCCGTTCTACGCCGAGGGCGGCGGGCAGCAGCCCGACCAGGGCCTCATCACCGTCGGCGGCGGCCAGGTCGAGGTCTTCGACGTGCAGCAGCCGGTGCCCGGCCTGATCGTGCACCGGGCCAAGGTGGTGCGTGGCGAGGTCCGCTCCGGGGAGACCGGGTACGCCGAGATTGACGTGTCCCGCCGCCGGGCGATCTCCCGCTCGCACACCGCGACGCACCTGGTGCACCAGACGATGCGCAACTTCCTCGGCGAGTCCGCGACCCAGGCCGGTTCGCTGAACGCGCCGGGCCGGCTGCGGTTCGACTTCAACACCCCGACGGGTGTGGCGCCCAGCGTGCTGCACGACGTCGAGCAGCAGGTGAACGAGGTGCTGCTGGCCGACCTGGAGGTGCACGCGTTCGTCACCAGCCAGGAGGAGGCCCGCCGGATCGGGGCGATGGCCCTGTTCGGCGAGAAGTACGGCGAGCGGGTCCGGGTCGTCGAGGTCGGCGACTACGCCCGCGAGCTGTGCGGCGGCACCCACGTGGCCCGCTCCGCCCAGCTCGGCCTGGTGAAGATCCTCTCCGAGGCCTCAGTGGGTTCCGGTGTCCGGCGGATCGAGGCGCTCGTCGGCATGGACGCGTTCGGCTTCCTGGCCCGCGAGCACCTGCTGGTGTCCCGGCTGGCCGAGCTGTTCCGGGTGCCCGGCGAGCAGGTCGCCGACCGGGTGGAGCAGACCGTCACCCAGCTGCGCGACGCGGAGAAGGAACTGGAGAAGCTGCGCGCCCAGCTCGTGCTCGGCGGGGCCGGTGCCGTGGCCGCGCAGGCGAAGGACGTGCGCGGCGTCGCGTACGTCGGCACCGAGGCGCCGGAGGGCGCGGCGGCGAACGACGTGCGGACCCTCGCCCAGGAGATCCGGGGCCGGATCGACGCGGCCCGCCCGGCGGTGGTCGCGGTGGCCGCCCGGGCCAACGGCAAGGCGTCCCTCGTGGTGGCGGTCAACCAGGCCGCCCGAGGACGGAACCTGAGCGCGAAGGACCTGGTCAAGGCGGCGTTCTCCGGCCGGGGTGGCGGCAGCGACGACCTGGCCCAGGGCGGCGGGCTGCCCGCGGCGGAGGCACCTAACCTGCTGGTCACCGTCGAGCGGGCGGTCGCCGACGCGGCATGAGCGCGACGATCGACGCCAGGGCGGACCACCCGGTCCGCCCTGGCCCGTACCGGCGGGGAGGTGTCCGCTCGTGACCGAGCTGTCCCGTGGCGTCCGGCTGGGTGTCGACGTCGGTCAGGTCCGGGTGGGGGTGGCCCGCTGTGATCCGCATGGCATCCTCGCCACGCCGCTGGTGACGCTGGCCCGTGATCTGACCGCCGAACCGGACGCGGTCCCCGCCGACATGGCCGAGCTGGTCCGGCTCGCCGCCGAGCACGAGGCGGTGGGGATCGTGGTCGGGCTGCCGGTCAACCTCGCCGGAAAACACGGCCCCGCGGCGGCGAACGTATCAGCATATGCCAGCCGATTGGCCGATGTAATGAGGCCGATTCCGGTGACGCTGACGGACGAGAGGATGTCTACCGTCGTCGCGAGTCGTAGGCTGGCCGAACGGGGCGTCCGGGGAAAGCGCCAACGAGCGGTGGTCGACCAGGCCGCCGCGGTGGAGATTCTGCAGAGCTGGCTGGACGCACAGCGGAGGCGGACGCAATGATCGACGACCTTGATCTGGGCTTCGACGAGCAGGACAGGGGGGAGAAGGGCCGGCACCGGCGCGGCGCGGTACGCCGGCGCCAGGGCAAGTCCGGCGGCGGCCGGGGCAAGACCCTGCTCGCCCTCGCGCTCGCGCTGGTCCTGCTCGGCGGCATCGGCGGCGGTGCCTTCTACGGCTTCGACCGGGTCCAGAACTATTTCGTCACGCCCGACTACGACGGCTCCGGCACCGGCGAGGTGACCGTCGAGATCAAGCAGGGCGCGTTGATCGCCGACATGGCCGACGCGCTCGTCGCCGCCGACGTGGTGAAGAGCACCAAGGCGTTCATCGAGGCCGCAGAGGAGAACTCGCGCAGCAAGAACATCCAGCCCGGCACGTACAAGCTGCGCAAGCAGATGAGCGGTGACGCGGCGGTCGTGGCCCTGCTGGACCTCAAGAACAAGATCGTCAACGGGATCACCATCCCCGAGGGCCTCACCGCGAAGACGGTCTACAAGCGGCTCTCCGAGAAGACCGACATCCCGGTCAAGGACTTCGAGGCGGCGGCGAAGGACCCGGAGGCGCTCGGCGTACCGGACTGGTGGTTCAAGCGTTCCGACGGCAAGAAGGTCAATCCGTCGATCGAGGGCTTCCTGTTCCCGGACACCTACGAGATCCCGCCGAAGGCCACCGCCGAGACGGTGCTCAAGCTGATGGTGGACAACTTCCTCACCGTCACCTCCGGCATGCAGTACGCCGAGAAGGTGCAGAAGGAACGCGGCGGCATCACCCCGTACGAGGCGCTGATCGTCGCCTCGCTGGCCCAGGCGGAAGCCGGTAACAAGGCCGACCTGGGCAAGGTCGCCCGGGTGGCCTACAACCGGGTCTACGGCGAGTTCCCCTGCAACTGCCTGGAGATGGACGTCACCGTCAACTACTACCTGGAGCTGACCGGGCAGAAGACCAAGGCGTCCAAGGACATGACCGCCGCCGAACTGGACGACCCGAAGAACCCGTACAACCGCAAGCTGCGCGGGCTGGTCCCGTCGCCGATCAACAACCCGGGCAAGGAGGCGCTGGAGGGCGCGCTGACCCCGCCGCCGGGCAAGTGGCTCTACTTCGTGGCGATCAGCAAGGACGGCCGTTCCGCGTTCGCCGAGACCTACGACGAGCAACTGCGCAACGAGCGGAAGGCCAAGGAGGCCGGGATCATCTGATGGCCGATCCCCGCCGCGCCGCGGTGGTCGGCAGGCCGATCGCCCACTCGCTCTCCCCGGTGATCCACACCGCCGGGTACGCGGCGGCCGGGCTGACCGGCTGGTCGTACACCCGGATCGAAGCCGGCGCCGACGAGCTGCCCGGCCTGGTCGCGGGCCTCGGCCCGGAATGGGCCGGGCTGTCGGTGACCATGCCGGGCAAGGAGGCGGCGCTCGCGCTGGCCGACGAGGTCTCGCCGGTCGCCGCCGCCGTCGGCGCCGCCAACACGCTGGTACGCCGGCCCGACGGCACCTGGTACGCGGACAACACCGACGTCACCGGCATGGTCGAGGTGCTCACCGGCGCCGGCTGCGTGGCCGGGGCGGTGGTCACCGTGCTCGGCGCGGGTGGCACCGCCCGGGCCGCGATCGCGGCGGCGGCCCGGATCGGGGCGGCCGAGGTGACTGTGGTGGCCCGCCGCCCGGAGGCGGTCGACGAGCTGCGCCCGGTCGCGGCGGCGGCCGGGGTGCCGCTGGCCGGGGCCGAGTGGGACGGCGCGCCCGCGCACGCCCGCGCCGACCTGGTGATCTCCACGGTGCCGAAGGGCGTGGCCGACCCGCTCGCCGACAACTTCGACTGGCGGCCGGAGTCGGTCTTCTTCGACGTGGTCTACGACCCGTGGCCGACGCCGCTCGCGGCGGCGGCGCTGGCCGCCGGGTGCCGGGTGGTTTCCGGGCTGGACCTGCTGCTGGCCCAGGCGTACGGCCAGTTCGAGCAGTTCACTGGCGTAGCCGCCCCGCGCGCCGCGATGCGCGCCGCGCTGCCGGTGTAAGGAAGGGCCCCTTCTTAACGCCTCCGGTAGAGGAAGGGCCCCCTGTTAACACCTCACCCGCCGGGCGGCAGACCAGCACGCGGAGGTGGCCTGTCCGGTGGGCGGGATGCGGCGGGCGGCGTACGCCGGTGACCACCGGGCGTGACACACTGACCGTCGTGTTGCGCTGGCTGACTGCAGGTGAATCGCACGGACCCGCCCTCGTCGCGATGCTGGAGGGCGTACCCGCCGGCATCGAGGTGACCACGGCGGAGATCTCCGGCGAGCTGGCCCGGCGCCGGCTCGGCTACGGCCGGGGCGCCCGGATGTCGTTCGAGCAGGACGAGGTCGAGATCATCGGTGGGCTCCGGCACGGGGTGACGCTCGGCAGCCCGGTCGCGATCCGGGTCGGCAACTCCGAGTGGCCCAAGTGGCGCACCGTGATGGCCGCCGACCCGGTCGACCCGGAGGAACTGGCGAGCCAGGCCCGCAACGCGCCGCTGACCCGGCCCCGGCCGGGCCATGCCGACCTGGCCGGCATGCAGAAGTACGGGCACACCGACGCCCGGCCGATCCTGGAGCGTGCCAGCGCCCGGGAGACCGCCGCCCGGGTCGCGGTGGGCACCGTCGCCAAGGCACTCGTCCGCCAGGCGCTCGGCGTCGAGATCGTCTCCCACGTGGTCGAGCTGGGCCCGGTGGCGGTCAAGCCGGGCCTGCGGCCCACACCGGAGGACGCCGCGCGCATCGACGCCGACCCGCTGCGCTGCCTCGACGCCGAGGCCAGCGCCCGGATGGTCGCCGAGGTCGACGCCGCGAAGAAGGCCGCCGACACGCTCGGGGGCGTGGTCGAGGTGCTCGCGTACGGGGTGCCGCCGGGCCTGGGCAGCCACGTCCAGTGGGACCGCAAGCTCGACGCCCGCCTCGCGACCGCGCTCATGTCGATCCAGGCGATCAAGGGTGTGGAGATTGGCGACGGCTGGCAGCAGGCCCGCTCGCGTGGCTCGGAGGCGCACGACGAGATCGTGCCCACCGCGACCGGCGTGCGGCGGATCACCGACCGGGCCGGTGGCCTGGAGGGCGGCATCACCACCGGTGAGCCGCTGCGGGTGAAGGCGGCCATGAAGCCGATCTCGTCGCTGAACCGGGCTCTCGCCACGATCGACGTGACCACAGGCGAGCCGGCCACCGCTATCAACCAGCGCTCCGACGTGTGCGCGGTCCCGGCCGCTGCGGTGGTGGCCGAGGCGATGGTCGCGCTGGTGCTGGCCGAGGCGGCGGTGGAGAAGTTCGGCGGCGACTCGGTCGCCGAAATGCGCCGCAACCTGACGGGCTACCTCGACAGCCTGGTGGTTCGGTGAGCGCGAGGAAGGCAGCGCAGCGGAGTCCCGCAGTCGCGAACGAAAGGTGGCAACGATGAGCACCCGGCCGGTCTGCGTGCTGGTCGGTGCGCCCGGGTCCGGCAAGACCACTGTCGGTACGGCGCTCGCCGAGGCGCTCGGCGTCGACTTCCGGGACACCGACGCCGACATCGAGAACCTCGCCGGCAAGCCCATCCCGGAGATCTTCGTGGACGAGGGCGAGGAGCACTTCCGTACCCTCGAACGGGCCGCCGTGGCGGCGGCGCTCGCGTCGCACGCGGGCGTGCTCGCGCTCGGCGGCGGCGCGGTCCTGGCCGAGGAGAACCGGGCCGCGCTGATCGGCCACACCGTCGTGCACCTGTCGGTGGAGCTGCCAGACGCGGTCAAGCGGGTTGGCTTGGGCGCGGGCCGTCCGCTGCTCGCGCTGAACCCGCGCGCCACGCTCAAGCACCTGATGGATCAGCGCCGCCCGCTCTACGCCGAGGTGGCGACCGCGACGGTGGTCACCGACGGGCGTACGCCGGAGGATCTGGCCGCGGAGATCGCCGCCCTGCTCAAGCCCTGAGCCCGCCCCGCTCCGCCGGCTCCGGGCTCCCTCCGTGGAACGCGGTGGGTGTCTTCGGGGTGTTGTGGCACCCGTGGTGTTCCACTCGGCGTGGATGACGTGGGTGGGTGGAACGCGGTGGGTGTCTTCGGGGTGTTGTGGCACCCGTGGCGTTCCAGTCGGCGCGCATGACGTCGGTGGGTGGAACGGTGTGGGTGTCTCCCGAGGGTTGTGGCACCCGTGGTGTTCCACTCGGCGTGGATGACGCCGGCGGGTGGAACGCCATGGGCGGGTGGGAAGGCGCGCTGGTCAGGCGTTGGCCGCGACGGTCCCGGCCGCGCGGCGGCGCCGGGCCGGTTCCGGTCGCCAGGTGGCCAGCAGCGCGAGCGCCAGCGCGATCTCGGCCAGGTCACCCAGGTAGTACATGAGCGTGGCCCCGGCCCGCAGCTCGGCGGCGGTGGCCGGCACGTCGACGAACAGCCCGGCATAGAGCAACTGGGCGATCGTGGCGTGCGCGGCCACCCCGAACCCGATCACCACGAGCCGCACCGGTACGCGCGGGCGGTGCGGTCCCGGATCGGGACCGGCGATCGACCAGGCGAACAGGCAGCCGCTGAGCAGGAAGTGCAGGTTCACCAGCGTGTGCAGGGCCGGGTTGTCCAGGGTGGCCCGGTACAGCGGGGTGAGGTAGAGCAGCCACAGCCCGCCCGCGGTGAGCAGCAGGCCGGTCACCGGGTGGCCGAACACCCGCGCGACGGGATGCCGCAGCAGGTGGACCAGGGCCCGGCCGGTACGCCGGTCCAGCGTGCGCAGCAGCAGCGTGACCGGGGCGCCGAGCACCAGCGCGAGCGGCGCGAGCATGCCGATCAGCAGGTGCTGCCACATGTGCCCGACGAAGTCCCCGGCGGGCCACAGCAGCCCCGCCGCGAGCAGCAGCGCGCCCAGCCCGAAGCTCGCCGTCCGGGCGTGCGGCCAGCCCGGCCCGCCCGGGTCGCGCAGCCGCAGCGCGGCGGCCAGGTACGCCCAGAACAGCGCCGCCGGGACCAGCGCGGTCGCCGGGAAGCCGCCGTCGGCGTGCCCGGCGTGGGCGAGCGTCACCGGCGCTCCGGCGCGCAGAGGTCGACGCCCTTGGCCCGGCGCTGGATCGCCCAGCCGACGGCGATCAGCACCACGCCGAGGGCGAGGAACCCGAGGTCCCACCAGAGCTGGTTCGGGCCGCTGCGCACGTGGTGGATGCCGAGCAGGTGGTGGTCGATGATGCCCTCGACCAGGTTGAACAGGCCCCAGCCGATCAGCGCCCAGCCCCACAGCATCGGCGAGCGCCACAGCCGGCCCCGGGAACCGGTCACCCGGGAGTAGAGCAGGGCCAGGCCGGTCAGCACCGCCACCCAGGTGACCACGTGGAACAGGCCGTCCCAGAGCGTGTTCATCTGCAACCCGGGCACGGTGTCCACCGGGTACTCGCGGATGCCGACCCGGTCACTGCCGGTGCTGCTGAGCAGGTGGTGCCACTGGAGCACCTGGTGCAGGACGATGCCGTCGACGAAGCCGCCCAGCCCGACACCGAGGATCGTGGCGGGCAGCCGGATGCTCGTCGCGGACTCTTGTCGGGTCTCCTGTGCCGTCGTCTCGCTCATTCCGGCCGCCCTACCCGCGGTGCGGCCGGGCAAACACCCAGCCAGTGGACAACGGCCGCGCGAGGGCGGCGCGCTGGACTAGGCTGCCCGCGATGGACGAGGTGACCCGGATCCCGGTCGGCGGCGAGCGGCCGTACGACGTGCTGGTGGGACGTGACCTGCTGGACCCGCCGCCGGTGCTGCTGCCGGGCGCCGAGCGGGTGGCCTTCCTGCACGCGCCGCCGCTCAAGGCGCTCGCCGACCGGCTCGCCGACGCGGTCCGCGAGGGCGGCGTGACGCCGCTGCTGATCGAGGTGCCGGACGCCGAGGCGGGCAAACACGTCGACGTGGCGGCGGCCTGCTGGGACCGGCTCGGCGACGCCGGGTTCACCCGTACCGACGCGGTGGTCGGCGTGGGCGGCGGCGCGGTCACCGACCTGGCCGGCTTCGTCGCGGCCACCTGGCTGCGCGGCGTGCGCTGGGTGCCGGTCGCCACGTCGCTGCTCGGCATGGTCGACGCCGCCGTGGGCGGCAAGACCGGCATCAACACCGCCGCCGGCAAGAACCTGGTCGGCGCGTTCCACCCGCCGGCCGGCGTGCTGGCCGACCTGGCGACGCTGGACAGCCTGCCCCCGGCCGACCTGGCCGCCGGGATGGCCGAGGTGGTCAAGTGCGGGTTCATCGCCGACCCGGTCATCCTCGACCTGGTCGAGCGGGACCCGGCCGCCGCGCTCGACCCGGCCGGGCCGGTGCTGCGGGAACTGGTCGAGCGCGCGGTCCGCGTGAAGGCCGACGTGGTCGGCGGGGACCTGCGCGAATCCGGGGTACGCGAGGTGCTCAACTACGGGCACACGCTGGCGCACGCGATCGAGAAGGTGGAGGGGTACCGCTGGCGGCACGGCCACGCGGTCGCGGTCGGCCTGGTGTACGCGGCCACGCTGGCCCGGCTCGCCGGGCGCCTCGACGCGGCCGACGCCGAGCGGCACCGCCGGGTGCTGACCGCGCTCGACCTGCCCACCGGCTACCGGGCCGACGCCTGGCCGGAGCTGCTCGCCGCGATGCGGGTGGACAAGAAGGCCCGTGGCAGCCGGCTGCGGTTCGTGGTGCTCGACGGGCTGGCCCGCCCGGCGATCCTGGAGGCGCCGTCGGACGACCTGCTCGCCGCCGCGTACGCGGAGATCAGCTCGTGAGGGTGTACGTGCTCAACGGGCCGAACCTGGGCCGCCTCGGCACCCGCCAGGTCGACGTGTACGGGGTGACCAGCTACGCCCAGCTCGTGGCCGACTGCGAGCGGCACGGCCGGGAGCTGGGCCTGGACGTGGTGGTCCGGCAGACCGACGCCGAGCACGAGATGCTCGCCTGGCTGCACGAGGCGGCCGACGAGGCGGCGGCGGTGGTGCTCAACCCGGCCGCCTGGTCGCACTACTCGATCGCGGTGCGGGACGCCTGCGCCATGCTGCGCGGCCCGCTGGTCGAGGTGCACATCTCGAACATCCACGCCCGGGAGGAGTTCCGGCACCACTCGGTGGTGTCCGCGGTGGCCACCGGGGTGATCTGCGGCCTGGGCGTGGACGGCTACCGGCTGGCGCTGCAGCATCTGGCCGCCCGGCTCGCCGCGGGCGCCTGAGCCGGTCCGTCGCGCGGCGCGAGTCCGATTCGACAGAGCGAGTAGACTTGGACGGTCTGTCCGCCAATTGATGATCAAGGCAGGAAATGGCCACCACCAACGACCTGAAGAACGGCCTGGTACTCAACCTGGACGGCGAGCTGTGGGCCGTCGTCGAGTTCCAGCACGTCAAGCCCGGTAAGGGTGGTGCCTTCGTGCGCACCACGCTGAAGAACGTGCTGTCCGGCAAGGTGGTCGACAAGACCTTCAACGCGGGCACCAAGGTCGAGACCGCGACCGTGGACAAGCGCACCATGCAGTACCTGTACGCCGACGGCGAGGACTACGTCTTCATGGATCTGGAGACGTTCGACCAGATCACCGTCCCCGGCGGCACCGTCGGCGAGGCCGCCAACTACCTCCTCCCCGAGGCCGAGGCGACAGTCGCCACCCACGAGAGCGTGCCGCTGTACATCGAGCTGCCGACCTCGGTCGTGCTCGAGGTCACCTACACCGAGCCGGGCCTGCAGGGCGACCGGTCGACCGGCGGCAACAAGCCGGCCACCGTCGAGACCGGCGCCACAGTGCAGGTGCCGCTGTTCATCACCACCGGTGAGAAGATCAAGGTCGACACCCGCGACGGCCGTTACCTCGGCCGAGCCTGATGGCCGAGGGCCCCAAGCAGCAGATGCCGGCGCGCCGCAAGGCGCGCAAGCGGGCGCTGGACGTGCTCTTCGAGGCCGACCTGCGGGACCGCCCGCCGGTCGAGGTGCTCGCCGGTTACCTGGAACGGATCGAGCAGCCGCGCCCCGACCACCTCGGCTACGCGGTCGGGCTGGTCGAGGGCGTGGCGGCGCACCTCGACCGGATCGACGAGACGATCGCCAGCTACGCCGAGGGGTGGACGCTGGAGCGGATGCCCGTGGTCGACCGCAACCTGGCCCGGATCGCCGTGTACGAGCTGCTCTACGTCGATGAGATCGACGACGCGGTGGCGATCAGCGAGGCCGTGGAGCTGGCCCGGCAGATGTCTACCGACGACTCGCCCCGCTTCCTCAACGGCATCCTCGGCCGGATCGCCGAGTACGCCACGCGCTGACGCGCCGCGACGACGAAGGGCCCGTGCCGGTAGGCACGGGCCCTTTCTGTCGTACGGGGTGTCAGGACGCGAAGAACGCCCGCGGGTCGGCGACCAGCACGCCGTGCTCGGTCAGCCGCTCGATCAGGCCCGACGGCGAGGCGTCGTACACGATCGCGAGGGCGCGCAGGTCGTCGGCGCGGATGGAGAGCACCCGGCCGTTGTAGTCGCCGCGCTGCTGCTGGATGGCGCGCGCGTAGCGGGCCACGTACGCGAGGTCCTCGGAGGCCTCGTCGTAGAGCCGCTCCAGGTCCAGCACGATCTTGCTGGTGGGCTCGTGACGCACCCCGCTGCCGTCGGGCAGCAGCTCCGAGACGGGAACGCGGTAGAAGTCGGCCAGCTCCGCCAGGCGGGACACGGTGACGGCGCGGTCGCCGCGCTCGTACGAGCCGACCACCACGGCCTTCCACCGCCCGTTCGACTTCTCCTCCACCCCCTGCAGGGACAGGCCCTGCTGCTGGCGGATGGAGCGCAGGCGGGCGCCCAGCGACTTGGCGTATTCAGAGGGCATTCGGACACTCCCAGTGCTGTTCGGGTTCTCCGAGCTATCGCTACGGAGCGTGACGGTACGGGGATTGCGACAAGTGGTCAAGTGTTGCTGTCCACGAGGTCCGGCACCCACGTGTGGCTTGTCCGCATTTCTCCGGGCTGACCAGCAGGTCAGGACCGGCGGCGGGTGGCCCGGTGACCGCTGGTAACGTGGCGTGAAGCCCCGGTCTGGGCCCCGCGCGGGCCTGCCGGAGCAGACCAGACGTCCTTTAACGACCCGTCCCGTGAGGCGGGGAAGGAGGTCCGCCGTGGCCTACCCACCGGCTGCCCACTCGTCGCCGCCGCGACAACCCTCGGTGAAGGTGATCCTCACCGCAGCGGACGTGTCGCGGGTGGTCGACCGCATCGCTCACCAGATCCTGGAGAAGACCCAGGGCGCCGCCGACACCGTGCTGCTGGGCATCCCCACCCGGGGCGTGCCGCTGGCGCACCGCCTGGCGGCCCGGATCAGCACCTTCGAGGACGTCACCGTCCCGGTCGGCGTGCTCGACATCACGCTCTACCGCGACGACCTGCGCCGGCACGCCACCCGCGCGGTCGGTCCGACCGACCTGCCGCCCGGCGGGATCGACGGCAAGCGGGTGATCCTCGTCGACGACGTGCTGTTCTCCGGCCGCACCGTGCGGGCCGCGCTGGACGCGCTCAGCGACGTCGGCCGCCCGGCGTCCGTGCAGCTCGCGGTCCTGGTCGACCGCGGCCACCGCCAGCTGCCGATCCGCGCCGACTACGTCGGCAAGAACATCCCCACCGCGCTGGCCGAGAACGTCAAGGTCACCCTCGCCGAGACCGACGGCACGGACGAGGTCAAGTTGTACGGGGGTACATCCGCATGATCCGGCACCTGCTCTCCGGCGCCGATCTGGACGCCGGCACCGCCACCCTGGTCCTGGACACCGCCGCGGAGATGGCGACGGTGGCCGGGCGCGAGGTCAAGAAGCTGCCCGCGCTGCGCGGGCGCACCGTGGTCAACCTCTTCTACGAGGACTCCACCCGGACCCGGATCTCGTTCGAGGCGGCTGCCAAGCGGCTCAGCGCCGACGTGATCAACTTCTCCGCCAAGGGCTCCAGCGTGGCCAAGGGGGAGAGCCTGAAGGACACCGCGCTCACGCTCCAGGCCATGGGCGCGGACGCGGTGGTCGTCCGGCACCCCGCCTCCGGCGCCCCGCACCGGCTCGCCGAGTGGGTGGACGGGTCGGTCGTAAACGCCGGTGACGGCACCCACGAGCACCCCACCCAGGCGCTGCTCGACGCGTACACGATGCGGTCCCGGCTGGGCCGGCTCGACGGCCTGCACGTGGCGATCGTCGGCGACGTGCTGCACTCCCGGGTGGCCCGCTCGAACGTGCTGCTGCTGTCCACGCTCGGCGCGAAGGTCACACTGGTCGGCCCGCCCACGCTCATCCCGGTCGACATCGCCGCCGCTCTGGCACCCGGCACCGACGTCTGTTACGACCTCGACGCCGTTCTCCCAGATGTGGACGTGGTGATGATGCTACGGGTGCAGCGCGAGCGGATGGGTGACTCCTACTTCCCGTCGGCCCGCGAGTACGCCCGCCGCTACGGGCTCGACGGGCCGCGCATGCGCCGGCTGCCCGAGCACGCGATCGTCATGCACCCCGGCCCGATGAACCGGGGGATGGAGATCACGCCCGAGGTGGCCGACTCGCCCCGCTCCACCATCGTCGAACAGGTCGCCAACGGGGTCTCCGTGCGGATGGCCGTGCTCTACCTGCTGCTCGGAGGGAACAACCGGTGACCGCGTACCTCATCAGAAGCGTCAGCATCGTCGGCGGCGAGCCGACCGACCTGCTCATCCGCGACGGCGTGGTGGCCGAGACGGGCCGCGGGCTCGTCGCGGACGACGCCACTGTCATCGACGGGAGCGGCCTGGTCGCGCTGCCCGGCCTGGTCGACCTGCACACCCACCTGCGCGAGCCCGGCCGGGAGGACGCCGAGACCGTCGAGTCCGGTTCCCGGGCGGCGGCGCTCGGCGGCTACACGGCGGTGTGCGCGATGGCGAACACCTCGCCGGTCGCGGACACCGCGGGCGTGGTCGAGCAGGTCTGGCGGCTCGGCCGGGAGGCCGGCCTGGTCGACGTGCAGCCGATCGGCGCGGTCACCGTCGGGCTGGCCGGCGAGCGCCTGGCCGAACTGGGCGCGATGGCCGACTCGGCCGCCGGGGTGCGGATCTTCTCCGACGACGGGCACTGCGTGTCCGACCCGCGGCTGATGCGCCGGGCGCTGGAGTACGTCAAGGCGTTCGACGGCGTGATCGCCCAGCACGCCGAGGAGCCCCGGCTGACCGAGGGCGCGCAGATGCACGAGGGCGAGGTGTCGACCCGCCTCGGCCTGACCGGCTGGCCGGCCGTCGCCGAGGAGGCGATCATCGCCCGGGACGTGCTGCTCGCCGAGCACGTGGGCAGCCGCCTGCACGTCTGCCACGTCTCCACCGCCGGCAGCGTCGAGGTGCTGCGCCAGGCCAAGGCCCGCGGGGTACGGGTCACCGCCGAGGTGACGCCGCACCACCTGCTGCTCACGGATGAGAAGGCGGAGAGCTACGACCCGGTCTTCAAGGTCAACCCGCCGTTGCGCACCGCCGCCGACATCGCCGCGCTGCGGGAGGCGCTGGCCGAGGGCGTGATCGACATCATCGCCACCGACCACGCGCCGCACGCCGTGGAGGACAAGGAGTGCGAGTGGGCGTACGCCCGGCCGGGCATGCTCGGCCTGGAGACCGCGCTGTCCATCGCGCTCGACGTGTTCGGCCCCCGCTGGGACCTGATCGCCGAGCGGATGTCCCGCACCCCGGCCCGGATCGCCGGACTGACCGGGCACGGCCTCGACCCGGCGCCCGGCGTACCGGCCAACCTGACCCTTGTCGACCCGGCCGTCCGTCGCGTCATCGAACCGGCGGAACTGGCCAGTCGCAGTCGCAACACCCCGTACGCCCGCATGACGCTGCCGGGTCGCATCGTGGCGACCTTCCTGCGCGGCGAGCCGACGGTCCTGGACGGAAAGGCTGTTAAGTGAGCGCGAGGAACGCAGCGGAGCGGAGTCCCGCAGTCGCGAACGAAAGGCGGGCACAGTGAAGCGACGGCCTGCAATTCTCGTCCTCGAGGACGGGCGCACGTTCCACGGCGAGGCGTACGGCAGCGTCGGGGAGACCTTCGGCGAGGCGGTCTTCAACACCGGCATGACCGGCTACCAGGAGACGCTCACCGACCCCTCGTACCACCGGCAGGTGGTGGTGCAGACCGCGCCGCACATCGGCAACACCGGCGTCAACGGCGAGGACGACGAGTCCGACCGGATCTGGGTGGCCGGGTACGTGGTGCGCGACCCGGCCCGGATCAGCTCCAACTGGCGGGCCACCGGCGGCCTGGAGGACCGGCTCGCCGCCGAGGGCGTGGTCGGCATCAGCGGCGTGGACACCCGGGCGCTGACCCGGCACCTGCGTGAGCGCGGCGCGATGCGGGTCGGCATCTCCAGCGTCGAGGACGACCCGGCCGCGCTGCTGGAGCGGGTACGCCGCTCGCCGCAGATGGTCGGCGCGAACCTGTCCGACGAGGTGACCACCGCCAAGCCGTACGTCGTCGAGGCGCAGGGCGAGCACCGGTTCACGGTGGCCGCGGTGGACCTGGGCATCAAGCGCAACGTGCCCCGCCGGCTCGCCGCCCGCGGCGTCACCACCCACGTGCTCCCCGCCGGGTCGACCATCAAGGATCTCCTCGCCACCGGCGCGGACGCTGTCTTCTTCTCGCCCGGCCCGGGCGACCCGGCGACCGCCGACGGCCCGGTGGCGCTGGCCCGGGAGGTGCTGACCCGGCGGATCCCGCTGTTCGGCATCTGCTTCGGCAGCCAGATCCTCGGCCGGGCGCTCGGCTTCGGCACCTACAAGCTGGGGTACGGCCACCGCGGCATCAACCAGCCGGTGCTCGACCGGGCCACCGGCAAGGTCGAGGTGACGAGCCACAACCACGGCTTCGCGGTGCAGGTGCCGGGCGCCGGGGACGGTGCGGTGGTGCCGGATCAGGTGATCCAGACCGAGTTCGGCGGTGTCCAGGTGTCGCACGTCTGCCTCAATGACAACGTGGTCGAGGGGCTGCGGGCCGTGGACGTGCCCGCCTTCACCGTCCAGTACCACCCCGAGGCGGCGGCCGGCCCGCACGACGCGGACTACCTCTTCGACCGTTTCGCCGAACTGATCGAGGGCGGCGGCCCCGACCGGAAGCAGACTGAGGGGCGCGACAATGCCTAAGCGGACCGACCTCAAGCACGTCCTGGTGATCGGCTCCGGGCCGATCGTGATCGGACAGGCCTGCGAGTTCGACTACTCCGGCACCCAGGCCTGCCGGGTGCTGCGCAGCGAGGGGATCCGGGTCAGCCTGGTCAACTCCAACCCGGCGACGATCATGACGGACCCGGAGTTCGCCGACGCCACGTACGTCGAGCCGATCACCCCGGAGTTCGTCGAGCTGGTCATCGCCAAGGAGCGCCCGGACGCGCTGCTGCCGACGCTCGGCGGGCAGACCGCGCTGAACACCGCTGTCGCCCTGCACGAGGCCGGCGTGCTGGAGAAGTACGGCGTCGAGCTGATCGGCGCGAACATCGAGGCGATCAACCGGGGCGAGGACCGGCAGCTGTTCAAGGAGATCGTCGCGAAGGCCGGCGTACGGCTGGGCCTGGAGGATCCGTCCGCGCTGGTGCCGCGCTCGCGGGTCTGCCACTCGATGGACGAGGTCCGCGAGACGGTCGCCGACCTGGGCCTGCCGGTGGTCATCCGGCCGTCGTTCACCATGGGCGGCCTCGGTTCCGGCATGGCGCACACCGACGAGGACCTGGAGCGCATCGCCGGGGCGGGCCTGGCGGCCAGCCCGGTGCACGAGGTGCTCATCGAGGAGAGCGTGCTCGGCTGGAAGGAGTACGAGCTCGAACTGATGCGCGACCGCCACGACAACGTGGTGGTGGTCTGCTCGATCGAGAACGTCGACCCGATGGGCGTGCACACCGGCGACAGCGTCACCGTCGCGCCGTCGATGACGCTCACCGACCGGGAGTACCAGCGGCTGCGTGACCTTGGCATCGCCGTGCTGCGCGAGGTCGGGGTGGACACCGGCGGCTGCAACATCCAGTTCGCGGTCAACCCCGCCGACGGCCGGATCGTCGTGATCGAGATGAACCCGCGCGTGTCGCGTTCCTCGGCGCTGGCGTCGAAGGCCACCGGCTTCCCGATCGCGAAGATCGCCGCGAAGCTGGCCATCGGCTACACGCTCGACGAGATCCCGAACGACATCACGCTCAAGACGCCGGCGGCGTTCGAGCCGACGCTCGACTACGTGGTGGTGAAGATCCCCCGGTTCGCGTTCGAGAAGTTCCCCGGCGCCGACCCGGAGCTGACCACCACCATGAAGTCGGTGGGCGAGGCGATGAGCCTGGGCCGCAACTTCACCGAGGCGCTGAACAAGGCGATGCGCTCGATGGAAACCAAGGCATCGGGTTTCTGGACCACTCCGGACCCGGACGGCGCCACGAAGGAGAACACCCTCGCCGCGCTGCGCACGCCGCACGACGGCCGGCTCTACACCGTCGAGCGGGCGCTGCGCCTGGGCGCGTCGATCGCCGAGGTGTCCGAGGCGTCCGGCGGCATCGACCCGTGGTTCCTGGACCAGATCGCCGCGCTGGTCGAGCTGCGCGCCGAGATCGTGGACGCGCCGGTGCTCGACGCCGGTCTGCTGCGCCGGGCCAAGCGGGCCGGGCTGTCCGACCGGCAGCTCGCCGCGCTGCGTCCCGAGCTGGCCGCCGAGGACGGCGTCCGCACGCTGCGGCACCGGCTCGGCGTCCGCCCGGTCTACAAGACGGTGGACACCTGCGCGGCCGAGTTCGAGGCGACCACCCCGTACCACTACTCGACCTACGACTCGGAGACCGAGGTGGCGCCCTCGGCCCGGCCCAAGGTGCTCATCCTGGGCTCCGGGCCGAACCGGATCGGCCAGGGCATCGAGTTCGACTACTCGTGCGTGCACGCCGTCCAGGCTCTCCGGGACGTGGACTACGAGACGGTCATGGTCAACTGCAACCCGGAGACCGTCTCCACCGACTACGACACCGCCGACCGGCTCTACTTCGAACCGCTGACGTTCGAGGACGTGCTGGAGGTCTGGCACGCGGAGGACTCCTCCGGCCGGGAGGCCGACGGACCCGGTGTCATCGGGGTGATCGTGCAGCTGGGCGGCCAGACCCCGCTCGGCCTGGCGCAGCGGCTCAAGAACGCCGGGGTGCCGATCGTCGGCACCTCCCCGGAGTCGATCCACCTGGCCGAGGAGCGCGGCGCGTTCGGCGCGGTGCTGGCCCGGGCCGGACTGCGCGCGCCCGCGCACGGCATGGCCACCTCGTACGACGAGGCGAAGGCGATCGCCGACGAGATCGGGTACCCGGTGCTGGTCCGACCGTCGTACGTGCTCGGCGGGCGCGGCATGGAGATCGTCTACGACGACGCCACGCTGCGCGACTACATCGGCCGGGCCACCGCCATCTCGCCGGACCGTCCGGTGCTGGTGGACCGGTTCCTGGACGACGCCATCGAGATCGACGTGGACGCGCTCGTGGACGCCGACGGCGACGTCTACCTGGGCGGCGTGATGGAGCACATCGAGGAGGCCGGCATCCACTCCGGCGACTCGTCGTGCGCGCTGCCGCCGATCACCCTGGCCGGCTCGCACCTGGCCCAGGTGCGGCACTACACCGAGCAGATCGCCCGCGGCATCGGTGTGCGCGGCCTGCTCAACGTCCAGTACGCGCTGCAGGGCGACATGCTCTACGTGCTGGAGGCCAACCCGCGCGCCTCCCGGACCGTACCGTTCGTCTCGAAGGCCACGGCGGTGCCGCTGGCGAAGGCGGCGGCCCGGATCGCGCTCGGCGCCACCGTCGCGCAGCTGCGGGCCGAGGGGATGCTGCCGCCGACCGGCGACGGCGGCACCATGCCGGCCGACGCGCCGATCGCGGTCAAGGAGGCGGTGCTGCCGTTCAAGCGGTTCCGCACCCCGTCCGGCAAGGGCATCGACGTGCTGCTCGGCCCGGAGATGAAGTCCACCGGCGAGGTGATGGGTATCGACACCGGCTTCGGGCAGGCGTTCGCCAAGTCGCAGGCGGCCGCGTACGGGTCGCTGCCGACCGCCGGGAAGATCTTCGTCTCGGTCGCCAACCGGGACAAGCGCGGCATGATCTTCCCGATCAAGCGCCTGGCCGACCTGGGCTTCGAGATCGTGGCCACCACCGGTACGGCCGAGGTGCTGCGCCGGCACGGCATCGCCTGCGAGCAGATCCGCAAGCACTACGAGTCGGGGGAGGGCGCGGACGCGGTCTCGCTGATCCTCGGCGGCGACGTGGCGCTGGTGGTGAACACGCCGCAGGGCTCCGGGGCGAGCGCCCGGTCCGACGGGTACGAGATCCGCAGCGCGGCGGTGAGCGTGGACATCCCCTGCATCACCACCGTCCCGGGCGCGGCGGCGGCCGTCATGGGCATCGAGGCCCGCATCAACGGCGACCTGAAGGTCCGTCCGCTGCAGGACCTGCACGCCGCCCTGCGGGCGGGCGAGTGACAGCGCGCCTCCACGCGCCGATCATGAGGTTGGCGGCGGATATCGAGATCCACATCGCCGCCAACCTCATGATCAACGGGCCGGCCGGGCAGGGGGCCGGGGCGTGATCTTCGAGAAGGTGGTGCGGCCCCGGTTGTTCTCGCTCGCGGGCGGGGACGCCGAGGGCGCGCACGAGTGGACGCTGGAACGGCTCGCGGCGGTGTCGCGGCGGCCGGCGGTCCTCGCGGCGCTGCGGCGGGCGTACTTCCGGGCGGCGCCGCGGACGGTGTTCGGGGTGCGCTTCCCCAACCCGGTCGGGCTGGCGGCCGGCATGGACAAGAACGGACTCGCGTTGCCCGCCTGGCCGGCACTCGGCTTCGGTTTCGTCGAGGTCGGGACCGTCACCGCGCACCCCCAGCCGGGCAACCCCCGGCCCCGGCTGTTCCGGCTGCGCGACAGCGAAGCCGTGATCAACCGGATGGGCTTCAACAACGCGGGCGCGGCGGCGCTCGCGGACCGGCTGGCCGCCCTGCCGCGCCCGCTCGGCGTGCCGCTGGGCATCTCGCTCGGCAAGTCCAAGGTCACCCCGCTGGACGAGGCGGTCGAGGACTACCTCGCGTCCTACCGGGCGCTCAAGGAGCACGGCGACTACTTCGCGGTGAACGTGTCCTCACCGAACACCCCCGGACTGCGGTCGCTTCAGGACCGGTCCCACCTGGACGCGTTGCTCGCCGCGCTGGTGGGGGAGAAGCCGGTGCTGGTGAAGATCGCCCCCGACCTGACCGAGCCGGCCGTGGCCGAGCTGCTGGAGGTGTGCCTCGACCGGGGTGCGGCCGGGGTCATCGCCACGAACACCACGCTCGCCCGCGACGGACTCGCCCCGGCCGACCGGGCGCGGGCCGCCGAGGCCGGCGGTCTGTCCGGCCGGCCGCTGACCGCCCGGGCCCGGGAGATGGTCGCCTTCGTACACCGCGAGACCGGCGGGCGGCTACCGGTGATCGGCGTGGGCGGCATCCTCGACCCGGACGACGCGACACGCATGTTCGACGCCGGCGCCGCCCTGCTCCAGCTCTACACCGGCTTCATCTACCGGGGCCCGTCCCTGACCCGAGCCATCACCCGAACCACCCGACCCTGACCCCAACCCACCCCGCCCCCCGCCCCCCGCCCCCGCCCCCCTGCACCCCGCCGATCTTGCACTTCCGGCCCCGGCATACCGCCTCATCGCGGGCGCGGCGGGGGCGGCAACCGCAAGATCAGCGAGGAGGGCGGGGAAGGCGGGGAGGGCGGGGAGGGGGCGGGGTCGAGGAGGAGGAGACGTGACGCCTGAGGAGATTCTGGAAGCCGACCGGCGGCACGTGTGGCACCCGTACGCCGCCGTCCCGCCCGCCAGCGCGCCGTACGTGGTCGACAGCGCCGAAGGGGTGCGGCTGCGGCTCGCCGACGGGCGGGAGCTGGTCGACGGCATGTCGTCGTGGTGGGCGGCGATCCACGGCTACCGGCACCCGGTGCTCGACGCCGCGGTGACCGACCAGCTCGGGCGGATGAGCCACGTGATGTTCGGCGGGCTCACCCACGAGCCCGCGGTACGCCTGGCGCGCACGCTCGTCGAGCTGACCCCGGACGGCCTGGAACACGTCTTCCTGGCCGACTCCGGCTCGGTCAGCGTCGAGGTCGCGGTGAAGATGTGCCTGCAGTACCAGCGGGCGCGGGGACGCCCGCAGCGCCGCCGGCTGGGCACCTGGCGGGGCGGCTACCACGGCGACACGTTCCACCCGATGAGCGTCTGCGACCCGGAGGGCGGCATGCACCACCTCTGGGGCGACGTGCTGCCCCGGCAGGTGTTCGCGCCGGTGCCGCCGCCCGGCTTCGACGTGGCGCCGGACCCGGCGTACGAGGCGGCGCTGGTGGAGGCGGTGGAACGGCACGCGGACGAGCTGGCCGCGGTGATCGTCGAGCCGGTGGTCCAGGGGGCCGGCGGGATGCGGTTCCACCACCCGCACTACCTGCGCGTGCTGCGCGAGGTGACCCGGCGGCACGGCATCCTGCTGGTCTTCGACGAGATCGCCACCGGCTTCGGCCGGACCGGCCGGATGTTCGCCGCCGAGCACGCCGGTGTCGCCCCGGACGTGCTGTGCGTCGGCAAGGCGCTCACCGGCGGCTACCTGACGCTGGCGGCGGCGCTGTGCACGACCGAGGTGGCGGCGGCCATCTCCGCCGACGGGGTGCTGGCGCACGGGCCGACGTTCATGGGCAACCCGCTCGCCTGCGCCGTCGCCAACGCCTCCCTGGACCTGCTGCG
Organism: Micromonospora sp. WMMA1947; assembly: GCF_027497355.1. NCBI lineage: Bacteria > Bacillati > Actinomycetota > Actinomycetes > Micromonosporales > Micromonosporaceae > Micromonospora > Micromonospora sp. WMMA1947. Next base: position 5,970,928 of record NZ_CP114909.1, on the reverse strand, counting down.
CGCCGGGGACTGGGCGGGACGCGTGGCGGGCATCGCCGAGGGGCTGCGGGCCGGCCTGGAGCCGCTGCGGGACGCCCCCGGCGTGGCCGACGTCCGCGTGCTCGGCGCCATCGGGGTGGTGCAGCTCGACCACGAGGTGGATCTGCCCCGGGCGACGGCCGCCGCGGCGGCCGAGGGGGTGTGGCTGCGCCCGTTCCGGGATCTCGTCTACACGATGCCGCCGTACGTCTGCGACGCCGCGGACGTGGCGCGGATCGCGGCCGGAGTGGCCGCGGCGGTCAAGGCCGGCTGAGCCCGGCCGGGTTCGACAGGCGCGACGGGAGGACCGTCGCCGGACACGCCAGGCGGCCCGGAGCCGCCGGAAGAGGGAGAGACGCGATGGAGACGTTCGGCACCCGTCTGCACCGGGCCGTGGCGGAACGAGGGCCGCTCTGCGTGGGGATCGACCCGCACCCCGGGTTGCTGACCGCCTGGGGCCTGTCCGACGACGTGGCGGGCCTGGAGCGGTTCTGCGCGACGGTGGTGGAGGCCATCGGTGACCGGGTCGCCGTGGTCAAGCCGCAGTCGGCGTTCTTCGAGCGCTTCGGCGCGCGGGGTGTCGGCGTGCTTGAGTCAACTATCCGACAGTTGCGAGATTTGGGAGCGCTCACTCTGCTTGACGTGAAGCGTGGCGACATCGGCTCGACGGTCGCCGCGTACGCGTCGGCGTACCTCGATCCATCCAGCCCTCTGTATGTCGATGCGGTCACCGCGAGCCCCTACCTGGGAGTAGGTTCGCTCGCCCCGATGTTCTCCACCGCCGCCGAGCACGGCGGCGGGGTCTTCGTCCTGGCGCTCACGTCCAACCCGGAGGGTGCCTCCGTGCAGCGCGCCGTGGGTGCCGACGGGCGCACCGTCGCGCAGACCGTGATCGACGAGATTTCCCAGCTCAACCGGGGTGCGGAGCCGCTCGGCAGCTTCGGTCTGGTGGTCGGCGCGACGGTCGGTGAGACGGGTCACGATCTGGACTCGGTCAACGGTCCGCTGCTCGCGCCGGGGCTGGGCGCGCAGGGCGGAACGCCCGCCGGGTTGCGTACCGTGTTCGGCGCCGCGCTGCCGTCGGTGCTCCCGTCGTACTCCCGGGAGGTGCTCGGCGCGGGCCCCGACCCGGCCGACCTGCGGGCCGCCACCGAGCGGGTGCTGGCCGACTGCCGGGCCGCCCTGGGCGCGGCGGACTGACTGACGGCTCGGTCACTTTCCGTTGATCATCGCGCGCCCACGTTGCCGAAATCTCCGTTGACCGCTAGTTTTCCCCGCGCTGGGAACCACGGACCCCTTTGGTTGCCAGCGACACCACGTTTCACAGATGCGGTGGGGCGCTCCGCCCGCCGTACTAGGGACCTGAGGAGAACTGGTGCCGCTCCCGTCACTGACCCCCGAACAGCGCGCTGCCGCGCTGGAGAAGGCCGCGGAGATCCGCAAGGCCCGCGCTGAGCTGAAGGAGCAGCTCAAGCAGGGCAAGACCACCCTCGCCACCGTCCTCGAGCGGGCCGAGTCCGACGACGTCGTGGGCAAGCTGAAGGTTTCGGCCGTGCTCCAGGCGATGCCGGGCATCGGCAAGATCCGGGCCACCCAGATCATGGAGAAGCTCAAGATCGCGGACAGCCGTCGCCTGCGCGGCCTCGGCGAGCAGCAGCGCAAGGCTCTGCTCGGAGAGTTCGCCGCCAACTGAACGGCCCGCCGTGTAGAAACAAGCGGTGAGCACGGATGACGAGGCGCGCTCGGCGGCTCGGCTCACTGTTCTGTCCGGTCCCTCCGGGGCCGGCCGGAGCAGTGTCGTCGAGGCGGTCCGGGCGCGCCTTGCGTCTGTCTGGGTGCCGGTGGTGGCCACCACCCGCCCACCGCGTCCGGACGAGCGCGACGGCGTCGACCGCGTCTTCCTCGACGCGCCCGGCTTCGACCGGCTGATCGCCGCCGGGGAGCTGCTCGAGTGGTGCCGGATCGGGCCGTACCGCAGGGGGGTGCCCCGGGCCCCGGTGCGGACGCGGCTCGCCGAGGGACGGCCGGTGCTGCTGCCGCTGGACCTGGCCGGCGCGCTCGCGGTACGGGCGGCGGCGCCCGGCGTCCGGCTGGTGCTCCTCGCGCCGCCGGCGTACCGCGCCGACCCGGACGTGGCGGCCGTCTTCGCCCACGCGGTGGCACACGACCACACCGAGCGCGCCGCGGCGGAGCTGGTAGGATTGCTCGGTTCGTCCTTCCTGGCTCCGGCCCGACCGCCCGCGGGCGGCGCACGAGACGCAGAGGTTTAATTCGTGGGATCCATCGCCACCAACCCCGAGGGCATCACCAACCCGCCGATCGACGAGCTGCTCGAGAAGACCACCTCGAAGTACGCGCTGGTCATCTTCGCCGCCAAGCGCGCCCGTCAGGTGAACGCCTACTACAGCCAGCTCGGTGAGGGCCTCCTGGAGTACGTCGGCCCGCTGGTGGAGACCACCCCGCAGGAGAAGCCGCTCTCCATCGCCATGCGCGAGATCAACGCGGGCCTGCTCACCGCCGAGCCGACCGACCAGCCGTAACCGCGCCCGCGCCGATGCCCGCCGAGATCGTCCTCGGGGTCGGCGGCGGCATCGCCGCCTACAAGGCGTGTGAGCTGCTCCGGCTCTTCACCGAGTCGGGTCACCGGGTCCGGGTGGTGCCGACCGCCTCGGCGCTCCGCTTCGTCGGGGCGCCGACCTGGGCGGCCCTGTCCGGTCAGCCGGTCGCCGACGACGTCTGGTCCGACGTGCACGAGGTGCCGCACGTGCGGCTCGGGCAGCACGCCGACCTGGTCGTCGTCGCACCGGCCACCGCCGACCTGCTCGCCAAGGCCGCCCACGGCCTCGCCGACGACCTGCTCACCAACACGCTGCTGACCGCCCGCTGCCCGGTGCTGCTGGCGCCCGCCATGCACACCGAGATGTGGGAGCACCCGGCCACCGTCGCGAACGTGGCCACGCTGCGCTCGCGGGGCGTCCGCGTGATCGAGCCCGCAGTGGGCCGGCTCACCGGGCGGGACACCGGCAAGGGCCGGCTGCCCGACCCGGCGGAGATCTTCGCGGTGGCCCGCCGGGCGCTGGCCCGCGGTGCCGAGGCCGAGGCCGACCTGGCGGGCCGGCACGTGGTGGTCACCGCCGGGGGCACCCGGGAGCCGCTGGACCCGGTCCGGTTCCTGGGCAACAGGTCGTCCGGCAAGCAGGGGTACGCGTTCGCCCGCGCCGCCGTCGCCCGGGGCGCCCGGGTCACGCTCGTCGCGGCGAACGTGGCGCTGCCCGACCCGGCCGGGGTGGATCTGGTCCGGGTGGGCACCACCGAGGAGCTGCGCGCCGCCACGCTCACGGCGGCCGCCGACGCGGACGCCGTGGTCATGGCCGCCGCGCCCGCGGACTTCCGGCCGGCCGGCTACGCCACCACGAAGATCAAGAAGTCCGACGACGGCGTCGCGCCGGTCATCGAGCTGGTCACCAACCCGGACATCGCCGCCGAGCTGGGGCGCGTCCGCCGTCCCGGCCAGGTGCTGGTGATCTTCGCCGCCGAGACCGACGACGCGGAGGCCAACGGCCGGGCCAAACTGGCCCGCAAGGGGGCCGACATGATCGTGATCAACGAGGTCGGCGTGGACAAGGTCTTCGGCGCCGACATCAACGCGGCCACCGTGATCGGAACCGACGGCGCCGTGCACCGGCTGTCCGAGCAGCCCAAGGAGGCCCTGGCCGACGCCGTCTGGGACCTCGTCTGTCCGCGGTTGCCGTCACGTTCCTGACGGTTGGTCGACCCGCGTTCATCGGGTCACGGCGGAACGACGGTGACTAAACTGCCGCCGAGCGACCTTTAAAAGTCTTCACATGCTTAGGAGTGCCGTGACACGTCTCTTCACGTCCGAATCGGTCACGGAGGGCCACCCGGACAAGATCGCCGACCAGATCAGTGACGGCATTCTCGACGCGCTGCTCGCCCAGGACCCGCACAGCCGGGTCGCGGTGGAGACGTTGATCACCACTGGCCAGGTGCACGTGGCCGGCGAGGTGACCACCAAGGCGTACGCCGACATTCCGACGATCGTCCGGGAGACCATCCTCGGGATCGGGTACGACTCGTCGAAGAAGGGCTTCGACGGCGCGTCCTGCGGCGTCAGCGTGTCCATCGGTGCCCAGTCGCCGGACATCGCCCAGGGCGTCGACAACGCCTTCGAGCTGCGTACCGGCGGGTCGGAGAGCGCGCTGGACGCCCAGGGCGCGGGCGATCAGGGCATGATGTTCGGCTTCGCCTGCTCCGAGACGCCCGAGCTGATGCCGCTGCCGATCGCGCTGGCGCACCGGCTCTCGCGCCGGCTCGCCGCGGTGCGCAAGGACGGCACGATCCCGTACCTGCGGCCGGACGGCAAGACGCAGGTGACCATCGAGTACGACGGGCTGCGGCCGGTCCGGCTCGACACCGTGGTCGTGTCCAGCCAGCACGCGGCGGACATCTCGCTGGAGTCGCTGCTCACCCCGGACATCAGGGACCACGTGATCGCGCCGGAGCTGGAGGGCCTCGGCCTTCAGACCGAGGGCTACCGGCTGCTGGTGAACCCGACGGGCCGGTTCGAGATCGGTGGGCCGATGGGTGACGCCGGTCTGACCGGCCGGAAGATCATCGTGGACACCTACGGCGGGTACGCCCGGCACGGTGGCGGCGCGTTCTCCGGCAAGGACCCGTCGAAGGTCGACCGGTCGGCGGCGTACGCGATGCGGTGGGTGGCGAAGAACGTCGTAGCCGCCGGTCTGGCCGAGCGGTGCGAGGCGCAGGTGGCGTACGCGATCGGCAAGGCACATCCGGTGAGCCTGTTCATCGAGACGTTCGGCACCGAGACCGTGCCGGTCGCCTCGATCGAGAAGGCCGTGGCCGAGGTGTTCGACCTGCGCCCGGCCGCCATCATCCGGGACCTGAACCTGCTCCGCCCGATCTACCAGCAGACCGCCGCGTACGGCCACTTCGGCCGGGAGCTGCCGGAGCTGACCTGGGAGGGCACCGACCGGGCCGCCGACCTCAAGTCGGCCGCGGGAGCCTGACCGCCACCACGCGCCGCGACCGGCGACCCGCACCGGGGTCGCCGGTCGCGCGCGTCTGCGTGGACGTGCCGCTGCCGCACCTCGACCGCCCGTTCGACTACCTGGTGCCGGAGGCGCTCGACGCCGACGCCCGGCCCGGGGTACGGGTGAAGGTGCGGTTCGCCGGGCAACTCGTCGACGGCTGGCTGCTGGAGCGCGCCGAGTCGTCCGAGCACCCGAAGCTGGCGTACCTGGAGAAGGTCGTCTCCCCGGTGCCGGTGCTCTCCCCGGAGGTGGCCCGGCTGGCCCGCGCGGTCGCCGACCGGTACGCCGGCAGCCTCGCCGACGTGCTCCGCCTGGCCGTGCCGCCCCGGCACGCCCGCGCCGAGAAGGCCGCCACCGCCGCGGACGCGCCACCCACCGCCTCGGCCACGCCCGACGGCAGCATCGCCACCGCCGACGGCACCGCGCCCCACGGCCTGCCGGCCGAGGCCGCCGACGCCCGGCCGGGCGGCCCGGCGGAGGTGGACCCGCGCGGCTGGCGGGACTACCCGGCCGGGCCGGCGCTGCTGCGCGCGCTCACCGACGGCAGGCCCGCCCGCGCGGTCTGGTCCGCGCTGCCGGGGGAGGACTGGGCCGACCGGTACGCCGACGCGGTCGCCGCCACCGTGGCCGGCGGCCGGGGCGCCGTGGTCGTGGTGGCCGACACCCGTGACCTGGACCGCCTCGACGCGGCAGTGACCGCCGTGCTCGGCGCGGGCCGGCACGTCCGGCTGACCGCCGCCGACGGCCCGTCCCGCCGCTACCGGGCCTTCCTCGCCGCCCGGACGGGGGACGCCGACGTGGTGATCGGCACCCGGGCGGCGATGTTCGCCCCGGTGGCCCGCCTCGGCCTGGTGGCGATCTGGGACGACGGCGACGACCTGCACGCCGAGCCTCGCGCGCCGTACCCGCACGCCCGGGACGTGCTGCTCACCCGGGCGCAGCTCGGCGACGTCGCCGCACTGGTCGGCGGGTACGCCCGTACCGCCGAGGCGCAGTTGCTCGTGGAGACCGGCTGGGCGCGCGAGGTGGTGGCCGACCGGGCGGTGGTGCGCGCGCGTACCCCGGCCATGGCGCCCACCGGCGACGACCCGCAACTGGCCCGCGATCCCGGCGCGGCCTCGGCGCGGCTGCCGAGCCTGGCCTGGACCACCGCCCGGGACGCGCTGCGCGCGGACCTGCCGGTGCTGGTGCAGGTGCCGCGCCGGGGCTACGTGCCGTCGGTGGCCTGCGCGGACTGCCGCGCCCCGGCCCGCTGCCCGCACTGCGCCGGACCGCTCGCGCTGCCCTCGGCGCAGGGCACGCCCGCCTGCCGCTGGTGCGGCCGGGTGGCCGCCGCGTACGCCTGCCCGGAGTGCGGTGGGCGGCGGCTGCGCGCCTCGGTGACCGGCGCCCGGCGGACCGCCGAGGAGCTGGGCCGGGCGTTCCCCGGCGTGCCGGTGCGCACCTCCGGGCGGGAGGAGGTGCTGGCGACGGTGCCGGGCGGTGCCGGACTGGTGATCGCCACGCCGGGCGCCGAGCCGGTCGCCGACGGCGGCTACGGCGCGGTGCTGCTGCTCGACTCGTGGGCGCTGCTGACCCGGGCCGACCTGCGGGCCGGCGAGGAGGCGCTGCGGCGCTGGATGGCCGCCGCCGCGCTGGCCCGGCCCGGCCCGGCCGGTGGCCGGGTGGTGGTGGTCGCCGACGGCGCGCTCGCGCCGGTGCAGGCGCTGCTGCGCTGGGACTCCGCCTGGTTCGCCGCCCGGGAGCTGGCCGAGCGGCGGGAGCTGGGTTTCCCGCCCGCGGTACGGATGGCGAGCGTCACCGGCGCGGCCGAGGCGGTGGCCGACCTGCTCGCCGGCGCCCGGCTGCCCGATGACGCCGAGGTGCTCGGCCCGGTGCCGGCGGACGAGGGCCGGGAGCGGATGCTGGTCCGCGTGCCCCGGTCCCGGGCCGCCGCGATGGCCGAGGCGCTGCACTCCGCCGCCGGGCAGCGCAGCGCCCGCAAGGCGGCCGATCCGGTGCGGCTGCAGGTCGATCCGCTCACCCTGTTCTGACCGGACCCGATCGGCGTGACACTGCGCACGCGGGCCCTCGCGGACGGTCGTGAGCTGGGGTTTGCCGCACACCTGGTCCGGCAATCGGGTAGCGCACGGTGATAGCATCGCCCGTCATGCCCAGCCGCGCGCTTTCCCCGCGCGGGACGCGGCGCGGCGGGTGCCAGAGCACGTCGGGCCGACACTCGATGTCGTCAGTCAGCCGGTGAGCAGGGGTGGACCAGTCGTGACCGTTCGTCAGTCGATCGTCTTCAACGGTGACCTCGGCAGTGGCAAGAGCACCGTCTCGGTCGAGATCGCCAAGCGGCTGGGGCTGCGCCGGGTCAGCGTCGGCGACCTCTACCGCCAGATGGCCCAGGAGCGGCAGATGACCGCCCTCCAGCTCAACCTGCACGCCGAGCTGGACCAGGCCGTCGACGGCTACGTCGACCAGCTCCAGCGCGACATCGCCGCCTCCGGCGAGTCCCTGGTCATGGACTCCCGCCTGGCGTGGCACTTCTTCACCGACGCGCTCAAGGTGCACATGATCACCGAGCCGACCGAGGCGGCCCGGCGCGTGCTGGCCCGCCCGTCCGGCCCGGCCGAGAGCTACACCTCGCTGGAGGAGGCGCGGGCCAAGCTGCGCGAGCGCAGCGAGAGCGAGCGCGGCCGGTTCATCGTGCGGTACGGCGTCGACAAGGCCCGCCTGCGCAACTACGACCTGGTCTGCGACACCACCCGGGCCAACCCGGAGCAGGTCATCGCGCACGTCATCGACGTCTACGAGGGCCGTCTCGGCGCCGACGTGCTGCGCGCCGGCCAGCCGCTGCTGCTGCTCGACCCGGCCCGGGTGTACCCCACCGAGGACGTGTCGACGCTGCGCGGTCTCTGGGACTCCGACGTCGCGGCCGAGGCGGCCGGCGGCGACGGGGAGCCGGAGCCGCTGAGCATCGGCTACACCGGCGAGTACTTCTTCGTCGTCGACGGGCACCGGCGGCTCAGCGCCGCCGTGCGCGCCGGCCTGCCGATGGTCGCGGCCCGGCTGGTCGCCGAGGTGGAGGAGCCGGTGGTCGGCGGGATCAGCGCCGTCGAGTTCTTCACCGCGCAGGCCCGGCCGGGCCTGATCCACGACTGGGAGGACGCGCACGGCATCACGCTGCCGCTGCCGGAGCACGCGCTGCTCGGCAGCGGCCCGGTGCTCGCCGGGGAGCCGGGCGCCGGCGCCTGACCGCGGGGGACACCGCCACCTCGCCGTCACGGGTTCACCCGATCCGGCGGGCGGGAGCATGATGAAGGCCTCCGATGCCTGGGGAGGCGGAATCGTGGATCCCACCGACGCGCTCGCGCTGCTGATGTCCCCCGAGGGGCGCCTCGACCCCTACCCGACGTACGAGCGGCTGCGCGCGCACGGCCCGGTGGTCCAGGCCGGGCCGGTCTTCTACGTGGTCACCGGGTACGCGGAGGCCGACGCGATCCTGCGCGACGCCCAGTTCGGGGTGATGGACGACGCGCTGCGCGACCAGTTCCTGCCCGGCTGGCGGGACAGCCCGGCGATGCTGTCGATCTCCCGGTCGATGCTGCGCACCAACCCGCCCGACCACAGCCGGATGCGACGGCTGGCCGCGGGCGCGTTCACCCCGCGCCGGATCGCCGCCATGCGCGACGTGGTGCGGGCGCAGGCCGACGAGCTGGTCGACGCGATGCTCACCGCCGACGAGCCGGTCGACTTCATGGGCGCGTTCGCGTACCCGCTTCCGGTCGGGGTGATCTGCGCGCTGCTCGGCGTCCCGTCGGCGGACCGGCCGCTGTTCCGGCGCTGGGCCGCCGACCTGACCGGCGCGCTCGAACCGGAGATCACCGCCGACGAGCTCGCCGTGGCCGACCGGGGAGCGGCGGAGCTGCGCGCCTACTTCACCGAGCTGGTGGCGGCCCGCCGCCGGGCGCCGGCCGACGACCTCACCACCGCGCTGGTCCAGGCCCACGACGGCGGCGACCGGCTCTCCGGCGACGAGCTGCTGGCGAACCTGATCGTGCTGCTGGTGGCCGGCTTCGAGACCACCACGAATCTGCTCGGCAACGGCCTGGTGGCGCTGCTGGCGCATCCGGGCGCCGCGGCGGCGCTGCGCGAGCGGCCCGACCTCGCCCCCGCCTACGTCGACGAGCTGCTGCGCTACGACTCGCCGGTGCAGCTCACCTCGCGGATGAGCACGGCGCCCGCCCGGTACGGCGAGGTCGACCTGCCGCCGGCGAGCTGGGTCATCGTGCTGCTTGGCGCGGCCAACCGCGATCCGCGCCGCTACCCGGATCCGGCCCGCTTCGACCCGTGGCGGGCGCAGATCGCGCCGCTGTCCTTCGGTGCCGGGCCGCACTACTGCCTCGGCGCGGCGCTGGCCCGGCTGGAGGCGCAGGTGGCGTTCCCGCTGCTGCTGCGCCGGCTGCCGGAGATGGCCCTCGCGGGCCGGCCCGAGCGGCGGGTGCGGCTCACCCTGCGTGGTCACGCCACGCTGCCGGTGCGGGTGGGGCGGGAGGCGGCCCCGGTCACCGTTCCCGGTACGCGACCCGGGGCGGCCGGGCCGACTCCGTAGACTGGACGCGCATCGTTCGACCCAGACAAGGAGCCACGCCGAGTGACCGTCCAGCCCATCCGTCTGTTCGGCGATCCGGTGCTGCGCACGCCGGCCGACCCGGTCGTCGACTTCGACGTCGAGCTGCGCAAGCTGATCGCCGACCTGACCGACACGATGCGCGAGCAGAGCGGCGCCGGCCTGGCCGCGCCGCAGCTCGGGGTGGGCCTGCGGGTGTTCACCTTCGACGTCGACGACGTCCTCGGCCACCTGGTCAACCCGGTGCTGGAGTTCCCTGACGAGGAGGAGCAGGACGGCCCGGAGGGCTGCCTGTCCATCCCCGGGCTCTACTTCGACACCAAGCGCCGGCAGAACGTGATCGCCAAGGGCTTCAACGGCTACGGCGACCCGCTGCAGATCGTCGGCACCGGCCTGATGGCCCGCTGCGTGCAGCACGAGACCGACCACCTCGACGGGGTCCTCTTCGTCGACCGGCTCGACCCGGCCGGCCGCAAGGAGGCCATGAAGGCGATCCGCCAGGCCGAGTGGTATGACCAGGCCGCGCCGCCCACCGTCAAGCTGAGCCCGCACGCCGCCGGCAACCCGTTCGGCCTGGGGCGGTGACCCGGATGCGCCTGGTCTTCGCCGGCACCCCGGCGGTCGCCGTACCGGCCCTGGACGCGATCGCCGCTTCCGGGCACGAGTTGCTCGCCGTGGTCACCCGCCCCGACGCCCCGGCCGGTCGTGGCCGGGGACTGGTCCGCTCGCCGGTCGGCGCGTGGGCCGACGCGCACGGCGTCGAGGTGCTCACCCCGGCCCGCCCGCGCGAGCCGGAGTTCCTCGACCGGCTGCGCGAGCTGGCGCCGGACTGCGTACCGGTGGTCGCCTACGGCGCGCTGGTGCCGCCGGTGGCGCTGGAGATCCCCCGGCACGGCTGGATCAACCTGCACTTCTCGCTGCTGCCCGCCTGGCGTGGCGCCGCGCCGGTGCAGCACGCCGTGCTGCACGGCGACGAGCTGACCGGGGCCAGCGTCTTCGAGCTGGAGGCGGGGCTGGACACCGGCCCGGTCTACGGCACCGTCACCGACGAGATCCGCCCCGCCGACACCTCCGGTGACCTGCTGGAACGGCTCGCGCACTCCGGCGCCGGGCTGCTGGTCGCCGTCCTGGACGCGATCGGCGCCGGCACCGCCCGCGCCGTGCCGCAGCCCGCCGACGGCGTCTCGCTCGCCCCGAAGCTGACGGTGGAGGACGCCCGGGTCCGCTGGGGCGACCCCGCGTTCGCGGTGGACCGGCGCATCCGCGCCTGCACGCCCGCGCCCGGCCCGTGGACCACGTTCCGCGACGACCGGGTCAAGCTCGGCCCGGTCACACCGGTGGCCGACGGCCCGGAGCTGAAGCCGGGGGAGCTGCACGTGGAGAAGTCGGGCGTGCTCGTCGGCACCGCCACCACGCCGGTGCGCCTCGGCGAGGTGCGCGCCGCCGGCAAGAAGGCCATGCCCGCCGGCGACTGGGCGCGCGGCGCCCGGGTCACCGCCGGCGAGGTGTTCGCGTGACGGGGCCGTCGCGTCCGGACCGGTTCGGCGACCGTGAGCGCGGTACCCGGCAGCGCGCCGACCGGCCCGCCGCGGACCGGCGTGCCGGCGACCGGTCCGGCGGTGACCGTGAGCGCGGCGACCGGCGTGGCGGGGACCGGTTCGGCGGGGACCGGCGGGGCGGGCGTCCGGCCCGTCCGGCCGTCGACCTGCCCCGGCAGGTCGCGTACGAGGCGATCGCGGCGGTGCACCGCGACGACGCGTACGCCAACCTGGTGCTCCCGGCGATGCTGCGCGAGGCCGGGCTGACCGGCCGGGACGCCGCGTTCGCCACCGAGCTGACCTACGGCACGCTGCGGCACACCGGCACGCTCGACGCGATCGTCACCGACGCGGCCGGGCGGGACGTGCAGCGCATCGACCCGCCGGTGCGCGACGCGCTGCGGCTCGGGGCGTACCAGATCCTGCACACCCGGGTGCCCGCGCACGCCGCGGTGTCGTCCACCGTCGACCTGGTCCGGTCGGTGGGACCGGGCGCCACCGGGTTCGCCAACGCGGTGCTGCGGGAGATCACCAGCCGGGACGCCGACGCCTGGGTGGCCAAGCTCGCCCCGTCCGAGGAGACCGACCCGATCGGGCACCTCGCGCTGGCGTACAGCCATCCCCAGTGGATCGCGCGGTCGTTCGCGGAGGCGCTCGGCGGCGACATGGGTGAGACGACCCGGCTGCTCATCGAGGACAACGAGCGCCCGCCGGTGCACCTGTGCGCCCGGCCGGGCCTGGCCGACCCGGTGGCGCTGGCCGACGAGGTGGGCGGCGCGCCCGGCGCGTTCTCGCCGTACGCGGTCTACCTGCCCGGCGGGGCGCCGGGTGAGCTGGCGGCGGTGGCCGACGGCCGCGCGCACGTGCAGGACGAGGGGTCCCAGCTGGTGGCGGACGCGCTGGCGGCGGCCCCGCTGGACGGCCCGGACGGCCGGTGGCTGGACCTGTGCGCCGGCCCGGGCGGCAAGTCCGGCCTGCTCGGCGCGCTCGCCGCGACCCGTGGCGCACGGCTGACGGCGGTCGAGGTGGCCGAGCACCGGGCGCGGCTGGTGGAGCAGGCCACCCGTGGGCTGCCGGTGACGGTGCTGCACACCGACGGGCGCAGCGTGGGCAGCGACCCGAAGCTGCCGGAGGGGCACTTCGACCGGGTGCTCGTGGACGCGCCGTGCACCGGGCTGGGCGCGCTGCGCCGCCGCCCGGAGGCGCGGTGGCGCCGCCAGCCGTCGGACCTGCCGCCGCTGACCCGGTTGCAGCGCGAACTGCTCACCGCCGCGCTGCGGGCGGCCCGGCCGGGTGGCCTGGTCGCGTACGTGACCTGCTCGCCGCACGTGGTGGAGACGCACGTGACGGTGACCGAGGCGGCCCGGCGGTGCGGTTTCGGCGTCGACTTCGTCGACGCGCGGCCGCTGCTGCCGGCGGGCATGCCGGGCCTGGGTGACGGGCCCACGGTGCAGCTGTGGCCGCACCGCCACGGCACCGACGCCATGTTTCTGGCGGTTCTCCGCCGGACCTGACCCACCCCTCCCGCAGTCGATCGAGGAGTTCGTGCCTCCGGGTCCGTCGTGCCCGGGCGCGAACTCCTTGATCGTCGTGCGGCGAAATGGGGAGGGATGGAGCGTGTGCGGCATCCCGGTGGGGGGAGGGGGTCGGTGGGATGTGACAGCCCGTTGACTGTGCGATCGATACATGTAACTGTTCCGATCACCGGTCCCGGCACCCCGCCCGCCGAACCCCCACGAGGAGTCTCCATGAGACGCAGAACGCCGACCACGAGCCTCGCGCTCGCCCTCGTCGCCACCCTGACGACGGCGAGCCTGGCCGGCACCGCCTCCGCCGCGCCCGCTCCGGCCTCCGCCCCCGCCCCGGCCGTCGCCGCGCTCGCCGCGCCGGACGTCTCCCTCAGCAACATCCAGGCCCACCTCAGCCAGTTCAACTCCATCGCCACCAGCAACGGGGGCAACCGGCGCTCCGGCTCGGCCGGCTACACGGCGTCGGTCAACTACGTCAAGGGCAAGCTCCAGGCCGCCGGCTACACGGTCACCGAGCAGAACTGCTCCACCTGCACCTACCCGGGCAACAACCTGATCGCCGAGTGGCCGCAGGGCCCCTCGGACCAGGTCGTCATGTTCGGCGCGCACCTGGACGGCGTCGCCGCCGGCCCCGGCATCAACGACAACGCCTCCGGTTCGTCGGTGCTGCTGGAGAACGCGCTGGTACTGGCCGCGCAGAACCCGACCATGACCAAGCGGGTCCGGTTCGCCTGGTGGAACGGCGAGGAGCAGGGGCTGCAGGGCTCCAAGCACTACGTCAACCAGCTCAGCTCCACCCAGCGCGGCTACATCAAGGGCTACTACAACTTCGACATGGTGGGTTCGCCCAACGGCGGCTACTTCATCAACCGGATCACCTCGGCCACCGCCGCGCCGCTGAAGGCGTACTGGGACTCGTTCGGCATCTCGCCGGAGGAGAACACCGAGGGGCAGGGCCGCTCCGACGACTACTCGTTCGCCAACGCCGGCATCCAGACCTCCGGCTACGCGGCGGGCGCCAGCTACACCAAGTCCTCGGCGCAGGCCAGCAAGTGGGGCGGCACCGCGGGCGCGGCGTACGACGGCTGCTACCACCGCTCCTGCGACAACACCAGCAACATCAACACGACCATCCTGAACCGGGCCGCGGACGGCGTGGCGTACGCGATCTGGGCGCTCGCGGTCGGCGGCGGCACGCCCACCAACGACTTCTCCGTCTCGGTGAGCCCCACCTCCGGCAGCGTCGCCCGGGGTGGCTCCACCACCGCCACGGTCAGCACCGCCACCACCGCCGGCAGCGCGCAGACCGTCTCGTTGTCCGCCAGCGGCGCCCCGAGCGGGGTCTCGGTGAGCTTCAGCCCGTCGTCGGTCACGTCGGGCGGCTCGTCCACCATGACGGTCAGCGCCTCGTCGTCGGCCACCACCGGCACGTTCACGCTCACCGTGACCGGCACCGGTTCGGCCACCCGCACCGCCAGCTACACGATCACCGTGACCGGCGGCAGCGGCGGCTGCACCGGCGGGCAGCTCATCGGCAACAGCAGCTTCGAGTCCGGCACCACGCCGTGGACCGCCAGCTCCGGCGTGATCACCAACAGCTCCAGCCAGGCGGCCCGCACCGGGTCGTACAAGGCGTGGATGAACGGGTACGGCTCCTCGCGGACCGACACGCTGTCCCAGTCGGTCACGCTGCCGGCCGGGTGCAGCAGCTACACGTTCTCGTTCTGGCTGCACATCGACACGGCCGAGACGACCAGCTCGGTCGCGTACGACAAGCTCACCGTGCAGGTCGGCTCGACCACGCTGGCCACGTACTCGAACCTGAACAAGGCCACCGGCTACACCCAGCGCACCTTCAACCTGGCCGCGTACGCCGGTCAGACGGTCACGCTCAAGTGGACCGGGGTCGAGGACTCCTCGTTGCAGACCAGCTTCGTCGTCGACGACGTGACGCTGCAGGTCGGCTGAGCGGCCCCGGGCGGGGTGGGCGCCGGCCCGCCCCGCCCGGGTCTCAGTTGATCGGCAGCGCCTTGGCGCCCGCGCCCTTGACCGACTTGGTCAGCGTCCGCCCGGAGACCCACAGGAAGCACTGCACGCCCCGGTCCCCGTCGCGCCACTGCTCCTCGTACGGGTGGTAGATGATGGTCCCGGCCCGGTACTGCATGTTGCCGTCGTTCGGCAGCCCGGCGTACTTGGCGATCAGGCCCCGGCAGGCCTTGTGCGTGCGCAGCGGCGTGCGGTCGAACTCCGCGTAGCTGATGTCCGGCGCCTGGTAGACGCCGACGAACTCGGCGTGGTGCTTGCTGGTGCAGGCCACCGGCCGCATCGACTCCACCTCGTCCTTGCGCAGCTTCGGGTTGAAGCAGCCGAGCGCGAGCTTCGAGCCGGGCTTGAGCGCCCCGCGCAGGCTTCCGGTGCGCTGGGCCACGGCGCCCTCGTCCAGATCGGTCACCTCGGCGACGTCGCAGCGGTACCAGCGGGCCCCGCCGGACCACGCCAGCGCCGACGGGAAGACCACCGCCAGTCGCAGCCGCCCGGAGCGCCAGTCCGCGCCGACGGCGCGGGTGACCTGCCGGCCGCAGTCGGCGTGCGCGGCGCGCATCCCGGCCGATCCGGTGCGCGGCGGCGCGGAACGCTCCGCCTCCGCCCCGGTCATCGTGCCCACGTGCAGTGTCTCGGTGCGGTGCGGGGCGGCGCAGTCGACCGGCTGGTAGCCGCTGAGGTATCCGACGTCGGCGACGGTGGGATGGCAGGCGCCGGACTGCGGCACGAAACCGACGGGCGCGGCGAACGCGGGCCAGTCGTCGGTCAGGTCCCTGTCGACCCCGGCCGGCGCGGCGCAGCCGCCGAGCGCCAGCGCCATCACCGCGCCCACGGTGACCGCCGTCCACCATCGCCGCATCCCGACCGACCTCCCCCGTCGTCCGGAGCCGTCCGGCCGACCGGTACGCCTCGGCGGTGCAGCATACGGCAGTCGCTCAGGTCACCGGGAGTCCCTCGGGCCCGGCTCCGCGCACCGAGCGGTTCAGCTTGCGGTCGTCGCTCCACAGGAAACAGCGCACGCCCCGGTCGCCCTCCTCCCACTCCCGCTCCGACGGCGGGTAGAAGATGGACCCGGCCCGGTACGGCAGCTCGGCGTTGTCCGGCACCTCGGCGAACGCGGCGATCAGCGTCATGCAGCGCCGGTGCGTGGTGGGCGCGCCGCGGGTGAACTCCGCCCAGCTCATGTCGCGTTCCTCGTAGACGCCGACGAACTCCGCCCGGTGCGGTTCGGTGCACAGCACCGGGGCCATGTAGTTGAGGTTCTGGCCGATCAGCTTCGGGTCGAAGCACCTGTGCACCAGCGGGTTGTCGCCGACGAGCGCGCCCCGCAGGCTGCCGACCCGGTTGACCGGGCGGGTGTTGTCGATGCTGTCGGTCTCGGCCAGGTCGCACCGGAACCAGCGGGCGCCGGACGCCCAGGCGGTCACCGTCGGCAGCGCGATGTTCAGCGTGAGCCGGGCGGCGTGCCAGTCCCCGCCGATCATCTCCCGCGCCCGCTGGTCGCACTCGGCGCGCGCGGTCCGCAGCGCCGGCGAGCCCGGTTCCGGGCGTACGCCCTGCGCCTCCGGCCCGGTGAACCGGCCGACGTGCACGGTCTCGGCCAGGTGGCTGCCCGCGCAGTTCACCGTCTCGTACGTGGCGGCGGACACCACGGTGCTCAGCCGGGGCAGGCACGCCTCGGTCGCCGGGACGAACAGTTGCGGCACCGGCAGTGCCGCCCAGTCGTCGATCAGGTCGCCGTCGGCCCGGTGCGCCTGTGCGCATCCCGCGAGCACCACCGTCGCGGCGCCGGCCAGCGCGAGCACGTGGAGCCACCGTCGCATCGTCCGCCCCTTCCGGGAGAGATGACAGCCGGTCGTCATAGGCCCGACCGGCGTCCCCCGCGCCCGGGCGTGCAGCATACGTGACCGTCCCTGTAGGAGTTTCGTCACCTTTCAATCGATCGGCCAGTCACCGGCGACTATTCGTGCCGAATTTCTCGCCGGACGGCCCGATGATGCACCATCGGTCACGGAAGGATCACCAGCTGTCGCTCCGGGAGCCGTGCCGCTACCTCCGGATCACCGCGTTCGTACACTGGCCCGGTGACAGTACCGCCGCCGATCGTCGCGCCCAGCATCCTGGCCGCCGATTTCGCCCGCCTCGCCGACGAGGTCCGTGCCGTGGAGCCCGCCGCCGACTGGCTGCACGTGGACGTCATGGACAACCACTTCGTGCCCAATCTGACCATCGGGCTGCCGGTGGTGCAGAGCCTGCGTGCCGTCACGGAGATCCCCTTCGACGTGCACCTGATGATCGAGGACCCGCGCCGCTGGGCGCCCGGGTACGCCGACGCGGGCGCGTACAACGTCACGTTCCACGCCGAGGCGTGCGACGACCCGGTGGCGCTCGCGAAGGACCTGCGCTCGGCCGGGGCGAAGGCGGGGCTGGCGATCGACCGGGACACTCCGATCGAGCCGTACCTGGAGCTGCTGCCGAGCTTCGACACGCTGCTGATCATGACGATCAAGGCCGGCTTCGGCGGCCAGCGTTTCCTGCCGCAACTGCTGGACAAGGTGCGCGCGGCCCGCCGGCACGTCGACAGCGGGCACCTGGAGCTGCGCATCGAGGTCGACGGCGGCATCGCCGCGGACACCATCGAGCAGGCCGCCGCGGCCGGCGCCGACGCGTTCGTCGCGGGCACCGCCGTCTACGGCGCTGACGATCCCGCGGAGGCGGTACGCCGCCTGCGGGGCCTGGCGGAACGCGCGATGACCGGGGCCTGAGATGGACCCGGCCGGCGAGCGACCCGACGTGATCCTCGTCGTCGACGACGACGAGGACATCGCCCGCTTCGTCGAGTTCAACCTGCGCCTGCACGGCTTCGAGGTGCTGCACGCCGCCGACGGCCAGGAGGCGCTGGAGATCATCGAGCGGCAGCGGCCCGACCTCGCCGTGGTCGACCTGATGATGCCGCGCATCGACGGGCTGGAACTGACCCGGCGGCTGCGCGCCGACCCGATGACCTCGGCCCTGCCGGTGATCATGCTCACCGCCAAGGGGATGACCCAGGACAAGGTCAACGGGCTCAGCGTCGGCGCGGACGACTACCTGGTCAAGCCGTTCGACACGCTGGAACTGGTGGCCCGGGTCAACTCCACGCTGCGGCGCAACAAGGAGTTCCGGGAGGTCTCGCCGCTGACCGGCCTGCCCGGCAACAGCCGGATCCGGCGGGAGATCAGCGACCGGGTGCGCAACGGCGTCGACTACGCCGTCGGCTACATCGACATCGACCGGTTCAAGAGCGTCAACGACCGGTACGGCTTCGTGCGCGGCGACGAGTTCATCTCCGCCCTGGCCCGCAGCCTGCACCGGGCGGTGGTGTCGATCGGGCTGCCACCGGCGTTCCTCGGCCACGTCGGCGGCGACGACTTCGTCATCGTCTGCGCCCCCAACCAGGTCCGGCCGCTGACCAGCCGGGCCGTGGTCGACTTCGAGAAGGCCGCGGACGCGCTCTACGACGCCACCGACCGGGAACGCGGCTTCGTCGAGCTGAAGGACCGGCGCGGGAACATCCGCCGCGCCGCGCTCGTCACGCTCTCCATCGGCGTGTCGCTGTCCGATTCCGGCAAGCGGTTCACCGACCCGCTGGAGGCGATCGCGGTGGCCTCGGAGATGAAGACAGTGGCCAAGAGCCAGCCCGGCTCGTACGTGGCGGTGGACCGCCGTCGCGGCGTCACCTGACCGGCCCTGTGAGGTAGCTCGCCTCTGTGGCGCACGGCCGGGCGGAACGTGTAAGACTTCCCGTGTACCCACCACGCGCTGGCGGGGCTCGGTGAAATTCCGAACCGGCGGTGATCCACGGTCCGACCGTGGTAAGCCCGCGACCCGGACGGCTTCGGCCGGACGGTGGACCTGGTGAGAATCCGGGGCCGACGGTTGGGGTGCGGCTCGTCCGCCCCCAGAAAGTCCGGATGGGAGACAGCGCGCGGAACGGGGGAGGCCCCTGCCGGCCGCTGAGCACCCTCAGCCGCCGCGTGGGCTCCCCGGGGTCGGCACTGCCGTCCCCGGGTTTCCCGCCGCCGCGTGTCCGCGGCCTTCGTGCCGCTGCTCCCGAACCGCCCGCGCGTGACCGGCGAGCGGGAGGACAGGCGGCCATGGCGAGCGTCTCCGTCGACGAGGCGATGCGTCGTGCCATCGAACTGGCCGCGCGCGGCCTCGGCGCCACGAGCCCCAATCCGGTGGTCGGCTGCGTGCTGCTCGGCGCCGACGGCGAGGTCGTCGGCGAGGGCTTCCACGCGTACGCCGGCGGCCCGCACGCGGAGATCGTCGCGCTGGCCCAGGCCGGCACGCGCGCCCGCGGCGGCACCGCTGTGGTCACCCTCGAACCCTGCGACCACACCGGCCGCACCGGCCCCTGCAGCCACGCGCTCATCGCCGCCGGGGTGTCCCGCGTGGTGATCGCCGTCCCCGACCCCAACCCGGTCGCCTCCGGCGGCGCGGCCACGCTGCGCGCCGCCGGGGTCCAGGTCGATCTGGGGGTACGCGGCCAGGAGGCCGAGGCCGGCAACGTGGCCTGGCTCACCTCGATGCGCCGGGGCTGGCCGTACGTGATCTGGAAGTACGCGGCCACGCTCGACGGGCGCTCCGCCGCCGCCGACGGCACCAGCATGTGGATCACCTCCGAGGCGGCCCGGATCGACGTGCACGCGCTGCGCGGCACCGTCGACGCGGTGCTCGCCGGGGTGGGCACCGTCCTCACCGACGACCCCCGCCTCACCGCACGCAACCTGCGCGACGGCACGCTCGCCATCCGGCAGCCGCTGCGGGTGGTGGTGGACAGCTCGGGGCGTACCCCGGCCGACGCCCGGGTCCGCGACGGCGCCGCCCGCACCTGGGTGGCCACCGCCGCGGAGGTCGGCGCCGGCCCGGACGGCCGGGTCGACCTGGCGGCGCTGCTCGCGGAGCTGCACCACCGGGGCGTGCGGGCCGCGCTGCTGGAGGGCGGGCCCACGCTGGCCGGCGCGTTCCTCGCCGCCGGCCTGGTCGACAAGATCGTCGGGTACGTCGCGCCGAAGCTGCTCGGCGCCGGCCCGACCGCGCTGCGCGACGCCGGCGTGACGACCATCGCCGACGCCATCGACCTGGAGATCACCGACGTTACGCGGGTCGGTCCCGACCTGCGGATCACCGCGCTGCCCCGGAAGAGGGAGGCCTGACATGTTCACCGGCATCGTCGAGGAACTGGGCGAGATCGTCCGGAGCACCGAGACCGGGGACGACTCCGCGCTGGTCGCCATCCGCGGCCCGCTCGTCACCTCGGACGCCCGGCACGGCGACTCGATCGCGGTCAACGGCGTCTGCCTCACCGTGGTCGACGTCGACGGCGGTGTCTTCACCGCCGACGTGATGGGCGAGACGCTGCGCCGCACCGCGCTGGGCGCGCTGCGCCCCGGCGACCCGGTCAACCTGGAACGGGCCGCCGCGCTCAACAGCCGCCTCGGCGGGCACCTGGTGCAGGGTCACGTCGACGGCGTCGGTGAGATCGTCGCCCGGGAGCCGGCCGCGCAGTGGGAGACCGTGCGGTTCCGGCTGCCCGCCGGGCTGGCCCGGTACGTCGTGGAGAAGGGCTCGATCACCGTCGACGGCGTGTCCCTGACCGTCGCCGAGGCCGGCGACGACTGGTTCTCGGTCGGTCTGATCCCCACCACGCTCAAACTCACGGTGCTCGGCAGCAAGCAGGTCGGTGACCCGGTCAACCTCGAGGTGGACGTGCTGGCCAAGTACGTCGAGCGGCTGCTCGGCGACCGGAGCGCGGGGGGTGCGCGGTGATGGGCCCGCTCGGCTGGCTGCTCGACGCCCAGGTGCACGTGGCCGGTTCGCCGGTGCTGGTCCGGGAGATCGTCGGCAACGGCTTCGGGCTCGCCTCGGCGCTGCTCGGGCTGCGCCGGGTGGTCTGGGCCTGGCCGGTCGGCATGATCGGCAACGCGCTGCTGCTCACCGTGTTCCTCGGCGGCGTCTTCGTCACCCCGCAGGCGCACGACCTCTACGGCCAGGCCGGCCGGCAGGTCTTCTTCTTCACCGTCAGCGTGTACGGCTGGTGGCGCTGGTCGCGCAACCGGCGCGGCGGTGGCGGGGACCAGCCGGCCGTGGTGCCGCGCTGGGCCACCTGGCCGGAGCGGCTCGGCCTGCTCGTCGCCGCCGTCGTCGGCACCGCCGCCGCGTACCCGGTGCTCGCCGCGCTCGGCTCGTGGGGGCCGCTGCCGGACGCCTGGATCCTGGTCGGCAGCCTGCTCGCCACCTACGGCATGGCCCGCGGCTGGGTCGAGTTCTGGCTGATCTGGATCGCCGTCGACGCGGTCGGCGTACCGCTGCTGCTGCGCGGCGGCTTCTACCCGTCGGCCGCCATGTACCTGGTCTACGGCGCGTTCTGCGCCGCCGGCCTGTACAGCTGGTGGCGCACCTCCCGGGCCGTCGCGACCGCGCCCGCCCCGATCCCGGCGACGTACTCGGAGGCCGTGGCATGAGCACGTTCGGTTCGATCGAGCAGGCGGTGGCGGACATCGCCGCCGGGCGTCCGGTGGTGGTGGTCGACGACGAGGACCGCGAGAACGAGGGCGACCTGATCTTCGCGGCCGAGCTGGCCACCCCGGAGCTGGTCGCGTTCATGGTCCGCTACACCTCCGGCTACATCTGCGTGCCGCTGACCGAGGACGAGTGCGACCGGCTCGACCTCCCGCCGATGCACCACACGAACCAGGACCGGCGGGGCACCGCGTACACGGTGACGGTGGACGCCCGGGAGGGCGTCAGCACCGGCATCTCGGCCGCCGACCGGTCGCACACCATCCGGCTGCTCGCCGACGCCGCCACCGGCCCCACCGACCTGGCCCGGCCCGGTCACGTGGTGCCGCTGCGCGCCCGCGCCGGCGGGGTGCTGCGCCGGCCCGGGCACACCGAGGCGGCGGTGGACCTGACCCGGCTGGCCGGGCTGCGCCCGGCCGGCGTGCTCTGCGAGCTGGTGAACGACGACGGCACCATGATGCGCCTGCCGGACCTGGAGAAGTTCTGCGCCGAGCACGGGCTGACGCTGGTCACCATCGCGGACCTGATCGCCTACCGGCGGCGTACCGAGAAGCAGGTCGAGCTGGCCGCCGAGGCGCGGATGCCCACCCCGTACGGCGTGTTCCGGGCGCTCGGCTACCGCGCCGAGCACGACCCGGCCGAGCACGTCGCGCTGGTCATGGGCGACCTGGGCGACGGGCGGGACGTGCTGGTGCGGGTGCACTCCGAGTGCCTCACCGGCGACGTGTTCGGCTCGCTGCGCTGCGACTGCGGGCCGCAGTTGCAGGCCGCGCTGGCCCGGGTCGCCGCGGAGGGACGCGGTGTGGTCCTCTACGTGCGCGGGCACGAGGGCCGGGGCATCGGCCTGCTGCACAAGCTCCAGGCGTACCAGCTCCAGGACCAGGGCCGCGACACCGTGGACGCGAACCTCGACCTGGGCCTGCCGGCCGACGCCCGCGACTACGGCACCGGCGCGCAGATCCTCTACGACCTGGGCGTGCGGTCGATGCGGCTGCTGACCAACAACCCGGCCAAACGGGCCGGGCTGGAGGGATACGGCCTCACCGTGACCGGGCGGGAGGGGCTGCCCGTGCGGTCCAACCCGGAGAACGTGCGCTACCTGCGCACCAAGCGGGACCGGATGGGTCACCTGCTGGACGGACTGGACGAGGTGACCGAGGCGCCGATGGGCCGCCCGGTCGCCGGTGACGAGATCGGAGCGTAGGGCGATGGCGGGTTTCGGTGAGCCGGGCGTGAGCGCGGTGGACGCCGCCGGGATGACTGTCGGCGTGGTGGCCGCCCGGTGGCACGGCGACCTGACCGACCACATGACCGAGCGGGCCGTGGCCGCCGCGCAGGCGTGCGGGGCGCGGGCCGTGGTGGCCCGGGTGGCGGGCTCGGTGGAGCTGCCGGTGGTGGCCCAGGCGATGGCCCGCCGCTTCGACGTGGTCGTCGCGCTCGGCGTGGTGGTCCGTGGCGCGACGGCGCACTTCGACTACGTGTGCCAGTCGGTCACCGAGGGGCTGACCCGGGTGGCGCTGGACGAGGGCAAGCCGGTGGCGCACGGGGTGCTCACCGTGGACACCATCGAGCAGGCCCGGGACCGGGCCGGGCTGCCCGGCTCGGCCGAGGACAAGGGCTGGTCGGCGACAGTCGCCGCGCTGGACGCCGCGCTGGCCGTGCGCGCCCTCGACGCCCAGTCCGCCCACCGGGTCGGCTTCGCCTGACCCACCCGGCCCGTCACCGGGAGCGGCTGGAAGAATCGCCTTCCGTGAAGACGTTCGAGGAGTTGTTCGCCGAGCTGCAGGCCAAGGCCGCCGCCGGCACCCCGGGCTCGGGCACCGTGGAGGCGCTCGCCAAGGGCGTGCACTTCATCGGCAAGAAGGTCGTCGAGGAGGCGGCCGAGTCGTGGATGGCCGCCGAGCACGAGGGCCCGGAGCGGGCCGCCGAGGAGATCTCCCAGCTGCTCTACCAGGCGCAGGTGCTGATGCTCGCCACCGGCCTGGAACTGAAGGACGTCTACCGACATCTCTGAGTGCCCGTCCGCTGATCATCCGATCGAACGAAGGAGCACTCCCATGCTGCGTGTCGCAGTACCCAACAAGGGCGCCCTGGCCGAGAAGGCCGCCGGGATGCTGCGCGAGGCGGGCTACCGCCAGCGCACCGACCCGAAGGACCTGGTCTGCCGGGACGAGCCCAACGACATCGAGTTCTTCTACCTGCGCCCCAAGGACATCGCCACCTACGTCGGCTCCGGCGACCTGGACGTCGGCATCACCGGCCGCGACCTGCTGATCGACTCCGGCGCGCCGGCCGAGGAGATCCTCGACCTCGACTTCGCGCGGGCCACGTTCCGGTTCGCCGCCCGGCCCGACGACGTGGCCACGGTCCAGCAGCTCGGCGGGCACCGGATCGCCACCGCGTACCCCGGTCTGGTCGAGCGGCACCTGGCCGAGACGGGAGTCAAGGCCGACGTGATCCGCCTGGACGGCGCGGTGGAGAACGCCATCCGCCTCGGCGTGGCCGACGTGATCGCCGACGTGGTGGAGACCGGCGCGACGCTGCGCCAGGCCGGCCTGGTGGTCTTCGGCGAGCCGCTGCTGCGCTCCTCGGCGGTGCTGGTCCGCCGCGCCGGCGCGCCCGGCGGCCCCCAGCAGGAGCAGTTGCTGCGCCGCCTGCA
This sequence comes from Micromonospora sp. WMMA1947, assembly GCF_027497355.1. Taxonomy (NCBI): domain Bacteria; kingdom Bacillati; phylum Actinomycetota; class Actinomycetes; order Micromonosporales; family Micromonosporaceae; genus Micromonospora; species Micromonospora sp. WMMA1947. Next base: position 5,946,887 of record NZ_CP114909.1, on the reverse strand, counting down.
CGGCGTGCTCGTCGCCCGCCGGTACGTGATGCTCGCCTACGACGTACCGGCCGGCCTGCTGGACCGGGCCAGCTCGCTGACCCCCGGCATCGAGTCGCCGACCGTCTCGCCGCTGCACCGGGAGGGCTGGGTCGCGGTGCAGGCGATGGTGCTCCGCGACGACGTGCACCGGATCATGGACGAGCTGTACGAGCTCGGCGCCCGCGCGATCCTGGTCACCAACATCCACGCCTGCCGGCTGTGAGGCCGCTGCCGCTTCCGGCCGCGCTCGCCGTGGTCGTGGCCGGTGGCGTGGCCTCGGCCGCCCAGGGCGCGGTCAACGCCGAGATGGGGGAGCGGACCGGCGCCCCGGTCCTCGGCGCGGTCGTCAACAACCTCGGCGGCTGCCTGCTGGTGCTGGCCGGAGTCGTGGCGCTGCCGTCGATGCGTGCCGGGCTGGCCGGGCTGCGCCGCTCCGGGCTGCCCTGGTGGGCGTACCTGGGCGGGGTGGGCGGCGCGGTGATCGTGCTGGTCGCGCCGGTGGTGGTGCCGGTGCTCGGGGTGGCGGTGTTCACGATCGCCCAGGTGGCCGGCGGCAGCCTCGGCGGCCTGGCGGTGGACCGGGCCGGGCTGGCCGCGACCGGGCGGATGCCGCTCACAGTGCCCCGGGTCGGCGGTGCGGTGCTCGGCGTCGGCGCTGTCGCGCTCGCGCAGCTCGGCCGCCCGGTCGGTGACCTGGCGGTCGGGCTGGTGCTGCTCTGCGTCCTGGGCGGGCTGGCGGTGGCGACGCAGTCCGCGCTCAACGGCCGCGTCGCCGCCACCGTGGGCCCGGCCGCCGGGCTCGCCGTCAACTTCGCGGTCAGCACCGTGGTGATCGGCGCGGTGGCGGCGCTGACCGGCGCGCTCGCGAGCCAGCCCCGCTGGCCCGGCCAGTGGTGGCTCTACGTCGGCGGCCTGCTCGGCGTCGGCATCGTGCTCTCGCTGCTGGTCGGGGTACGCGCCGCCGGGGTGCTGCGCACCGGCCTGGCGCTGGTGGCCGGGCAGCTCGGCGGCGCGCTGCTGCTGGACCTGGTCCTGCCCGGTGGGCCCGGTGTCCGGCTGCCGGTGCTGGCCGGCGCCCTGCTCACGCTGCTCGCCGTGGTGGTCACCGGGCTGGGCCGGCGCGGCCCGGACCGTGTGGCGGCCGAAGGCGCGCGCGAACCGGATGGCAGACTGGTCGGGTGAGCGATTCCGTGGTGACCGTGCGACCCCGCCGCATCCGGGTCGTCTGCTGGGTGTCGGCCGTCACGCTGGTCGTGGTGTTCAGCCTCGTCGCGACGTCGCTTACCGGCGCCACCGGCAACGGCTACGGCACGTTCCAGCGCGGCGACCAGTTCGCCATGATCGGCCTGGGCGTCTTCGGCGCGCTCGGCTTCCTGCTGTTCACCCGCCCGCGCGTGATCGCCGACGCCAAGGGCGTCCGGGTGCGCAACGTGATCAGCTCGTACGAGCTGCCCTGGGAGGTGATCCGGGGGGTCCGGTTCGACCGGGGCGCCCCGTGGGCCAGCCTGGAGCTGCACGACGACGACCTGCTGCCGATGGTCGCGTTGCAGGCCGCCGACAAGGAGAGCGCGGTCGAGGCGGTCCGCGCGTTGCGCCGCCTGCACCAGGCGCACCTGGCGGCGCTGTCCGCCGGCCAGTCGGCACCCCGCTGACCAGGGAGCCCGGTTTGGGCGGGCCTGGGCCGAGGGTGTAGTGTTGCGGAGTCGACCAGACTGCCCCCGTCCCTGACGCGCGGGCGGTCGTGAAGCGGAGCGCCCGCTCCCACCCGAGTCGCCGCCACGGTGGCCGGGTCCGGTCCCCGGTTTCGGGCATGTCCCGACGCCGGATGCGCGATCCTGTGATCGTGCCGACCGGTCGAGTGGGCCCTGGCATACGCCGGGGCCTTCTGCTTTCCGGGTCGGCTCCCACCCGGGAGCCCACGGAGTCGGCACCGTAGGAGACTCGACTCGAGGAGGCCCCATCAGCGTCGAACCACGCGTGAACGAGCAGATCCGGGCACGTGAGGTCCGACTGGTCGGTCCTGAGGGTGAGCAGGTGGGCATCGTCCCGCTGGAGCGCGCCCTGCAGCTGGCCGCGGACGTCGACCTGGACCTGGTCGAGGTTGCGCCGATGGCGCGCCCGCCGGTGTGCAAGCTCATGGACTTCGGCAAGTTCAAGTACGAGAGCGCACTCAAGGCGCGCGAAGCGCGGCGTAACCAGCAGCAGACCGTCATCAAGGAGATGAAGCTCCGGCCGAAGATCGACCCGCACGACTACGAGACCAAGAAGGGTCACGTGGTGCGGTTCCTCAAGGCCGGCGACAAGGTCAAGGTGACGATCATGTTCCGCGGTCGGGAGCAGAGCCGCCCGGAGCTGGGTTACCGGCTCCTGCGCCGGCTCGAGTCCGAGATCACGGACCTTGGATACGTCGAGGCCGCGCCGAAGCAGGACGGCCGAAACATGATCATGGTTCTCGCTCCGCACCGGGCCGTCAAGGCCTCCGCGGTCGCCGCCACGGCGTCCCGCGGTGGACCGCGTGACCGGGCAGCGGAGGAACCGGCCGCTCCGGCCGGCGAGACCCCGGCGGCCGGCGAGACCGCAGCAGCCGGTGAGACCGGCACGACCGCTGAGACCAGCGGCCAGTAACAGGGGAGAAGACGTTCCAATGCCGAAGATGAAGAGCCACACGGGTATGGGCAAGCGGGTCAAGGTGACCGGCAAGGGCAAGATCGTTGCCCAGCAGGCCGGCCTTCGCCACAACCTGGAGAAGAAGCCCAGCACCCAGACCCGTCGGCTGACCGGCACCGTCGAGCTGGCCAAGGCCGACGTCAAGCGCATCAAGAAGCTGCTCGGCCGCTGACGCGAGCCACCTGAACCGAAGAAGGAGTTGAGATGGCACGCGTCAAGCGGGCTGTGAACGCCCAGAAGAAGCGTCGTACCCTGCTGGAGACCGCGAGCGGCTACCGCGGTCAGCGCTCCCGGCTGTACCGCAAGGCCAAGGAGCAGGTGCTGCACTCGATGCAGTACTCCTACCGGGACCGTCGCGACCGCAAGGGCGACTTCCGGCAGCTCTGGATCCAGCGGATCAACGCCGGCGCCCGGGCCAACGGCCTGACCTACAACCGGCTGATCCAGGGCCTGCGCCTGGCCGGCATCGAGGTCGACCGGAAGATCCTGGCCGACATGGCCGTCAACGACGCCGCCTCGTTCGCGGCGATCGTCGAGCTGGCCCGCGCCGCCGTGGCGGCCGAGGGCACCGGTGGCGCCGCGGCTCAGGCCGCCTGACCCACCCCGTACGGCAGATCGAGGCGTCTCCCATGCAGTCACATTCGCAGGGGAGGCGCCTCGACGCCGTTCCCGGACCGTTCACCCCGCGTACCCCGAGGATCGTGGCGGCCCGGCGGCTGCAGCGCCGTCGCGACCGCGACCAGGCCGGCCGGTTCCTGGCCGAGGGGCCGCAGGCGGTCCGGGAGGCGCTCGCCCGCACCGGCACCGTGGTCGAGCTGTTCGGCACCCCGGCGGCACTCGACAGGTACGCCGACCTCGCGGCCGCCGCCGCCCGGGCCGACGTGCCGGTCTCCGAGGTGACCGACGACGCGCTGGCCGCGCTGGCCGAGACCGTCGCCCCGCAGGGCCTGGTGGCGGTGTGCCGCCACCTCGACGTACCCCTGGAGCAGGCCGTGGCGCGCGGGCCGCGACTGGTCGCGGTGCTCGCCGGGATCCGCGACCCGGGCAACGCCGGGACGGTGCTGCGCACCGCCGACGCGGCGGGCGCGGGCGCCGTGGTCTTCGCGGGCGAGGCGGTCGACCCCTACAACGGCAAGTGCGTGCGGGCCTCCGCCGGCAGCCTCTTCCACGTCGACGTGGTGCGCGCCGCCGACCCGCTCGCCGCAGTCGAGGCGCTGCGGGCCGCCGGCCTCACCGTCTTCGCCACCACCGGGTACGGCGACAGCGACCTGGACGACCTCGCCGACGCCGGACGGCTGGCCGCACCCACCGCGTGGCTGTTCGGCTCGGAGGCGCACGGCCTGCCCGAGGAGCTGACCGACGCCGCCGACGCCCGGGTCCGGGTGCCGCTGCACGGGCGCGCGGAGAGTCTCAATCTGGCTGCGGCGGCGGCCGTCTGCCTGTATTCTTCCGCGAGAGCACTGCGTCGGCCCACGGTCACGCACGACACAGCAGGGGAGTCCGCCTCGTCATGAACGCGCCACGGCGTTCGTTTAGCCAGCCCGCCGGTGTCGGCGGGCGGCGGGCCTGACCCTTCCCCCTGCACGACTCCCCACCGGCGGGCTGCGGCGAAGCCGCGCGTCCGTAGACTCGCCTAGCCACCCGTGAGGGTCGGCGCCGCCGTGAGGGAGTGCCCGTTCACCATGAGCTACCGCAACGATCCGTACGACCCGAAGCAGGTCGCCCTGCTCGACCCGGACGCCCTGGCCGGAGCAGTGGCCGACGCCGAGAAGGCGTTCGCCGGGGCCGCCGACCCGGACGCGCTCACCGCGCTGCGCCCCGCGCACCTCGGTGACCGGTCCCCGGTGTCGCTGGCCCGCCGGGAGATCGGCGCGCTGCCGCCGGCCGCGAAGGCCGACGCCGGCAAGCGGGTCAACGAGGCCCGCCGGGCGATCGAGTCCGCGTACGCCGCCCGGCAGGAGATCCTGGACCGGGAACGGGCCGCGCGGGTGCTGGTCGAGGAGCGGGTCGACGTGACCCTGCCGTACGACCGCCGGCCGCGCGGCGCCCGCCACCCGCTCAGTGTGCTGATGGAGCAGATCAGCGATCTGTTCATCGGCATGGGCTACGAGGTGGCCGAGGGCCCCGAGGTCGAGCTGGAGTGGACCAACTTCGACGCGCTGAACATCCCGGCCGACCACCCGGCGCGCGGTCTGATGGACACGTTCCACATCGCACCTGAGGGCAGTGGCCTGGTGCTGCGCACGCACACGTCGCCGGTGCAGGCGCGCACCATGCTCAGCCGCAAGCCGCCGATCTACGTGGTGGTGCCGGGCCGGGTCTACCGCACCGACGAGCTGGACGCCACCCACGCGCCGGTCTTCCACCAGGTCGAGGGTCTGGTGGTGGACAAGCGCATCACCATGGCGCACCTGCGCGGCACGCTCGACCACTTCGCCCGGGCCATGTTCGGCGAGGGCGCGAAGACGCGCTGGCGGCCGCACTACTTCCCGTTCACCGAGCCGTCGGCGGAGTTCGACGTCTGGTTCCCGGAGCACCGGGACGGTCCGCAGTGGGTCGAGTGGGGCGGCTGCGGCATGGTCAACCCGCGGGTGCTGCGCGCCTGCGGCATCGACCCGGAGGTCTACTCCGGATTCGCGTTCGGCATGGGCATCGACCGGACCGTGATGGTCCGGCACGGCGTCAGTGACATGCGGGACATGGCCGAGGGCGACGTGCGGTTCACCCGCGCGTTCGGCGCCTGAGCTACGGGAACGGTGGTTTAACAGTCATGCGAGTCTCTGTCAGTTGGCTGCGGGAGTACGTGGACCTCCCGGTCGACCTGCCCACCGGTGACCTGGAGCAGGCGCTGGTCGACCTCGGCATCGAGGTCGAGTCCGTCGTGGACCTGCGCGAGTCGGTCACCGGCCCGCTCGTCGTCGGCGAGGTTCTGGAGATCGAGGAGCTGACCGGCTTCAAGAAGCCGATCCGCTTCTGCCGGGTGGACGTCGGTGCCGCGAACGGCACCGGCGAGCCGCAGGAGATCGTCTGCGGGGCGCGCAACTTCGCCGTGGGCGACAAGGTCGTGGTGATCCTCCCCGGCGGGGTGCTGCCCGGCGGGTTCGCCATCGGCGCGCGCAAGACGTACGGGCGCAACTCCCACGGCATGATCTGCTCCGCGCAGGAGCTGGGGCTCGGCGACGACCACTCGGGCATCGTCGTGCTGCCCGAGGACGTCAAGGCGCAGCCCGGCGACGACGCCCGGCCCGTCGTCGGCCTGGACGACGTCGTGGTCGAGATGGAGATCACCCCGGACCGCGGGTACGCGCTGAGCGTGCGCGGCATCGCCCGGGAGCTGTCGCACGCGCTCGGCGTGCCGTTCCGCGACCCGGCCGACGCGCCCGCGCCCGGCGCGACCGCCGAGCCGGCGTACCCGGTGGAGGTCCGCGACCCGGTCGGCTGCGACCGGTTCGCGGCGCGGATGGTGCGCGGCGTCGACCCGACCGTGGAGACGCCCGGCTGGATGCGGCAGCGCCTCACCGTGGCCGGGGTGCGCAGCATCTCGCTCGCCGTCGACATCACCAACTACCTGATGCTCGAACTCGGCCAGCCGATGCACGCCTTCGACGCGGACCGGATCGCCGGGACGCTCGTGGTGCGCCGCGCCGAGGCGGGGGAGAAGCTGACCACGCTGGACGGGGTGAACCGCACGCTGTCCGCCGAGGACCTGGTCATCTGCGACGCTGGGCTGCCCAACGCCCTCGCAGGCGAGGACGCCGGCGTTCCGATCTCGCTGGCCGCGGTGATGGGCGGCGAGACCAGCGAGGTGCTCGCCTCCACCACGAACGTGCTGTTCGAGGCAGCGCACTGGGATCCGGCCACCGTCGGCCGTACCGCGCGGCGGCACAAGCTGTTCAGCGAGGCCGCGAAGCGGTGGGAACGGGGCGTGGACCCGGCGCTGCCGCTCGTCGCGCTGGAGAAGGCGGTCCGGCTGCTCACCGACCTCGCCGGCGGCACCGCGGGCGCCGAGGTGCTCGACATCGACCACGTCGCGCCGCGTACGCCGGTGACGCTGCCGGTGGACCTGCCGTCGCGCCGGGTCGGCGTGACCTACTCGCCGGACCGGGTGGTGGAGCTGCTGGAGCAGGTCGGCTGCACCGTCACCCGCGGCGCCGACCGGCTCGCCGAGGACCCGGGCAGCGTCGGCACGACCACCGGTGGCGGTTCCGCCGCCGGGGGTGGCGAGGTGCTGACCGTGACGCCGCCGAGCTGGCGGCCCGACCTGACCGACCCGGCCGACCTGGTGGAGGAGGTGGTGCGCCTCGACGGCTACGACCGGGTGCCGTCGGTGCTGCCCACCGCGCCGCCCGGCCGGGGCCTGACCTGGCAGCAGCAGCGCCGCCGGGCCGTCGCCCGTTCCCTCGCCGAGCGCGGCTATGTCGAGGTGCTGGCACAGCCGTTCGTCGCGCCGGAACTGGTCGACCAGCTCGGCCTGCCCGCCGACGACCCCCGCCGCCCCGCGGTACGGCTGGCGAACCCGCTGTCGGAGGAGGAGCCGCTGCTGCGCACCACGCTGCTCGGCCCGCTGCTCGGCATCGTCAAGCGCAACGTCGGCCGGGGCCAGCGGGACGTGGCGATCTACGAGATCGGCACCGTCTTCCACCCGCGTCCCGGCGCCGGCGCCCCGCCCGCCATGGGCGTGGACCGGCGGCCCACGGACGAGGAGTTCGCCGCCGCCGACGCGGTGGTGCCCGCCCAGCCGCGGCACGTCGCGGTGGCGCTCACCGGTGAGATCGAACCGGCCGGCTGGTGGGGCGTGGGCCGCACGGCCGGCTGGGCGGACGCGATCGAGGCGGGCCGGGCGGTGCTCGACGCCGCCGGGATCCCCGCCGACCGGGTGACGGTACGGGCCGGGGAGCGCGCGCCCTGGCACCCGGGCCGCTGCGCCGAACTGGTGGTGGACGACGTGGTCGTCGGCCACGCCGGCGAGCTGCACCCGGCCGTGCTGGCCGCGCTGGAGCTGCCCCGGCGTACCAGCGCCATGGAACTGGACCTGGACGCGCTGCCCGCCGCGCCGCTGGCGACCGGACCGACCATCTCCACGTTCCCGCCGGCCCTGATCGACGTGGCGCTGGTGGTGGACGACTCGGTGCCGGCGGCCGACGTGCGGGCGGCACTGGTCGAGGGCGCCGGCGCGCTGCTGGAGGACGTCCGGCTGTTCGACGTCTACACCTCCGAGCAGCTCGGTGCGGGACGCAAGTCGCTGGCGTACAAGCTGACGTTCCGCGCCCCGGACCGGACCCTCGCGGGCGAGGAGGCGGTGGCCGCGCGCGACGCGGCGGTCGCTGTCGCCGCCGAGCGTTTCGGCGCCACCCTGCGCGGCGCTTGAAGGAGGGGCCCCCTCTTAACGCCTCCGGTAGAGGAGGGGGCCCCTTTTAACAACACCGGCGCGCGCGAGCGGCGCCCGAACCGCGGGTGAACGCCATCTCATGGCTATGCAACGCGCCGTATGACCTTGCGGTGGCGCTGCCCCGACCGGTACCCTTCTCTGCATAGTCATGCGGAGGTGGGTATGGGCATTCGGTTTGCTGTGGCCGGGGCGAGTGGGTACGCCGGAGGCGAACTGCTGCGCCTGCTCGCCGGTCACCCCGAGTTCGAGCTGATCGCCGCCACCGCGCACAGCCAGGCCGGTCAACCGGTCACCGCCGTACACCCGCACCTCGCGGGCCTCGACCTGGTGTTCGCCGCGACCGATCCGGCGACCCTCGCCGACGCGGACCTGGTCTTCCTGGCCCTGCCGCACGGGCAGTCCGCGGCGCTCGCCGCGACGCTGCCCGATTCGGTCAAGGTGGTCGACCTCGGCGCGGACCACCGGCTGCGCGACGCCGTCGCCTGGTCCCGCTACTACGGCGGCGAGCACGCCGGTACCTGGACCTACGGGCTGCCCGAGCTGCCCGGACAGCGGGCCGGGATCGCCGCCGCGACGCGGGTCGCCAGCACCGGCTGCTACGCCGTGGCGACCACGCTGGCGCTGGCCCCGCTGATCGCGGCCGGCGCGGTACGCCCCGACGACGTGGTGGTGGTCGCCGCCTCCGGCACCTCCGGCGCGGGCCGGGCCGCCAAGGCCCACCTGCTCGGCAGCGAGGTGATGGGCGACCTGACCCCCTACAAGGTGGGCGCGCACCAGCACGTGCCGGAGATCAAGCAGGCCACCGGCGCGACCGGCCTGTCCTTCACCCCGGTGCTCGCACCGATGCCCCGGGGCATCCTGGCCACCGTCACCGCCGTGCCCACCGGCGACGCCGACCCGCGCGCGGTGCTGGCCGCCGCGTACGCCGACGAACCGTTCGTGCACGTGCTGCCCGAGGGGGCCTGGCCGCACACCGCCGCCACCGCCGGCTCGAACTCCTGCCACCTCCAGGCGACGGTGGACGTCGACTCGGGCCGGGTGATCGTGGTCAGCGCGATCGACAACCTGGGCAAGGGCGCGGCCGGTCAGGCCGTGCAGAACGCCAACCTGATGGTGGGTCTCCCGGAGACCACCGGACTGTCCGTGTTTGGAGTGGCCCCGTGAGCGTCACCGTCCCCCGTGGGTTCCGCGCCGCAGGTGTCGCGGCCGGACTGAAGTCCTCCGGCGCCGCCGACGTCGCCCTCGTGATCAACGACGGCCCGGACGCCGGTGTGGCGGGCGTCTTCACCGCCAACCGGGTCAAGGCCGCGCCGGTGCTCTGGAGCCAGCAGGTCGTGCACGGCGGTGTCGTGCGCGCCGTGGTGCTCAACTCCGGCGGCGCGAACGCCTGCACCGGCCCGGCCGGCTTCCAGGACACCCACGCCACCGCCGAGCACACCGCCGCCGCGATCACCGCGGCGAACGCGCGGCTGATCGTCGGCGCCGGCGAGGTGGCGGTCTGCTCGACCGGCCTGATCGGCGAGCGGCTGCCGATGGACAAGCTTCTTCCCGGCGTACGCGAGGCGGTGCGCGGCCTGTCCCGCGACGGCGGCCCGGCCGCCGCCGAGGCGATCATGACCACCGACACCCGGCCGAAGACGACAGTGGCGCAGGGTACGGGCTGGACCGTCGGCGGCATGGCCAAGGGCGCGGGCATGCTCGCCCCGGCCATGGCCACCATGCTCTGCGTGCTCACCACCGACGCGGTGGCCGGGCCGGACGCCCTGGACGCCGCGCTGCGCGCCGCCACCCGGATCACGTTCGACCGGATCGACTCCGACGGCTGCATGTCCACGAACGACACGGTGCTGCTGCTGTCCAGCGGCGCCTCCGGCATCGAGCCGACCGAGGCCGAGCTGACCGCCGCGGTCACCACCGCCTGCCACGACCTGGCCCAGCAGCTCCTGGCCGACGCCGAGGGCGCGACCAAGGAGGTCGCGATCGAGGTGGTCGGCGCGGCGAGCGAGGACGACGCGGTCGAGGTGGGCCGCACGGTGGCCCGCAACAACCTGGTGAAGACCGCGCTGTTCGGCAACGACCCGAACTGGGGCCGGATCCTCGCCGCGGTCGGCACGACCGCCGCCGTGTTCGAGCCGGACGCCGTGGACGTCGCGGTGAACGGCATCTGGGTGTGCCGGGGCGGTGCCGCCGCCGAGGACCGCGCCAAGGTGGACCTCACCGGCCGCGGCGTCACGGTCCGGATCGACCTGCACGCCGGCGCCGATGCCGCCACCATCTGGACCAACGACCTGTCCCACGCGTACGTCCACGAGAACTCGGCCTATTCCACATGAATCTGAGTGCTGACCTCACCCGGGCCCAGGCCAAGGCCGCCACGCTGATCGAGGCGCTGCCCTGGCTGGCCCGTTTCTCCGGCGCCACCGTCGTGGTCAAGTACGGCGGCAACGCCATGGTCGACCCCGAACTCCAGCGCGCCTTCGCCGCCGACATGGTGTTCCTGCGCTACGCCGGCCTCAAGCCGGTCGTGGTGCACGGCGGTGGCCCGCAGATCTCCGCCATGCTCGGCCGCCTGGGCATCGCCAGCGAGTTCCGGGGCGGCCTGCGGGTCACCACCCCGGAGGCGATGGACGTGGTCCGGATGGTCCTGGTCGGTCAGGTCGGCCGGGAACTGGTCGGGCTGATCAACGCGCACGGCCCGTACGCGGTCGGCCTCTCCGGTGAGGACGCCGGGCTGTTCACCGCGGTGCGCCGCCCCGCGTACGTGGACGGGGAAGCGGTCGACGTGGGCCAGGTGGGCGACGTGGAGTCGGTGAACGTCTCGGCGGTCACCGACCTGATCGCCGCCGGCCGGATCCCGGTCATCTCGACCGTCGCGCCTGATGCCGACGGGGTGCTGCACAACCTGAACGCGGACACCGCCGCCGCCGCGCTCGCGGTGGCGCTGGACGCCCGCAAACTGGTCGTGCTGACCGACGTGCCGGGCCTGTACGCGAACTGGCCCGACACGTCCAGCCTGATCAGCGAGATCACCGCGGACGACCTGGCGAAGCTGCTGCCGTCCCTGGAGTCGGGCATGGTCCCGAAGATGGAGGCCTGCCTGCGGGCGGTGCGCGGGGGAGTGCCCGCCGCGCACGTCGTCGACGGCCGGGTCGCCCACTCCACGCTGCTGGAAGTGTTCACGTCGGAAGGCTTCGGAACCATGGTGATCGACTCATGAGCACGCTTCTGCAGCGGTGGAACGCCACCATGATGGACAACTACGGCACGCCGCCGCTGGCGCTCGTCTCCGGCTCCGGCGCCGTCGTGGTCGACGAGACCGGCCGCGAGTACGTCGACCTGCTCGGCGGCATCGCCGTCAACGCGCTCGGCCACGCCCACCCGGCGGTGGTGGCCGCCGTCAGCAAGCAGGTCGCGACGCTCGGGCACGTGTCGAACCTGTTCGTCGCCGAGCCACCGGTGGCGCTGGCCGAGCTGCTGCTCGCGCTGGCCGGCCGCCCGGGCCGGGTGTTCTTCGCCAACTCCGGCGCGGAGGCCAACGAGGCGGCGTTCAAGCTGTCCCGGCTCACCGGCCGCCGGCACGTGGTCGCCACCCACGGCGGTTTCCACGGCCGGACCATGGGCGCGCTGGCGCTGACCGGGCAGCCGGCGAAGGCCGACCCGTTCCGCCCGCTGCCCGGCGACGTCACACATGTGCCGTTCGGCGACGCCGACGCGCTGGCAGAGGCGGTCACCGACGACACCGCCATGCTGATCATCGAGCCGATCCAGGGCGAGAACGGCGTGGTCGTCCCGCCGCCCGGCTACCTGGCCGCGGCCCGGCGGATCACCGCCGCGCACGGCGCGCTGCTGGTGCTCGACGAGGTGCAGACCGGCGTCGGCCGGACCGGCCACTGGTTCGCCCACCAGGCCGAGGGCGTCGAGCCGGACGTCATCACCCTCGCCAAGGGTCTCGGCGGCGGGCTGCCGCTGGGTGCCTGCCTGGCCTTCGGGCGGGCCGCCGACCTGCTCACCCCCGGCTCGCACGGCACCACGTTCGGCGGCAACCCGGTCAGCTGCGCCGCCGCGCTCGCCGTCGTCTCCACGATCGCCCACGAGGGCCTGCTCGACCACGTCAAGCGGATCGGTGAGCGGCTGCGGCGCGGCGTCGAGGCGCTCGGGCATCCGCTGGTCCGCGAGGTACGCGGCGCCGGGCTGCTGCTGGGCGTCGTGCTCGACCAGCCGGTCTCCGGCGCTGCCGCGGCGGCGCTGCGCGAGGCGGGCTTCCTGGTCAACCCGGTGCAGCCGGACGTGGTCCGGCTCGCGCCGCCGCTGATCCTCACCGCGGCGCAGGCCGACGCGTTCCTCGCCGCGCTGCCGGCCGCGCTGTCCGCCGCCGTGCCGCCCCCTTCCACCGACGCCGCAGCGACCGCCGCCGCCGCGTCCGACGCCACGACCCCGACGGAGGCTCCCGCATGATCCGCCACTTCCTGCGCGACGACGACCTCACGCCCGCCGAGCAGGCCGCCGTGCTCGACCTCGCCGCCCGGATGAAGGCCGACCGGTACGGGCACCAGCCGCTGGCCGGGCCGAAGTCGGTGGCGGTGCTGTTCGACAAGCAGAGCCTGCGCACGCGGATCTCGTTCGACGTGGGCATCGCCGAACTGGGCGGGCACCCGCTCGTGGTGGACACCCAGGTCACCCACTTCGGGCGGGGCGAGACGCTCGCCGACGCCGGCCGGGTGCTGTCCCGCTACGTCGCCGCGATCGTCCTGCGCACCCACGGCGACGACCGGATCGCCGAGGTCGCCGCGCACGCCACGGTGCCGGTCGTCAACGCGCTCACCGACACGTACCACCCCTGCCAGCTGCTGGCCGACCTGCTCACCGTGCGGGAGCGCTTCGGCGGCACCGCCGGGCGGACCCTCACGTACGTGGGCGACGCGGCGAACAACATGGCCCACTCGTACCTGCTGGCCGGTGCGACCGCCGGGATGCACGTGCGGATCGCCGGGCCGGCCGGTTTCCAGCCGGACCCGGAGATCGTGGCCCGCGCCGAGAAGATCGCCGCCACCACCGGCGGCTCGGTCCAGGTGCTCACCGACCCGGCGAAGGCGGTACGCGGCGCGCACGTCGTCGCCACCGACACCTGGACGTCGATGGGGCAGGAGTCCGACGGGCTGGACCGGATCACCCCGTTCCTGCCGTACCAGGTCAACGACGCGCTGCTCGGGTACGCCGACGCCGACGTGATCGTGCTGCACTGCCTGCCCGCCCACCGGGGCGAGGAGATCACCGACGAGGCGCTCGACGGCCCGCACAGCGCGGTGTTCGACCAGGCGGAGAATCGGCTGCACGCCCAGAAGGCGCTGCTGACGTTTCTCCTGGAGGAATCCGCATGACCGCTCCGCTGACCCGCGCCGCGCGGCACGCCCGCATCGTCGAGCTGATCCGCGACACCCCCATCCACTCGCAGACCGAGCTGGCCGACCTGCTCGCCGGGGACGGCATCCAGGTCACCCAGGCCACGCTGTCGCGGGACCTGAAGGAACTGGGAGCGGTGACCGCGCGGGGCGGCGACGGGCGCGGCGTCTACCTGATCCCGGAGGACGGGCACCGGCCGCTGCGCGACGCCGAGGGCGCACCGGCCCGGCTGGTCCGGCTGCTGCGTGAGCTGCTCAACGGCGTCGACTCCAGCGGCAACATCGCGGTGCTGCGCACGCCGCCGGGCGCCGCCCAGTACCTGGCCAGCGCGCTGGACCGGGCCGGCCTGACCGAGATCGTCGGCACCATCGCCGGCGACGACACCATCCTCGTCGTGGCCCGCGAGGCCGACGGCGGCGCCGCGCTGGGCGAGCGGCTCGCCGCCTGGGCCCGCCGCGACGACACCGCCGAAGGGGGCACCTCGTGACCGAGCGGGTCGTGCTGGCGTACTCCGGGGGCCTGGACACCTCGGTCGCCATCCCGTACCTGGCCGAGCGGACCGGCGCGGAGGTGATCGCGGTAGCCGTGGACGTCGGCCAGGGCGGCGAGGACATGGCCGTGATCCGGCAGCGCGCGCTCGACTGCGGCGCCGTCGAGTCCGAGGTGGTCGACGCCCGCGACGAGTTCGCCGCCGACTACTGCCTGCCGGCGATCCGGGCCAACGCCCTCTACATGGACCGCTACCCCCTGGTGTCCGCGCTGTCCCGGCCGCTGATCGTCAAGCACCTGGTCGCGGCGGCGCGCGCCCACGGCGGCACGATCGTGTCGCACGGCTGCACCGGCAAGGGCAACGACCAGGTCCGGTTCGAGGTCGGCCTGGCCGCCCTCGCGCCGGACCTGACGGTCGTCGCGCCGGCCCGGGACTTCGCCTGGACCCGGGACAAGGCGATCGCGTACGCGCAGGAGAAGGGGCTGCCGATCGACGTGTCGGCGAAGTCGCCGTACTCGATCGACCAGAACCTGTGGGGCCGGGCTGTGGAGACCGGCTTCCTGGAGGACATCTGGAACGCCCCGGTCGAGGACCTCTACGCGTACACCGAGGACCCGGCGGCGGAACGCGACCCGGACGACGTGGTGATCACGTTCGACGGCGGCGTCCCGGTCGCGATCGACGGCGAGACGGTCACGCCTTACGAGGCGATCCGGGAGCTGAACCGGCGCGCCGGGGCGCACGGCGTGGGCCGGCTCGACATGGTCGAGGACCGGCTGGTCGGCATCAAGAGCCGCGAGGTGTACGAGGCACCCGGCGCCCTCGCCCTGATCACCGCCCACCAGGAGCTGGAGGCGGTCACAGTCGAGCGGGATCTCGCCCGGTTCAAGCGCGGCGTCGACCAGCGCTGGGGTGAACTGGTCTACGACGGGCTCTGGTTCTCGCCGCTGAAGCGGTCGCTGGACGCGTTCATCGACGACGCGCAGCGGCACGTCAGCGGCGAGGTGCGGCTGCGCCTGCACGGCGGCCGGGCGGTGGTCACCGGCCGGCGCTCCGAGGCGAGCCTCTACGACTTCGGTCTCGCCACCTACGACACCGGCGACACGTTCGACCAGTCGCTGGCGAAGGGATTCGTACGACTGTGGGGACTGCCCAGCACGATGGCCGCGCAACGGGACGCCCGGATGGGAGGGGCCTGATGGGGGGCACCACAATGGGTGGGGTGGACGACAAGAGCCTGACCGAGAACAGCGCCCCCGCCAACCGGACGAGCCTCTGGGGTGGCCGGTTCGCCGGCGGTCCCGCCGAGGCGCTCGCGCGGCTGTCGGTGAGCGTCCAGTTCGACTGGCGTCTCGCCCCGTACGACATCGCCGGTTCCCGCGCGCACGCCCGGGTCCTCGCCGGCGCCGGCCTGCTCGACCCGGACGAGCTGGGCCGGATGCTCGCGGCGCTGGACGACCTGGAGGCGGCCTGCGCCTCCGGGGCGTTCCGCCCGACCGTGGACGACGAGGACGTGCACACCGCGCTGGAACGCGGCCTGCTGGAGCGCCTCGGCAGCCTCGGCGGCAAGCTGCGCGCCGGCCGGTCCCGCAACGACCAGGTCGCCACCGACCTGCGGCTCTACCTGCGCGACCACGCCCGCGGCGTGGCCGCCCGGCTGGTCGAGCTGGCCGAGGCCCTCGTCGAGCAGGCGGAGCGGCACGTGGACACCGCCGCGCCGGGCATGACGCACCTGCAGCACGCCCAGCCGGTGACGTTCGGGCACTGGCTGCTGGCCCACGTGCAGCCGCTGCTGCGCGACCTGGAGCGGATGCGCGACTGGGACGAGCGGACCGCGATCAGCCCGCTCGGCGCGGGCGCACTGGCCGGCTCGGGGCTGCCGCTGGACCCGGTGGCGGTCGCCAAGGAGCTGGGTTTCCGCACCTCGTTCGCCAACTCGATGGACGCGGTCGCGGACCGCGACTTCGTGGCCGAGTTCCTGTTCGTCACCGCGATGATCGGCGTGCACCTGTCCCGCCTCGGCGAGGAGGTGGTGCTCTGGACGTCGCAGGAGTTCGGCTGGGTCGAGCTGGACGACGCCTTCGCCACCGGCTCGTCGATCATGCCGCAGAAGAAGAACGCGGACATCGCCGAGCTGGCCCGGGGCAAGTCCGGCCGGCTGGTCGGCGGCCTGATGAGCGTGCTCACCATGCTCAAGGGCCTGCCCATGACGTACGACCGGGACATGCAGGAGGACAAGGAGCCGGCGTTCGACGCGGTCGACACGCTGGAACTGCTGCTGCCCGCGCTGGCCGGGATGATCTCCACGATGACGGTCCGGGTGGACCGTCTGGTGGCCAGCGCGCCGTCGGGCTTCTCGCTGGCGACCGAGGTCGCCGACTGGCTGGTGCGGCGCAACGTGCCGTTCCGCGACGCGCACGAGATCACCGGCAAGCTGGTGGCGCTCTGCGCCGCCCGCGAGTGCGCGCTGGACGAGGTGTCCGACGCCGACCTCGCCGCGGTGAGCGAGCACCTGGACCCGTCGGTGCGCGACGTGCTCTCGGTGCGCTCGGCGCTGGCCGCCCGCATCACGCCCGGCTCCACCGGCCCCGGCCCGGTGGCCGACCAGCTCGCCGCCGCGGCGGACAAGCTGACCGGCTGGCGGGAGTGGGCCGCCGAGCGGGTCGTCCCCCGCTGAGTCACCGCTGATCCGGGGTAGGCATCCGCCTGCCCCGGATCACACTGCTCAACCTGTGGGGCGCTCGCGTTTCGGGAGCTTGGCCACCACCGCGTCGTACGACCCGTCGACCGCCTCGATCAGCTCGTCGTCCGGGATGCCGGCGGAGAGCCGCAGCGTGTTCCAGCCCGACCGGCCGATGTAGGGGGAGGGGCGCGCGTCGGCCGGGAACCGGTGCAGCCACTCGTCGGCCACCTCCCGGGACGCTCCGCACTTCACCCCGACCCGCGCCTCACCCTCGGGCGAGCCGAGGAACGCGAAGATCCGGCTGCCCACCTTCACCACCTCGTCGCCCTCCCACGGCCGGTCGAGCCAGGCTCCCGGCTTGGCCAGGCAGTAGGCCAGCATCTCCTCGCGCGTCATCGCGTCCTCTCGTGCCGTCGTCCGGCACAGTCTCGCCCGCCCCTGTGACAGTGCGCGCCGCCGGTCAGTCGCCGGTGCCGGTGCGGACGGTGAGCCGCTCGTAGCGCTGCCGGGCCGCCTGGGCGCTGCCCAGCCCCAGCCCGAAGGCGATCGCCTGCCAGGTCATGCCCCGGCCCCGGGCCACCTGCAACAGGCCGGCCTCCAGCGCGTCCACCTCGGCGCGTACGTGCGGGATCAGCGTCAGCGCGGCCATCAGGTCGGCCTGGTCGACGGGCTCCTCACCCTCGTCCAGCTCGGCGCCTCCGGCGAGCGCCATCACCAGCGTGGCCGCCTCGTAGGCGTCGGGCACGTCGGGGTGGGCGTACCGCCGGCGACGGGAGTTCGTGCCGGCGTGCCGTTCGGCGATCCGCAGCAGCGCCGCGTAGTTGCGGTGCGCCCGGGCCTGGGCAGCATCCGGAGCGGTGAACGGGTCGTTGTCCACGGTGACCATGCCGTCCATCCCACACCCAAGAATGACCTGTTGTCAACACCCTGTTGAAAGGCATTCGTGCGCAACGTCGCGCCCTCAGGGTGTGGTGACAAGGCGGCGCGTCATGCACCACAGACGCGGTGCGGGGTGTTCCGGGTTGCCCGGAACGGCCGGTTCAGGCCGGTGAGTTGCGCGCCGAGGCGGCCGAGGCGGGCCGGCGGCGCGGGGTGTGCCGCCGGTAGACGCTCACGCTCGGCTCGTCCGCCAGCCAGAACCGCCACGGCAGGTCGTGCGCGGCGGCGACCCCGACGCGTGGCCCGGCGACGATCCGCGCCGGGTCGACCGGGCTCGCCGGTGGCGTCAGTAGCAGCGGGCCGCTGCCGTCGATCGCCGAGGTGCCGTTGGCGTCCTGCCCGAGTCCGAGCGCGGTGACCAGCCGGGCCGGACCCCGGGCCAGTTCCCGGTCGGCGGCGCGCGGCCGGCGCTCGCGGGCGATCTCGACGCCGTCGACCACCTCGCCGGCGCGCAGCAGCACGGCCGCCGCCTCGCCGTCGCGACCGCAGACGATGTTCGCGCACCAGTGCATGCCGAACACGAAATACACGTAGACGTGCCCGGCGGGCCCGAACATGACCCTGTTGCGCGGCGTCGGCCCGCGGTGGGCGTGCGACGCCGGGTCCTCGCCGGTGCCCGCGTACGCCTCGACCTCGGTGAGCCGGACGGTGACGCCGCCGGCCGACACGGTCCACCCGAGCAGGGTCCGCGCGGTGTCGGCGACCTGAGCGGCCGGTGCGCCGAGCCAGGGGTACGTCATCGCGGCAAGGGTAGTCGGTGGGTGGCACGTGATCCGGGCCACGCCGGGGCGGGCGGTGGCCGGAATAGTTGACTCGTCAAATATGTTGTGAGGAGCGATCCCGGGCGACCGGTCCGGACCCCACGCGAGGAGCTGGTCATGCAGTTCGGAGTCTTCACCGTCGGTGACGTCACCGTCGACCCCACGACCGGGCGGATGCCGTCCGAGCGTGAGCGGATCAAGGCCATGACCGCCATCGCGCTCAAGGCCGAGGAGGTCGGCCTGGACGTGTTCGCCACCGGCGAGCACCACAACCCGCCGTTCGTGCCGTCGTCGCCGACCACCATGCTCGGCTGGATCGCCGCGCGCACCGAACGGCTGCTGCTGTCGACAGCGACCACGCTGATCACCACGAACGACCCGGTGAAGATCGCCGAGGACTACGCGATGCTCCAGCACCTGGCCGACGGCCGGGTGGACCTGATGATGGGGCGCGGCAACACCGGCCCGGTGTACCCGTGGTTCGGGCAGGACATCCGCAACGGCATCCCCCTCGCGATCGAGAACTACGACCTGCTGCGCCGGCTGTGGCGCGAGGACGTGGTCGACTGGAAGGGCCGGTTCCGGACGCCCCTGCAGTCGTTCACCTCGACCCCGCGCCCGCTCGACGGCGTACCGCCGTTCGTCTGGCACGGCTCGATCCGCAGCCCGGAGATCGCCGAGCAGGCCGCGTACTACGGCGACGGCTTCTTCGCCAACCACATCTTCTGGCCCAAGGAGCACACCCAGCGGATGGTCGGCCTCTACCGGGAGCGGTTCGCGCACTACGGCCACGGCTCGCCCGACCAGGCCATCGTCGGCCTCGGCGGGCAGGTCTTCATGCGCCGCAACTCCCAGGACGCGGTACGCGAGTTCCGCCCCTACTTCGACAACGCCCCGGTCTACGGGCACGGCCCGTCGCTGGAGGAGTTCACCCGCGAGACGCCGCTGACGGTGGGCAGCCCGCAGCAGGTCATCGACCGCACGCTGGGCTTCCGCGAGTACGTCGGCGACTACCAGCGGCAGCTGTTCCTGATCGACCACGCCGGCCTGCCGCTGAAGACGGTGCTGGAGCAGCTCGACCTGCTGGGCGAGGAGGTGGTGCCGGTGCTGCGCAAGGAGTTCGACTCGCTGCGTCCGGCGCACGTGCCCGAGGCGCCCACCCACGCCGGCCTGCTGGCCGCCCGCGACGCCGCGCCGGCCGACGGGGAGCAGCGATGACCAGCCGTACCCTGGCGGTGGTCTCGGCCGGTCTCGCCCAGCCGTCGTCCACCCGCCTGCTCGCCGACCAGCTCGCCACGGCCGCCCGCGACGAGCTGGCCGGCCGCGGCGCCACTGTCGAGCTGCGCGTGGTGGAGCTGCGCGAGCACGCCCACGACGTGGTGAACCACCTGCTCACCGGCTTTCCGCCGGCCGCGCTGCGGCGCACGCTCGACGAGGTGGCCGCCGCCGACGGGCTGATCGCGGTGACGCCGATCTTCAACGCGTCGTACAACGGGCTGTTCAAGTCGTTCTTCGACGTGGTCGACCGGGACGCGCTGGCCGGCAAGCCGGTGCTGCTCGGGGCGACCGGTGGCACCGCCCGGCACTCGCTGGCGCTGGAGCACGCGGTCCGGCCGATGTTCACGTACCTGCGGGCGGCGACGCTGCCCACGGCGGTGTTCGCCGCGCCCGAGGACTGGGCCGGCGACGACGGCGACAGCGCGCTGCGGTCCCGGATCCGCCGGGCTGGAGCCGAACTGGCCGAGCAGGTGGACCGCCGCCCGCCCGCGACCGGCCCGGCCGACCCGTTCGCGCTCACCACCGACTTCGCCGACCTGCTCGCCGGCCGCGACCCGTCCTGACGCCGGGCGGATCGGCGCGGAGGCGACCGCTACCGGGCGTAGCCGTCGTCGGCGAACCCCACCGGAAACCGGTTATGACTGAGAGGCATGAATATGCCTCTCAGTCATAACGCTTGCAGGACATCCCTCTAACCGGGCGGCTCGGCGGACCGGACCGGACCGGACCCCTGCCTGCCGCGTGGCGCGTCAGTCGTCGGCCGGCTCGGGCCGGTGGGCGACGAGCACCGGGCAGTGGGCGTGCTGCACCAGCGCCTGGCTGACCGAGCCGAGCAGCAGCCCGACGAAGCCGCCCCGGCCCCGGGAGCCGACCACCACGAGCGACGCCTCGCCGCTGGCCTCCACGAGCGCGGTCTCCGGCGAGGCGGCGGTCACGGCCCGCTCCGTCACGCGCAGGCCCGGGTGCGCGGCCCGGACCCGGTCCGCGGCCTCCACCAGCAGTCCCGCCGCCTCGGCCCGCTCGGCGGTGGACGCCTCCGCCGCGACCTCCGGCGCCACCGCGCCGCGCTCCGGCGACCGGACGTGCATCAGCACCAGCTCCGCGTCGCGCCGCTCGGCCTCGTCCGCGGCCAGCTCGATCGCGTACGCGGCCGGGTCGGAGCCGTCCACGCCGACCAGTACCGGGCCGTCCACCGGGATCGGCTGCTCCTCGGGCCGGACGATCAGCACCGGGCAGTGCCCGTGCTGCGCGAGCTGCCCGCTGACCGAGCCGAGCAGCAGGCCGGCGAAGCCGCCCACGCCCCGGCTGCCCACCACCACCAGCTCCGCGCGGCGGGACTCCTCGACCATCGTCGCGCCCGGACCGCCGGCCACCTGGCGCACCTGCACCCGCAGGCCCGGGTGCCGCTCGGCCAGGTCGGCGGCGACCGACTCCAGCATCTTCTCCGACTCCGCGGTCGGCGCCGGCACCCCCAGGTCGTACGGGTTGAGCGGCACGCCGTAGCCCATCGGGTGCAGGTAGCCGTGCACGAGCAGCAGCGGCCGGGAACGGGCGACGGCGGTCGCGGCGGCCAGGTCGGCGGCGGCCAGGCTGGACGGCGATCCGTCCACTCCCGCCACGACGGGTCGGTTCATCTGGTGCGTTCCCTCCGGTCGGCTCAGGCCATTGTGGCGGTACCTGCCCCGCCCGGGCCGGGGAACCGGCTCAGTGGGCGCGGTTCCCCCGGTGCCGGACGACGGCGAGCGGGCTGTGGCAGTGGTGCAGCACGGCGTGGCTGACCGAGCCGAGCAGCAGCGCACCGAGGCTACCGCGCCCGTGCGCGCCGACCACCGTCAGCTGCGCGCCGACGGACTCCTCGACCAGCACCCGGGACGGGGTGGCGGCGGCGACCAGCTTCGGCCGTACCGTGACCTCCGGGTAGCGCTCGGCCCAGCCGGCGATCGCCTCGGCCAGCACCCGCTGCTCGTCGGCGCGCAGCTCCCGCGGGTCGTACGCCAGCGGCACGACGTCACCGAACGCCTCCCGGTAGGTCACCGGCTGCGGGTACAGCCAGGTGTGCACCACGACCAGTTCGGCGCCGCGCGCCGCGGCCTCGGCGAACGCGAAGCCGACCGCCTCGTCGGACAGCGCGGAGCCGTCCACGCCGACCACGACCGGGCCGTCGGCGCGGGCCTCACCCCGGGCGACGAGCACCGGGCAGTCCGCGCGGGCGGACAGCTGCACCGCGGCCGAGCCGACGAGCAGTTCGGCGAAGCCGCCCAGTCCCCGGTGACCCAGCACGAGCAGCGCGGCGTCGCGGCTCTCCCGCAACAGGACCGCCACCGGCCCGCCGTCGACGACAGCGCCGGTCACCGCCAGCTCCGCGTCGACCTTGCGGGCCTCGTCCACCGCCTCCTCGACCAGCTTCTCGGCTTCCTGGCGCAGCTCGATGTCGGGCAGCACCGGGGCGACCATGCCCAGCGGCGTGCCGACCAGCGGCCACAGGAAGGCGTTCACCACCCGCAGCGGCCGGTGCCGCAGCACCGCCTCGCGTGCGGCCAGCCGTACCGCGTCCAGCGCGGACGGGGAGCCGTCCACGCCCACCACGACGGGGGCACCGGTCCTGTCGGTCATCACGTCCTCCTTCGGTTCCCCTCCAGCCTGCGCCGACGGCTCCCACCTGGGCAGAGTCGATCCGCCCGGCCCGGCCGGGACCATCGGCCCCTACCGGCCGGGCCGTTCGCGAGGTGGAATGGAACCCAGTGCTCCCCTCCTGTCGATCCTGGAGGCGCGATGACCCCGCTGGAGATGCTCCGCGTCCACCCCTTCCTGGCCGGGCTGCCCGACGAGTGGCTGCCCCGGCTCACCGGTTACGCCCGTCCAGTGGTCTGGCACCCCGGGCACCGGCTGTTCCGCGCCGGCCAGCAGGCCGACCGGTTCTGGCTGGTCCGCGGCGGCCAGGTGGCGCTGGACTTCCCGGTGCCGGGCCGCGGTGACGTGGGCATCGAGACGATCGGGCCGGGCGGCGTGCTCGGCTGGTCCTGGCTGTTCCCGCCGTACCGCTGGCAGTTCGGCGCGGTCGCCACCCAGCGCAGCACCGCCGTCGAACTCGACGCCGACGGGGTACGCCGGCTGATGGAGTCCGACGACACGCTCGGCCGTCAGCTCACCAGCCGGTTCATGAGCGTGGTGGTGGACCGGCTCCAGGCGTCCCGGGTCCGGCTGCTCGACCTGTACGGCTATCCGACCGCCGCGGCGAGCTAGCGGTCGCGGACGACCAGCTCGTCCACCTCGAGCCGGCCGATGCGCAGCTCGCGGATCACCGCGCGGCGCACGGCCAGGCGGCCGACCACGAGTGAGCCGACCGCCACGGCGCCGAGCGCGAACGCGCCGAAGGCCAGTGCGCCGATCGCCGTCGCGCCCAGCGCCCGCGCGCCTGTCGCACCCGCGCCGGTGGCCTGCGCCCCGACGGCCCGCGCCCCGGTGACGGCCAGCGGGCGGACACGGGCGATCGGGCGTAGACGAGACATGCCCCGATCCTAGTGGCGCAGCGGGGAACCGGTCAGGTGACGGTGAGACCGCGGGCGGCGAACTGCCCGCGTACCCGGGCCAGCAGGTCGGCATCCGGCGGCTCGGTGTCCGCCAGCGGGAAGGTCAGCCCCAGCTCGGCGTACTTGTGCGCACCGAGCCGGTGGAACGGCAGCACCTCGACGCGTTGCACGGTGGCCAGCCCGGCGGCCACGTCGGCCACCCGCTCCACCTCGTCGACCGCGTCGGTCAGGCCGGGCACGAGCACGTACCGGATCCAGATCGGCGTACCCCGGTCGGCCAGCCGTTGCGCGAACCGCAACGTCGGCGCGAGCCGGCCGGTGCCGGTCACCCGCCGGTACGTCTGCGGGTTGCCCGCCTTGACGTCGAGCAGCACCAGGTCGGTGGCGTCCAGCAGCGCGTCGTCGGCGCGGACGCCGAGGAAGCCGGAGGTGTCCAGCGCGGTGTGCAGGCCGAGGTCGTGGCAGCGGCGCAGCAGTTCGCCGGTGAACGCCGGCTGCAGCAGCGGCTCCCCGCCGCTCACCGTGACGCCGCCGCCGGCCACCTGGATGAACCGGCGGTACCGGCCGGCGAGCGTGACCATCTCGTCCACCGTGCGGCGCCGGCCGCTGCGGCCGTACCAGGTGTCGGGGCTGTGGCAGTAGCGGCAGCGCAGCGGGCAGCCCGCCAGGAACACGACGAACCGGGTGCCCGGCCCGTCCACCCCGACCGAGGTGTCCCACGAGTGCACCGCGCCGGTGACGGCACCCGGCGCCGCCGGAGTCACCTCCGGCGGCGCGGGCGGGCGGCCGGTCACAGCGACCCGTGGAAGGTCCGCGACACCACGTCGCGCTGCTGCTCCGGCGTGAGCCGGACGAAGTTCACCGCGTAACCGGAGACCCGGACGGTGAGCTGCGGGTACCGCTCCGGGTGCGCCATCGCGTCCAGCAATGTGGCCCGGTCCAGCACGTTGACGTTGAGGTGGAACCCGCCGGCGTCGGCGTAGCCGTCGAGCACCCCGGCCAGGTTCGCGATCCGCTCGTCGCGGGTGTGGCCCAGGCCGTCCGGCGTGACGGTGCCGGTCAGCGAGATGCCGTCGCGGGCCGCGTCGTACGGCAGCTTCGCCACCGACAGCGCCGAGGCGACCAGGCCGTGCGTGTCGCGCCCGTTCATCGGGTTCGCCCCGGGCGCGAACGGCTCACCGGCGCGCCGGCCGTCCGGCGTGTTGCCGGTGTGCTTGCCGTACACCACGTTCGAGGTGATGGTGAGCACCGACATGGTCAGCTCCGCGTCGCGGTAGGTGCGCTGCCGGCGCAGCTTCTCCGCGAACGTCTCGACCAGCCACACCGCGATCTCGTCGGCCCGGTCGTCGTCGTTGCCGTACGTCGGGAACTCGCCCTCGACCGCGTAGTCGACGGCCAGGCCGGTGTCGTCGCGCAGCACCTTCACCCGGCCGTACCGGATGGCCGACAGGCTGTCCACGGCGACCGACAGGCCGGCGATGCCGGTGGCCATGAACCGGCGCACCGGGTGGTCGTGCAGCGCCATCTCCAGCCGCTCGTAGGCGTACCTGTCGTGCTGGTGGTGGATCACGTTCAGCGCGTCCACGTACGTCTCCGCGAGCCAGTCCAGCGTCCGGTCGTACGCGGCCAGCACCTCGTCGTAGTCGAGCGTCTCGCCGCCGACCGGCGCGGCCGGCGGGGCGACCTGCGTGCCGGTCAGCTCGTCCCGGCCGCCGTTGATCGCGTACAGCAGCGCCTTCGCCAGGTTCGCCCGAGCGCCGAAGAACTGCATGTCCCGGCCGACCCGCATGGCCGACACGCAGCAGGCGATCGCGGTGTCGTCGTCGTACGCCGGGCGGATCAGCTCGTCGTTCTCGTACTGGATGGCGCTGGTGTCCAGCGACACCTGGGCGCAGAACCGCTTGAACCCCTCCGGCAGCCGCGGCGACCACAGCACCGTCAGGTTCGGCTCGGGCGCCGGGCCGAGGTTGTAGAGCGTCTGGAGGTAGCGGAACGTGGTGCGGGTGACCAGCGGCCGTCCGTCCGCGCCCATCCCGCCGAGCGACTCGGTGACCCAGGTCGGGTCGCCGGAGAACAACTGGTCGTACTCGGGGGTACGCAGGAAGCGGATGATCCGCAGCTTGATCACGAAATCGTCGATCAGCTCCTGCGCGCCGCTCTCGTCCAGCCGCCCCTCGGCGATGTCCCGCCGCAGGTACGCGTCGACGAACCCGGCGGTGCGCCCCAGCGACATCGCGGCGCCGTTCTGCTCCTTCGTGGCGGCCAGGTAGGCGAAGTAGAGCCACTGGATCGCCTGCGCGCCGGTGGCGGCCGGGCGGGAGGTGTCGAAGCCGTACGAGGCGGCCATCTCCTTCAGCTCACCGAGCGCACGGATCTGCTCGGCCAGTTCCTCCCGGTCGCGGATCACGTCGTCGGTGCTGCGCCGGTCGTCCAGCGCCGCCTTGAGCGCGCGGCGCTCCTCGACCAGCCGGTCCACGCCGTACAGCGCCACCCGGCGGTAGTCGCCGATGATCCGCCCGCGCCCGTACGCGTCGGGCAGCCCGGTGATGACGTGCGACCGCCGCGCCGCGAGCACGGTCTCCGGGTACGCGTCGAAGACCGCGTCGTTGTGCGTGCGGCGGTACCGGGTGAAGATCTTGTGCACGCGCGGGTCCGGCTCACGCCCGTACGCGCGCAGCGCCGTCTCCACCATCCGCAGCCCGCCGGCCGGCATGATCGCCCGCCGCAGCGGCGCGTCGGTCTGCAACCCGACGATCAGTTCCCGCTCCCGGTCGATGTACCCGGGTGCGTGCGAGGTGATCGACGACGGCGTGGCCGCGTCGACGTCGTACACGCCGCGCCGACGCTCCTCCGGGAACATCTCCCGCAGCCGGTCCCACACCGCGAGCGTGCGCGGCGTCGGCCCGGTGAGGAACGACGCGTCCCCGGTGTACGGCTCGTGGTTGTGGCGGACGAAGTCGGCCACGTCGACTGTCTCCTGCCACGCTCCGGCGTGGAATCCGCGCCAGGGGGCCAGGGGTTCGGTGGCGGTCATGTCGGTCCCTCTCCGGGCGTCGGCGGTGGCCCGGTCCCCGCCGGTTGCGGGGACCGGGGGCGGGGTCAGGGCTGGAGCACGAGCCGGGCGGCGACCCGGCCGGCGAGGACGTCGTCCACCGCGTCGTTGATGTCGTCCAGCTTGCGGGTCTCGTAGACGACCCGGGTACGGCCGGCGGCGTGCAGCGCGAAGACCTCGGCCAGGTCGGCGCGGGTGCCGACGATCGAGCCGAGCACCGTGATGCCCTTGAGCACCGTCTCGAAGACGGGCAGGGTGATCGCGTTGTCGGCCGGCAGCGACACCAGCACCAGCCGGCCGCCGCGGCGCAGCGAGAGGTGGGCCTGCTCGATCACCCGGGGGCTCGCGGCCAGCACGATCGCCACGTCCACGCCGCCCAGCGCGGTGATCCGCTCGACCGGGTCGGTGGTGGCGGCGTCGACCGTGTGCGCCGCGCCCAGCGAGGTGGCCAGGTCCAGCTTCTCGGCGGTCACGTCCACCGCCACAGTCTCGGCGCCGAAGATCTGCGCGTACTGCTGCGCGAGGTGGCCCAGGCCGCCGATGCCGAAGATCGCGACCCGCTCGCCCGGCCGTACTCCGGCGACCTTGACGGCCTTGTACGTGGTGACGCCCGCGCAGGTCAGCGGCGCGGCTTCGAGGGGGTCCACGCCGTCGGGTACGCGGACCGCGTAGCGGGCCGAGGCCACCGCGTACTCGGCGTGCGCGCCGTCGATGCTGTAGCCGGTGTTGCGCTGCGACTCGCACAGCGTCTCCCAGCCGGTCACGCAGTACGAGCAGGTGCCGCAGGCCCAGCCGAGCCAGGGCAGCGCGACGCGGTCGCCGACGGCGTGTTCGGTGACGCCGGGGCCGACCTGCTCGACCAGGCCGACGCCTTCGTGACCGGGTACGAACGGCGGGGCAGGCTTGACCGGCCACTCGCCGCGGGCGGCGTGGATGTCGGTGTGGCAGAGTCCGCTGGCTTCGATGCGGACCAGGATCTCGCCCGGGCCGGCCTCCGGCACGGGACGCTCGGTGATCTCCATCGGACGGTCGAACGCGGTGACGACACTGGCGCGCATCGGGGGCCTCCCTCGGTCTCGTTCTCACCCTCAGCGTCGTCGGTCCGGGCGCTGCCGGGCAGGGGCGCAGGACCGCGGTGACCCGGGACCAACGGCCCCTTCCCGGCCGGGAACGGCGGTACGGCCGCCGGTGACGTACCGGCGGCCGTACCCCTGGGGTGGTCAGCGATCGACGACCAGGCGGCGGGCCCGCAGCACGCGCGCCCACCAGGGCCTGTGGTCCGGGCGCAGCCGCGGCGCCGGCACTCCGCGCAGGCTGACCCATCCGCCCGGGCCCATGGTGACGGTGCCGACCGACGGCGGCCGGCGCCGCGACCACAGCGCCACGGCGGCGGTGAGCGCGGCGACCGCGAACGCCCCGGTGGCGGCGGCGACGAGCTGATCCGGTTCGACCACGCGCCGGTAGCGGACCCGGCCGCCCGCCGCGACGAACACGCCGACCGGGCGGCCGTCGCGGTTCACCGGCACCAGCGCGGCGTCCCCGGGCAGCTCCAGCACCGGGCCGACCGGCCCGTCCGGCGTCGCGGCCGGGGCGGGGGCGGGCGTCGCGGCCTGCGGCGGCGCGGGCCGGGGGAGCGGCGTGAGCGCCGGTCCGGTCGGGTTGAAGATGGCGGTCATGGCGCTGCCCTCCTAGCGGGAGTCGGACTTCTCGGTACGGGCCTCGACGGCGGCGCGGCCGGCGGCCAGCCGCGCCACCGGCACCCGGTACGGCGAGCAGGAGACGTAGTCGAGCCCGGCGTCGGCGAAGAACCCGATCGAGTCCGGGTCGCCGCCGTGCTCACCGCAGACGCCGACGGTCAGGTCCGGCCGGGCCGCCCGCCCCTCGGCGACGGCGAGGCGGACCAGCCGGCCCACGCCGGTGGCGTCGATGCTCTCGAACGGCGAGACCGGGAAGATCCCCCGTTCCAGGTACGTGGAGAAGAACGCCCCCTCCACGTCGTCGCGGGAGAACGCCCAGG
Organism: Micromonospora sp. WMMA1947; assembly: GCF_027497355.1. Taxonomy (NCBI): domain Bacteria; kingdom Bacillati; phylum Actinomycetota; class Actinomycetes; order Micromonosporales; family Micromonosporaceae; genus Micromonospora; species Micromonospora sp. WMMA1947. The sequence continues at coordinate 5,918,660 of NZ_CP114909.1, read as the reverse complement.
TCATCTGCGTCAGGTCGTTGGTGCCGAAGGAGAAGAACCGCGCCTCGGCGGCGATCTCCCCGGCGGTCAGCGCCGCCCGGGGCGTTTCGATCATGGTGCCGATCGGGATGTCCGGTGCGTCGGGCACCTCGGCCAGCACCCGCCGTGCCTCGTCCGCCACGGCGGCGAGTTCCCGCACGTCCCCGACGAGCGGCACCATGATCTCCGGGCGCGGGTCGGCGCCGGCCCGGATCCGCTGCGCGGCCGCCTCGGCCAGCGCCCGCACCTGCATGGCGAACAGTCCCGGCACCACCAGGCCGAGCCGTACGCCCCGCAGCCCCAGCATCGGGTTCGTCTCGTGCATCCGCCGCACCGCGGCCAGCAGCACGCCGTCGTGGCCCGGTTCCTCGCCGCGCGCCTGCGCGCCCGCCACCCGGGCGGTCAGCTCGGCGAGCGGAGGCAGGAACTCGTGCAGCGGCGGGTCGAGCAGCCGGACGGTGACCGGCAGCCCGTCCATCGCGGTGAGCAGCCCGAGGAAGTCGGCCCGCTGCAACGGCAGCAGCTCGTCCAGCACCGCGCCCACCTCGGCCGGGCCGTCGGCGAGGATCAGCCGCTCGACCAGTTCCCGGCGCTCGCCGAGGAACATGTGCTCGGTGCGGCACAGCCCGATCCCGGCGGCGCCGAGTTCACGGGCCCGGCGGGCGTCGTCGGGCGTGTCCGCGTTGGCGTGGACGCCGAGCGTGCGCACCGCGTCGGCGTGCCCGAGCAGCCGGTGCACGGCGGCGACCAGCGGGTCGGCCTCGGGCCGCAGCTCACCGGTCAGGTACCGGGCCACCGGCGACGGCTGCACCGGCACCTCGCCGAGCCAGATCCGCCCGCTGGTGCCGTCGATCGAGATCAGGTCGCCGGCGCGGACCACCTGATCGCCCACGGCGAACTCGCCGCGCTCGACGTCGATGCCCAGCGCCTCGGCCCCGCACACGCAGGTCCGGCCCATGCCCCGGGCCACCACCGCGGCGTGCGAGGTCTTCCCGCCGCGCGAGGTGAGCACCCCGGTCGCGGCGATCATGCCGGGCAGGTCGTCCGGGTTGGTCTCCGGGCGGACCAGGATCACCGGTCCGTCGGCCGCCGCCGCGGCGGCCGAGTCGAACACCACCCGCCCGACCGCGGCGCCGGGCGACGCGCCGACGCCGACCGCGAGCGGCTCGGGCGCGCCGGCGGCGTCGAAGGCCGGGAACATCAGCTGGGCGAGCTGCGCCCCGCTGACCCGGGTCAGCGCCTCGTCCGCGGTGATCAGGCCCTCCTCGGCCAGCTGCGCGGCGATCACGAACGCCGCCGCCGCGGTGCGCTTGCCGACCCGGGTCTGGAGCATCCACAGCTTCCCGCGCTCGATGGTGAACTCGACGTCGCACAGGTCGCGGTAGTGCCGCTCCAGCGTCGCCATGATCTCCCGCAGCCGGTGGAAGCTGACCGGGTCCAGCCGGGCCAGCTCGGTCAGCGGCACCGTGTTGCGGATGCCCGCCACCACGTCCTCGCCCTGCGCGTCGGTCAGGTAGTCGCCGTACACGCCGGGGGCGCCGGTGGCCGGGTCGCGGGTGAACGCCACCCCGGTGCCGGAGTCCGGGCCGAGGTTGCCGAACACCATCGCCATCACGTTGACGGCGGTGCCCAGGTCGTCCGGGATGCGCTCCTGCCGCCGGTAGATCCGGGCCCGCTCCGAGTGCCAGGACTCGAACACCGCGCGGACGGCCAGGAACAGCTGCTCGTGCGGGGCCTGCGGGAAGTCGTGCCCGACGTGCCGGACGAAGATCTTCTTGTACGTCTCGACCAGGTCGCGCAGCTGCCCGGCGCCCGGCCCGTCCGGCCCGGCGGTGGCGCGCAGGGCGGCCAGCTCGTGCTCGAACTCGTCGGCCGGGATGCCGTGGACGGTCCGGCCGAACATCTGGATCAGCCGCCGGTACGAGTCCCAGGCGAACCGCTCGTCGCCGGTGCGTGCGGCCAGACCGGCCACCGTGGTGTCGTTGAGCCCGATGTCGAGGATCGTCTCCATCATCCCCGGCATCGAGTACCGCCCGCCGGAGCGCACCGCCAGCAGCAGCGGGTCACTCGGGTCGCCCAGCCACCGGTCCAGCCGCGCCTCCACCTCCCGCAGGTGCGCGTTGATCTCCTCGTACAGGCCGTCCGGCGGCGCGCCGGTGGCCAGGTACGCCCGGCACGCGTCGGTGGTGACGGTGAACCCGGGCGGCACCGGCAACCCGAGCCGGGTCATCTCGGCGAGGTTCGCGCCCTTGCCGCCGAGCAGGTCGGCCCGGCTGCGGTCACCCTCGATGAAGTCGTAGACGTACTTCGACATGGTCCGGCCTCCTCGACTGCGTCGTTCCACCTCCTTGGTAACCGGGGCGGGCGGCGGCGCGGCAGGGCCGGACGGGACACACACCGGGCCGGAGGTCCCGAGAGTGTCGGTGGGGCCACGTATCGTCCCGGCCGTGACCAACGAGGTGCTGCTCCGCCCGGTGCGCGACGACGACCTGCCCGCCTTCTTCGCCCACGAGCAGGACCCGCAGGCGAACTGGATGGCCGCGTTCGGCCCGAAGGACCCGTCCGACCGGGCCGCGTTCGACGCGCACTGGGCGCGCATCCGCGCCGACGCGCGCATCGTCAACCGCGCCGTCACCGTCGACGGCCAGGTGATCGGCCGGGTCGCCGCGTTCCCGGTCGGCGAGCAGACCGAGGTCAGCTACTGGATCGACGCGGCGCACTGGGGGCGCGGCCACGCCACCGCTGCGCTGCGCGCGCTGCTGCGCGAGGTGCCGCACCGGCCGCTGCACGCCCGCGCCGCGAAGGACAACGCCGCCTCGCTCGCGGTGCTGCGCAAGTGCGGCTTCGTCGTGGTCGGCGAGGACTCCGGGTACGCCCCGTCGCGCGGCACCGAGGTCGAGGAGTACGTGCTGGAGCTGCCCGCCGAGGGGTCTGACCAGGCAGACCGCTAGTCTCCCCGGGTGAACTGGCTGGAACTCGTCGGCTGGGCCGGCTCCGCGCTGCTGGTCTGGTCCCTGCTGCAGACCCGGATCCTGCGGCTGCGCGCGCTCAACCTCGTCGGCTGCCTCATCCTGATCGGCTACAACGCCGCCGTGCAGGTCTGGCCGATGGTGGGGCTGAACGTGGTGCTCGCCGTGATCAACGTCTGGTACCTGCGCAAGCTGCTGGCCACCCGGCACGACGAGCAGACCTACCAGGTGGTCGAGGTGGGCACCGGCGACGCGTTCCTGGCGCACACGCTGCGGGTGCACGCCGCCGACATCGCCCGGTTCAACCCCGGCTTCCACTGGGACCCGGCCGCTCCGGACCGCTCGGCCTTCCTGGTGGTACGCGCCGACGAGGTGGTCGGCGTGATGCTCTCGCACGCCGAACCGGGCGGGGTGGCCCAGATCGACCTGGACTACGTGACCCCGCCGTTCCGCGACTTCACGCCCGGGGAGTTCGTCTACCGGCGCAGCCGGCTGTTCACCGACCGGGGTTTCCGCCGGGTGGTCAGCCCGCCCGGCATGGTCGCCCCCTACTACCACCGGCTCGGATTCCGCTCCGAGGGCGGCGCGTACGTGCTCGACCTGCCCGTACCGGCCTGAGACCCGGCTCCGGCGGTCCACGCCGGAGCCGGTCATGATTCAGCGGCGGGCCCGCGGGGCAACAGAGGGCCACGCCGACCGGATCTGCCGGCCGGCGAGTCGGCCATCGGCCGACCCGGATCGGGCCGAGGGAGATAACCGGTCGTGCAGAGCTACTGGAGCCAGCTTGCCCTGGTCGGTGTGCTGGTGATCCTCAACGCGGCGTTCGCCGGCAGCGAGATGGCACTGGTGTCCCTGCGCGACAGCCAGGTGCAGCGGCTGGAGCGCAGCAGCCGCGGCGGACGGACCCTGGCCCGCCTCGCGAAGGATCCGAACCGGTTCCTGGCCACGATCCAGATCGGCATCACGCTCGCCGGGTTCCTGGCCTCCGCCGCCGCCGCGGTGTCGCTGGCCCGGCCGCTCGTGCCGCTGCTCAGCGTCTTCGGCAACGCCGCCGAGACCGTCGCCATCGTCGCTGTCACGCTGGTGCTCACGTTCGTCACGCTGGTCTTCGGTGAGCTGGCGCCGAAGCGGATCGCGATGCAGTCGGCCGAGCGGTGGGCGCTGCTGGTGGCCCGCCCGCTGGACGTGCTGTCCAGCATCACCCGGCCCGCCGTCTGGCTGCTGGGCGCCACCACCGACCTGGTGGTACGCCTGTTCGGTCTGGACCCGAAGGCCGAGCCGGACGAGATCGGCCCGGACGAACTGCGCGACATCGTGGCCGGCAACCACGGCTTCACCAAGGAACAGCGCACGATCATCGCCGGCGCGGTGGAGATCGCCGACCGGCAGTTGCGGGCGGTGCTCGTACCCCGGTTGCAGGTCTTCACGCTCGACAGCGGCACCACCGCGGAGGCCGCCCGGCTCGTCCTGGCGGCGACCGGCCACTCCCGGGCGCCGGTGGTCCGCCACGGCGGCCTGGACGAGGCGGTGGGCGTGATCCACCTGCGGGACCTGGTCGGCGTCTCCGACGACCGGCCGGTCGACGAGATCGCCCGCCCGCCGATGCTGCTGCCCGACTCGCTGCCGGTGGTCGACGCGCTGCGCCAGTTCAAGGCCGAACGCCAGCACATCGCGCTCGTGGTCGACGAGCGCGGCGCGGTCGACGGGATCGTGACGCTGGAGGACATCCTGGAGGAGATCGTCGGCGAGATCTACGACGAGACCGACCGGGACCTGCGCGCCGTGCGGACCGAGGCCGACGGCACGCTGGTGCTGCCCGGCACGTTCCCGGTGCACGACCTGACCGACCTCGGCGTGGAGCTGCCGAACCGGCCGGCCGGCGACTACACCACCGTCGCCGGGCTGGTGCTGATCTGCCTCGGGCACATCCCGACGGTGGCGGGGGAGCAGGTCACCGTGGACGGCTGGGAGCTGTCCGTGGCCGACGTCGACCAGCGGGCCATCACCGAGGTGCACGTACGCCGCCGCAGCCGCCACGACGGCTCCCCGGACGACGACACCACAGGCGACGCGGCCGACCCGGCCGACGCGCCGGAACTCGACGACGCCCGCCGCTGACCGGCGCCGGTTCTCCCGGTGCCCGGTTCAGCGGCCTCCGGCCGGCGGGCCGAACGGGAAACCGGGCACCGGCGGGAGCAGCTGCACCGCGTCGGCGGGCAGCTGACGGGTGCTCCGCCCGACCAGCCGGGCGATCACCCGCAACAGCCACGGCCCGGACGGGTGCAGCTCGGGGCCGATCAGCCCGCTGATCACCCGGGTCCACCAGTGCCCGGCGACGATCACGTCGGTGATCAGCAGCCGGTCCGGTGGCCACCCGCCACGCACCACCACGTCCACCACCCGGCCCAGCCTCCGCCCGTGCAGGTCGTACGCGGTGCGGCCGAGCAGCTCACCCGCTCGCACGGCCGGACCCCGGGATGCGCTCGATCAGGTGCCGGCGCAGCCACGCCTCCACCGGTGACGGCGGCAGGTCCGAAGCCGGGCAGCGCAGCCGCACCGCGCTGTCCACGCGGGCCACCTGGGACAGCGGTACGCGTAACGGCGGCACCGGCGGGTCGTCGGTGAACCGGTCCGCCACCGCCACCAGCAGCCGCCCGACCCGCCCGCCGATCCGCTCCCCGAGGGCGCCCTGCCCGGTGAGCAGGCAGTCGACGTACGGGAAACCCTCGTCGTCGACGGCGAACGCGATGTCGTCGACCCGCCCGACCAGCCGCCCGTCCACGTCGACGATCTGCCGGTCGAGCAGCCGCTTGGCGAGCTGGACCCTCATCGCCCCATCCCCGTCATGATCGCCAGTGGGATCGCCGCCACCGACGCCGCGACGATGAGCAGCAGGAACACCGCGCCGAGCAGGTTCATCCACCGCCCGTTGACCCGGTCGCCGAGATACCCGCGGTCGTTGGCGACGACCAGGATCGGCAGGTACGTCAGCGGCAGCACCACAGCGCTCAGCACCAGCATGTACTCGGTCAGCCGCACCGGGTCCACCGTCGTCATCAGCATCACCACACCGAGCAGCAGCCCGACGAGCAGCACGCTGTGGAACCGGGCCGCCTCCCGGGGGCGGACCCGCTTGCCCCACTGCCACCCGAAGTACTGCGCCGCCGCGTACGCCGCCGACAGCCCGGTCTCCAGCGCCGCGCCGAACGTCACCGCGAAGAACGCGAGCACCGCGGCGGCCAGGCCGGCGCCGCCGAGCGCCGTCGCCACCGGCCGCGCCACCTCGTCGAGCGTGCTCAACGACGCCTCCGACGGGTGGTAGGCCACTGTCGCGACGGCGACCAGCGACAACGCCAGGAACCCGCCCACCGGGAAGCCGATCAGCACGTTCGAGCGGGCCCGCGCCAGGTCCGCCGCGCCCCACCGCTCCTCCACGCCGCCGGAGGAGAAGAAGAACACCTCGTACGGGCTCACAGTCGAGGCGAACAGCGCCACCGCCACGAACCAGTACAGCGGCCAGCCGTGCCCGGACGCGCTGACCTGCCACACGCCCTGCCCGAGTGCCGGCCAGTCGGTCGGCAGCGCCACCAGCGCGACCGCGAACACCAGCAGCGCCAGCCCGGCCAGGCCGAAGATCCGCTCCATCAGCTCGAAGCGCAGCCGCCACAGCACCAGCCAGACCGCCAGCGCTGCGAGCGGCACCCAGAACAGGTGGCTCAGCCGGGTCGCCAGTTGCAGCGCCAGCGCCACCCCGCCCAGCTCCGCGGCGAGCGTGACGACGGTGACCAGCCACGACGCGACCAGGTTGAGCAGTGCCACCCGCGGCCCGAGCCGCTCCCGGACCAGGTCGAACACCGCCCGTCCGCTCACCGCCGCGATCCGGCCGGCCATTTCCGCGTACGCGCAGATGCCGACCACTCCGACCAGCAGCACCCAGGTGTGGGCCATGCCGAACAGTGCGCCGGCCTGACTGGCCGCCACCAGGTCACCGATGTCGACGAAGCCGCCGACGGCCGACAGCACGCCGAGCGTGGCGGCGAACAGCTTCCTCACGTCGGGCCGGGAGCGAACGTCCTCACCGAGGCGACGATATCGCCGTCAGTGCCCGGTTTCGGGCGAATGCGTCAGGAGGCGGTGAGGTTCTGCAGCCGCACCTGGCCGCGGGCCACCAGCCGGCTGTCGGCGTCGGTGATCTCCACGAGCCACAACTGCTGGCTGCGGCCCCGGTGCACCGGCGTGCCGACGGCGGTCAGCTCGCCGTCGCGCACCGCGCGCAGGAAGTCGGTCTGGTTCGACACCCCGACCACGTTGCCCTTGTCGCCCAGCCAGAGCGCGCCGCCGATGCTGGCCGCCGTCTCCACCACCGAGCAGTAGACGCCGCCGTGCTGGATCCCGTACGGCTGGTGCAGCTCCGGGCGCACCTTCCACCGGATCACCACCCGGTCCCCGCTGACCTCGTCGAACGTCAGGCCCAGCAGGGCCACGAAGCCACCGGTCAGGTTCGGCATGTCCACCGCGGTTCCTCCTCGCGTTCGACGGCGCCGCCAGCCTAGTCGGCCGCACCTCGGCAAACCCGGTACGGGCCGGGCCCGGCAATGGGGGAGAATCGGTGACCGTGACCGACAGCAACCTCCCGCAGGGGCGGGACTCCCTGACCGACGACCTGCTGTGGCGGGGCCTGATCCAGGACTCGACCGGCCTCGACGAACTGCGCGAGCTGCTCGACGGCGGGAGCACCACCTTCTACGTGGGCTTCGACCCCACCGCGCCGAGCCTGCACATCGGCAACCTGATGCAGGTCGTGATGGCCCGCCGGCTCCAGCAGGCTGGGCACCGGCCGCTGCTGCTCGTCGGTGGCGCCACCGGGCAGATCGGCGACCCGAAGGAGAGCGCGGAGCGGACGCTGAACCCGCCCGAGGTGATCGCCGGCTGGGTCGAGCGCATCCGCGAGCAGCTCTCGCCGTTCGTCACGTACACCGGGGAGAACGCGGCGCAACTCGTCAACAACCTGGACTGGACCGGCGAGATGTCGGTGGTCGAGTTCCTCCGGGACGTCGGCAAGCACTTCCCGGTGAACAAGATGCTCGCCCGCGAGGTGGTCAAGGCGCGGCTGGAGACGGGCATCAGCTACACCGAGTTCAGCTACCAGCTCCTGCAGGCCAACGACTACTTCGAGCTGCACCGCCGGCACGGCTGCCGGCTCCAGTACGGCGGCTCCGACCAGTGGGGCAACATCACCGCCGGGGTGGACTACATCCGGCGGCGCGGCGCCGGGCCGGTGGAGGCGTTCACCACGCCCCTCGTCACCAAGGCCGACGGCACCAAGTTCGGCAAGAGCGAGACCGGCACGGTCTGGCTCGACCCGCAGATGACCAGCCCGTACGCGTTCTACCAGTTCTGGGTCAACGCCGACGACCGCGACGTCAGCCGCTACCTGCGGTACTTCAGCTTCCGCTCCCGCGAGGAGCTGGAGGAGCTGGAGAAGGCGACAGCGGAACGCCCGCAGGCGCGCCTGGCCCAGCGGGCGCTCGCCGAGGAGCTCACCACGCTGGTGCACGGCGAGCGGGAGATGGCGCAGGCGGTGGCGGCGAGCCAGGCGCTGTTCGGGCGCGGCTCGCTCGACGAGCTGGCCCCGGAGACCCTGCGCGCCGCGCTGACCGAGGCCGGTCTGGT